>NZ_SMJX01000292.1 GCF_004348535.1 Actinomadura sp. KC216
CCTGAGGCGGCCCCCGCCTTCCGGGCGGGCGGGTCTACTCCGCTGGTACGACCGGAGGGGCCCGTCTACTGCCAGGGGTGGACCGGCAAGTCCGTTCCTGAGGCGCATCACACGAGATCGTTCGCCTTCTACTGTTTTGAACGTCGGATCGCCGGGGGGAACGGCGCGATCGCGACGTGCAACCAGTCCCGCTCACTTACACATGGGAGTTTCACGTGACGAACACCGCCCCATCGACCGCCGGCGCGCGCACCGCGCCCGGGGCGGGCGACTTCGCCGCACGGACCCAGCGGATCGCGAAGGTGTACGGGCGCGGCGACGCCCAGGTCGTCGCGCTCGACGGGGTCACGGTCGGCATTCCCCGCGGCCGCTTCACCGCGATCATGGGCCCGTCCGGGTCCGGGAAGTCGACCCTCATGCACTGCATGGCGGGCCTGGACTCGGTGGACTCCGGCGAGGTGTTCATCGGCGACACCGAGCTGACCCGCCTGAAGGACAAGCAGCTGACGCGGCTGCGGCGCGACAAGGTCGGCTTCGTGTTCCAGGCGTTCAACCTGGTCCCGACGCTGACGGCGCTGGAGAACATCACGCTGCCGATGGACATCGCCGGTCGCAAGCCGGACAGGGAGTGGCTCGACACGGTGATCGACACGGTGGATCTGCGGCCGCGGCTGAAGCACCGCCCGTCGGAGCTGTCGGGCGGGCAGCAGCAGCGGGTCGCGTGCGCCCGCGCGCTCGCCGCCCGCCCCGAGATCATCTTCGCGGACGAGCCGACGGGAAACCTCGACTCCAGGTCCGGCGCGGAGGTCCTGGCGTTCCTGCGGGACTCGGTGCGGAGCATGGGGCAGACGATCGTGATGGTGACGCATGACCCGTCCGCGGCCGCGTACGCCGACCAGGTGCTGTTCCTGACCGACGGGCAGATCGTCGACACGATGGAGGGGCCGACGGCGGAGCGGGTGCTGGAGCGGATGAAGGGCTTCGAGACCGGCGCGGCCCGGGCCGCGCAGCCCGCCGCGCAGCCCGGGCGGCCCGACGCGCAGGGGCCGGGGGTCGCGGCGCGATGATGGGCAAGGTCACGCTCCGCAACCTCGCGGCGCACAAGATCAGGCTGGTGCTGACGGCCGTCGCGGTGATCCTCGGCGTGGCGTTCGTGGCCGGCACGCTGATCTTCACCGACAGCATGAACAAGCAGTTCGACGACCTGTTCAGCCGGATCGGCACGAACGTGGCCGTGGACGTGCGCGCCAAGAAGGTCCTGGAGGGCGACGACGACGGGATGGCGGCGCAGCCGGTCCCGGCGACCGTGCTGAAGGCGCTGGAGGGCGTCGACGGCGTCAAGGACCCGAAGGGGAACGTCACCGGGTACGCGGCGGTCGTCGGCAAGGACGGCAAGGTCGTCGGGACCCCGCAGAACGGCCCGCCGCAGATCGGCTCGAACTGGAACGGCAGCGGGACCTACGACCTGGCGTCGGGCCGCGCGCCGCAGGGGCCGGGCGAGGTCATCGTCGACGAGCGGACCGCGGAGAAGGGCGGGCTCGCGGTCGGCGACACCGTCCAGGTCCTCACCATGGGCCCGCCGCAGCGGATGCGGCTCGTCGGCCTCGTCGACGCCGGGAACCTGATGGGCGCGACGCTTACCGCGTTCGACACCCCGACCGCGCAGAAGCTGATGCTGAAGCCCGGCTACTTCAGCGACATCGAGATGGGGTCGTCGGGCCCGTCGCAGGCGGAGCTGCGCGACCGGGTCGCGAAGGTGCTGCCGGCCGGGATGGAGGCCGTCACCGGGGAGGAGCTCCGCGAGGAGTCCAAGAGCGACATCGCCGCGATGATGAACTTCTTCCGGACGTTCCTGCTCGTGTTCGCGCTCATCTCGATCTTCGTCGGGGCGTTCATCATCTTCAACACGTTCTCGATGCTGGTCGCGCAGCGGACCCGTGAGCTGGCGCTGCTCCGCGCGGTCGGCGCGGCCCGCGCGCAGGTGACGCGGGCGGTGATCGGCGAGGCGATCGCGGTCGGGATCGTCGGGTCCACGCTCGGGCTGGTGGCCGGGGCGGGCCTGGCGACGATGCTGCAGTCGCAGGTCGGGGACGCCGGCGACGGCGGCCTGACGTTCACCGCGACGCCGGTGATCTGGTCGTACGTGGTCGGGATCGTGGTGACGGTGGTGTCGGCGTACTTCCCGGCGCGGCGCGCCGCGAAGATCCCGCCGGTGGCGGCGATGCGCGACGACGTCGCGCTGCCGCAGCGGTCGCTGCGGGTCCGGGTCGCGCTCGGGTCGCTGCTGACCCTGGCCGGTGCGGGCCTGATCGGCGCGGGCCTGGCCGGCAACGGCGGCGACCCGGTGATCCCGGTGGGCGCGGGCGCGTTCGCGGTGTTCATCGGCGTGGCGATGCTCGCGCCGGTGATCAGCGTCCCGGTGCTGCGGGTGCTGGGCGCGCCGGCGGCGAGGCTGATGGGGTCGCCGGGGCGGCTGGCGCGGCAGAACGCGCTGCGCAACCCGCGCCGCACCGCCGCGACCGCCGCCGCGCTGATGATCGGCCTCGCGCTGATCACCACGGTGAACGTGCTCGGCGCGACGATGCGGGCGTCGATCGACGACCAGATCGACGCGCAGTTCGGCGCCGACTACCTGATCGAGTCGGAGGGCGCGGGCGGGGTCGCCGCGGGCGCCGCCGAGAGGATCAAGGCGGTGCCGGGGGTGAGCGCCGCGTCGCCCGCCTACGAGGGCGACGCGAAGATCGCCGGGGAGAAGACCTGGTACACCGCCGCCGACGGCGCCATGGTCGTGAAGGCCGCGAAGCTGAAGATGGTGTCGGGGAACGCCGGCCTCGGCGACGCCGGGATGATGGTCGACGAGGAGACCGCGAAGGACAACGGCTGGAAGGTCGGCTCCGCGGTGCCGGTGCAGTTCACCGACGGGAAGACCGAGCGGCTGACGGTCACCGGCGTGTACACCAAGAGCGACCTGATCGGGAGCCGGCTGGTGTCCCCGCAGGTGTATCTGCGGCACACCGTCAACCCGACCGTGGCCACGATCGTGGTGGACGCGGCGGCGGCGACCGCGGCGACGAAGACCGCGCTGGAGACGGCGCTGAAGGACTACCCGAACCTGAAGGTGTCCGACCAGTCGGCGCTGAAGGAGGACGCCCGCAAGCAGGTCGACGGGTTCGTGACGTTCCTGACGATCCTGCTGGTCATGTCCGTGATCATCGCGGCCGTCGGGGTGATCAACACTCTGGCGCTGTCGGTGATCGAGCGGACCCGGGAGATCGGGCTGCTCCGCGCGATCGGGATCTCCCGGCGGCAGCTGCGCCGCATGATCCGGCTGGAGTCCATCATGATCGCGGTGTTCGGCGCGGTGCTCGGCATGGGCATCGGGGTCGCGTTCGGCGCGGCGCTGCAGAACGCGCTGGCCGACCAGGGCCTCGGCGTCCTCGCCGTCCCGTACGGGACGCTCGCGGTCTATCTGGTGGTCGCGGCCGCGATCGGTGTGCTGGCGGCGCTGTGGCCGGCGTGGCGGGCCGGGCGGATGGACGTCCTGAAGGCCATCGCCACCGAGTGACCCGGCGGGGGACGTGAAAGACCCGGCCGGCTCCTCGCGGAGCGGCCGGGTCTTTCGCATAATGGAGCGAACGAACTCGCGCGGCCGGGGGGCCGGCCGGTCGATCGGTCAGGCGGTCGGCTCGGCGGGGTCGTCGGCGGGCGCCGGGGTCTGCGCGACGGCGGCCTTGGCGACCGCGTCGGTGGCGCTGACCGTGGTGTTCTCCGGGAAGTGGCAGGCGGCCTGGTGGCCGGGGCTGAGCTCCACCAGCGGCGGCTCGACCTGCTTGCAGATGTCCTGCGCCTTCCAGCAGCGGGTGTGGAACCGGCACGCGGGCGGCGGGTCGAGCGGGCTCGGCACGTCGCCCTGCAGCCGGATCCGCTTGCGCTCGCTCCGCTGGGACGGGTCCGGGATCGGCACCGCGGACAGCAGCGCGTTGGTGTAGGGGTGCATGGGCCGCTCGTACAGGTCGGCCCGGTCCGCCAGCTCGACGATCTTGCCGAGGTACATGACGGCGACGCGGTCGGAGATGTGCCGCACCACCGACAGGTCGTGCGCGATGACCACGTAGGTGAGGTCGAGCTCGTCCTGGAGGTCTTCGAGGAGGTTCACGACCTGCGCCTGCACCGACACGTCCAGCGCCGACACCGGCTCGTCCGCGACGATCAGCTTCGGCTTGAGGGCCAGGGTGCGGGCGATGCCGATGCGCTGCCGCTGCCCGCCGGAGAACTCGTGCGGGTACCGGTTGTAGTGCTCCGGGCTCAGGCCGACGAGCTCCAGGATCTCCTGGACGGCCTTCTTCACGCCCTGCTTGGCCTCGATGTTCTGCAGCCTGAACGGGGCGCCGACGATCGCGCCGACCGTCTTGCGGGGGTTCAGCGACGAGTACGGGTCCTGGAAGATCATCTGAAGGTCGCGGCGGAGCGGCCGGAGCCGGGCCTGCGACATCTTCGTGATGTCGTGCCCCTCGAAGACGATCTTCCCGAAGCTCGGGTCGAGGAGCCGCATGATCATCCGGCCGGTGGTGGACTTGCCGCAGCCCGACTCCCCCACCAGCCCGAGGGTCTCGCCCTTGCGGACGGAGAAGGACACGCCGTCGACGGCCTTCACCGCCGCGACCTGCCGGCGCAGCAGCCCCGCCGTGACGGGGAAGTGCTTGCCGAGGTTCTCCACCTCCAGGAGGGTCTCGCCCTCCTGGACGGGACGGGTCCCCTCCGCCGGGGTCTTCGTAGTGCTCACCACAGTCTCGTTCCCACCCGTGCTCGTCACAGCTTCGGCCGGATCTCGTCGGCCCAGATCTCCCGGCGCTTGTCCAGCGGCAGATGGCACGCCGCCTTGTGGCCGGGTTCGAGCTCGATCAGCTCGGGCCGTTCCGTCGTGCTCTTGCCGTCGTTCATGTCCGCGTAGGGGCAGCGGGGATGGAAGGCGCACCCGGACGGCACGTTGATCAGGCTCGGCGGCGACCCCACGATCGGCAGCAGCCGCTCGGTGCGCTCGCGGTCCAGCCTCGGCATCGAGCCGAGCAGCCCCCACGTGTAGGGGTGCAGCGGCCGGTGGAAGGCGTTGTCGACGGAGGCGTACTCGACACAGCGGCCCGCGTACATCACCAGGATGTCGTCCGACAGCTCCGCGACCACGCCCAGATCGTGGGTGATCATGATGACGGCGGAGTTGAACTCCTGCTGCAGGTCGCGGATCAGGTCCAGGATCTGCGCCTGGACGGTCACGTCCAGCGCGGTCGTGGGCTCGTCGGCGATGAGCAGCTCCGGGTCGCACGACAGCGCCATCGCGATCATCGCGCGCTGCCGCATGCCGCCGGAGAACTGGTGCGGGTAGTCGTCGACCCGCTTGTCAGGCTTGGGGATGCCGACCTTGCCGAGCATGTCGATGGCGTGCTTGCGCGCCACCTGCTTCGACACGTCGTTGTGGACCCGGTACGCCTCGATGATCTGGTGCCCGACCGTGTAGAACGGGTGCATCGACGACAGCGGGTCCTGGAAGATCATCGCCATGTCGCGGCCGCGGAGCCGGCGGACCTCGGTCTGGGAGGCGCCGACGAGCTCCTTGCCGTTCAGCCAGATCTCCCCGGACACGTTGGCGTTGCGCTTGTTGTGCAGGCCGAGGATGCCGAGGCTCGTGACGCTCTTGCCCGACCCGGACTCGCCGACGATGCCGAGGGTGCGGCCGCGTTCCAGCTGGAACGACAGCCCGTCCACCGACTTGACCAGCCCGTCGTCGGTCGGGAAGTGGATCTTCAGGTCGCGGACCTCGAGGAACGCCTCGGGAGCCTCGCCGGTGGCCGTCTTGTCCGCGGTGGGCGCGGTGCCGGTCATCAGCCCAGCCTCACTCTCGGGTCGACGATGGCGTACAGCAGGTCGACGATCAGGTTGATCACCACGATCGACACCGACGTGATCAGCACCACGCCGAGCACCATCGGCAGGTCGCCGCTGCGGATCGAGTCGATCGCGAGGCGGCCGAGGCCCGGGATGCCGAACGTGCTCTCGGTCAGCACCGCGCCGCCGAGGAGCAGGCCGAGGTCGAGGCCGAACACCGTCATGATCGGGGTCAGCGACGCGCGCAGCGCGTGCTTGGTCACGACGGTCTTCTCCGGCAGGCCCTTGGCCCGGGCTGTTCGGATGTAGTCCTCGTTCATCGTTTCCAGCATGCCCGCTCTGGTGAGCCGCGCGTACATCGCCGCGTAAAGGAACGCGAGCGTCACCCAGGGCAGCACCAGCGCCTGGAACCATTTCACTGGATTGGCGGTGAGGCTGGTATAGCTCCCACCGCCGGGAAATATCTCGATGCTGTAGGAGAACAGCGCCAGGGACACGAGGCCCGTGAAGTAGATGGGCAGCGACACGCCGCTCAGTGCGATCACCATCGCCGCGCGGTCCCAGAGGCTCCCCCGCCGCAGCGCCGAGACGACGCCGATGGCGATGCCTCCGACGAGCCAGATGACCGCGGCGCCGAGCGCGAGCGACGCCGTCGCCGGGGCCCGGTCGAGGAGCGTCTCGCGGACGGGCTGGCTGCTGCGGAACGAGTACCCGAAGCACGGCGCCGGGCAGTGGTCGGTGACGGGGCCGGCCTTGTAGTCGCGGCCGACGGCGATGCCCTTGAGGTAGGCGCCGTACTGCACGAGGACGGGGTCGTCGAGGCCGAGCCGTTCCTTGGTGTCCTGGATCGCGTCGGGGGTGGGCGCCTTCCCGACGAACCCGGCCGCGATCTGGTCGGTGGTCTGTCCCGCCAGCTTCGGCAGCCAGAAGAAGATGCCGAAGGTCACCAGGCTGACCAGCAGCAGCATGACGACGGCGCCGATGAGCCGCCGGATGATGTATGCGAACAAAATGCTCGGCCCCACCCGCCGGCCGGGCGGACCTGTAGGTCCGGACCCGGCCGGCGGGCGTCGCCTTCACCTGCCTTCAGAGGGACGCATGGTCGAGCGGGGTGTTACTCCGTCACGCCCATGTTGAGGTAGTCGTACATTCCGCCGTAGGAGTAGGTGATCCCCGCGTTGGTGACACGCTTCGGCCTGTACATCAGGGCCTTGGCGTAGACCAGCGGGACCTCCGCGGCCGTCTGCATGACCAGCTTGTCGGCCTCGCCGTAGGCCTTCAGGCGGGCCGCCTCGTCCGGGTTCTGGATGGCGTCGTCGAGGGCCTTGTTGACCTTCGGGTCGTCGAGCTCGGCGAGGTTGTTGCCGCCGGACGGCTTGATGGCCTCACCGTGCACGATCTGCTGCAGGAACCCGTAGCCGGTCGGCCAGTCCGCCGCCCACGCCATGATCATCATGCCGATGCCGTGGTCGTGGACGTACTTCGGCACGCCGACGTACTTCGAGAAGTAGTCACCGGCCGGGAACTGCACGATCTCGGTCTTGATGCCGACCTTCGCCAGGCTCTGCTGGATGGCCTGCGCCATCGCGACTTCCTTCGGCCGGTCCGACCGGGCCGAGATCTTGGTGCTGAAGCCGTTCGGCTGGCCGCACTGCTGCAGCGCCTGCTTGGCCTTGCCCAGCGTCTCCTGGTCGAGACCGCCGCCCTCGGCCTGCTTCTGCGGGTACAGGTCGAACTTGCTGTAGCCCGCGACCGTCGGGGGCAGCACCGTCGTGGCGACGTCACCGCCGGCCAGCGGGCCGCCGTAGGCGGTCTGCGCGGCGACCTTGTCGGTCGCGTACTGCACGGCGATGCGGCAGTTGATGTTGTCCAGCGGCTTGACGTTGACGTTCAGCGACATGAACCGCAGGAAGCCCTGGACGGGGTTGTCCACGTACGGCTTCTGCTCGGCGGCCAGCACCTTCGGCTGGGTGCCGGACTGGACGCCGACACCGGCGATGTCCACGTCGAGCGACCCGGCCAGCAGCCGCTGGTCGATGTCGTCGGCGTTCTGCTTGAGCTGGACTTCGATCTTGTCGGGCAGCGCCTTGCGGATCGGGTCCGTGCTCTGGTTCCAGTGCGGGTTGCGCGACAGCGTCATCGACTTGCCGCGCGTGTAGTTGTCGACCTTGTACGGGCCGCTGGAGACGATCGCGGACTCGTACTTCAGGCCGGTGTCCTTGGCCTTCGGCACCGGCATCGTCTGCGACATCGCGACCAGGTAGTCGAACTCCTGGAACGGCTCGTTCAGGTGGAAGACGATCGTCTGGTCGTCGGGGGTCTCGATGGACTTCAGGCCCTCTTCGCTCTTGTCCTCGTAGGGGCCCTTGTACGGCGGGTCGTTGTCGACCAGGTACTGCTTGAAGTACTTCGGCCCGCTCTGCAGCTCCTTGGAGAAGTTGCTGCGCTCGACCGCGTACTTCACGTCCTTGGACGTGACGGTGGTGCCGTCGTCGTACTTGACGCCGGTACGCAGCTTGTACGTCCAGGTCTTGCCGCCGTCGCTGGCCTGGCCGAGGTCGGTCGCCAGGTCCGGGACGACCTTCAGGCTGGCGTCGCCGGCCTTCGGGTCGAACGTGGTCAGGCCGCGGCCGTACAGCCGGGCGAAGTTCTGCGAGAAGGCGTAGTAGGTGTTGCCGGGGTCAGGCGCGTCCCAGTCGTCGGAGCTGGCGAGCTTGAGCGTCCCGCCCTTCTTGTCCGACTTGTTGACGACCTCGTTGACGCCGGCGTTGTAGCCCGGGCCGCTGCCCGTGCCGCCATCGTCCTCGCCGCCGCCGCAGGCGGCGAGCCCCGCGGCCGCGAGCACCCCGGCCGCGAGGACCGCGAACGGTCTCATCTTGTTCATGTGCAGGCGCACCCCTTCAATTAGACGGGTCCGAAAGAAACCCGAGTCACTTGGACCGAGGGTCGAGAGCGTCCCGCAGCCCGTCACCGAACAGGTTGAAGGCGAGGACGGTGATGAAGATGGCCATACCGGGGATGATCATGTACATCGGGTCCGACTCGTAGATCGGCACCGCGAGCGTCAGCATGCCGCCCCACGACGGCGTCGGCGGGATGACGCCGACGCCGAGGAACGACAGCGCCGCCTCGAACAGGATGTTGGTCGGGATCAGCAGGGTCGAGTAGACCAGGATCGGCGCGACCAGGTTCGGCAGGATCTCCTTGAACAGGACGTAGGAGTTGCTGGCGCCCATGCTGCGCGCCGCGTCGACGAACTCGCGTTCGCGCAGCGACAGCGTCTGGCCGCGGATGATGCGGCCGATGTAGGGCCAGTTGAAGAACCCGATGACCACGACCAGCACCGACACGCGCAGCCCGTTGCCGCTCAGCCCCCACGCCCCGTCGGCGACGACGCCGACCAGCGCGATCGCGAACAGCAGCAGCGGGAAGGCGAGGAAGGCGTCCATGGCGCGGCTGATGATGGTGTCGACCCAGCCGCCGAAGTACCCGGCGATGATGCCGAGGATCGTGCCGATGACGACCGACATCAGGGTCGCGAGGAACGAGACCAGCAGCGAGATCCGGGCGCCGTGGACGATGCGGGCCAGCATGTCGCGGCCGGAGCCGGGCTCGACGCCGAGCCAGTGGTCACTGCTGATGCCCGAGTGCCAGAAGCCGTACTTCGGGCGGTTGTAGGTCGGGTCGATCAGGTTCTGGTGGTACTTCAGCGGGTCCTGGACGAAGTACGGACCGAAGATCGCAACGAGGATCAGGAGGATCACGACGACAGCGCCGGTGAGCGCGACCTTGTCGCGCTTGAGCCGCATCCAGGCGATCTGCCCGAGGGAGCGCCCCTGGATCTTCTTCCGGTCGACGCCGGCCAGCACCGATTCCGGCTGAGCCTCTTTGTCGGACCCGGTCACCTCGATGGGTGCGGCCACGCTCCATACCTCCTACCGTCCGGCCACTGGTTCGGCCATGCCGCCGGCGTCCGACCGGCGACCGCGGAGATCATCCGCCGGCCCCTGTGCCCGTCACGCCGCGTTCGCTGAAGGGAAAGGTAGCCCTTCGGGCACGACTGTCCATCCGTGAAGCGACCTTCGCCAGTACCCGTATCTGACTTGTGATCTCGTCGTCATCTGGGCAACATGCGTCCGGACATCCCGTCGGACAAATCGCCCGAATAGTACGTACGCCACTACCCCGGCAGGCAACACGAAGCCGGTCTAGACCAGAAAGCTTTATCGTACTGAGTCCGTTCCGAGACCGTTCCTCCGCAGGTCAAGCGCGGTCACCACGGATCGTGACGCGGGACGGGGCACCGCACGGGGACATGGCACGGGAACGGCGCGGACGGGCCGGTCACACACCGGCGGGCCGGGACGCCCC
>NZ_SMJX01000293.1 GCF_004348535.1 Actinomadura sp. KC216
CTCCCCGGCTGAGCCCCGCCCGGCCGGACCCGGCACCGGCTGTCCCGTTCCAGCCCGGCCGATCCAGACAGGCGGCATCCAGGCCGTCAGGGTTCATCGCGATGGACCCCACAAGATCCACATCCGTGGTCCTGGGGTCCATCGTGATCGTGCTGTGACGCGGGGGGCGGCGGTGGAAGGGGAGTCCGCCGTTGCGCCCTGCCCGACTCCGGCCCGCCCGACAGCGGGCCGGGTCGACAGCGGGCCTGCCCGACCGCGGGCCGGGTCGACAGCGCGACGGGGAGCGGTTAACGTCGCGACGGTCCGATGCGACCGATGAACCGAGACCATGTCGGGGGGCCTGGTCAGGTGCGTGCTACCCGTCCACTCGCGCTCGCGGCGGCGCTGACCCTGGCGGTCACCGCGGGCTGCGGCGGCGGAGACGACCGCGGCGACGGGCCGCGGGCCTCCGGCGCGCCCGGCTCCCCGGGGGCCCAGCCCAAGGATCCCTACGCCTGGATCCCCGGCCATGTCGCGAAGATGAGCGTCGAGGAGAAGGTCGGGCAGCTGTTCGTGACGCGGTTCTCCAGCCGCTCCGACGCCCTCGCGAAGATCAGGAAGTATCACGTCGGCGGGCTGATCTACTTTCCCGGCAACTTCGGCGCCCCGGCGAAGACGGCCGCGCAGTCGAACGCGCTGCAGAAGGCGTCCAAGATCCCGCTGCTGCTCGGCGTGGACGAGGAGCAGGGCATCGTCTCGCGCACGCCGTTCATCACCGCGTTCCCCGGCAACATGGCGCTCGGCGCGACCGGCAACCCCGCAGACGCCCGCGCCGCCGCGCAGGTCACCGGCACCGAGCTGCGCGCGGTCGGGATCAACCTGGACTACGCGCCCGACGCCGACGTGAACGTGAACCCGCGCAACCCGGTGATCGGGCTGCGCTCGTTCGGCGCCGACCCGGGCCTGGTGTCGAAGATGACGGCCGGGGCCGTCGAGGGCTACCAGGCCGCCGGGGTCGCCGCGGCGGCCAAGCACTTCCCCGGGCACGGCGACACCGCCACCGACAGCCACACCGGCCTGCCGGTGATCAGGCACACCCGCCCGATGTGGGAGCGGCTGGACGCGCCCCCGTTCCGGGCGGCGATCGCGGCGGGCGTCGACATGGTCATGACCGCGCACATCGTCGTGCCGAAGCTCGACAGGTCCGGCGACCCGTCCACGCTGTCGCGGAACGTCCTGGTCAGGCTGCTGCGCGACGCGCTCGGCTACCGCGGCGTGATCACGACGGACTCGCTGGAGATGGCGGGCGTGCGGGAGAAGTACGGCGACGCGTCCGTCCCCGTCCGCGCGCTGGACGCGGGCGCCGACCAGCTGCTGATGCCGCCGAGCCTGCCGCGCGCCTACAAGGCGGTGCTGAAGGCCGTCCGGTCCGGGAAGATCCCCGCGGACCGGCTGGACGGGTCCGTCACCCGCATCCTCAAGCTCAAGCAGCGGCGCGGCCTGTTCCAGGACACCGCCGCCGACCCGGCCAGGGCCGACGCGGTGATCGGGACGTCCGCGCACAAGGCCATCGCGCGCCAGGTCGCCGACCGCGCGGTCACGCTCGTCCGCAACGACCGGAACGTGCTGCCGCTGAAGGGGAAGAAGGTCGCCGTCTCCGGACCCGCGGCCGGGACGCTGCGCGCGTCGCTGCGCCGTCACGGCGTCACGGTGACCTCGGCCGGCTCGGCGGACGTCACCGTCCTGACCACGCTGAACGCGGGCCGGGCCACGGCCGCCGAGATCCGCGCGCTCGGCGCGAAACCGGTCGTGGTCGCGGCGCTGGGCCGCCCCTACGACCTCGACTCCGCCGGGGGCGCGGCGGGCGCGCTGGCCACGTACTCCTCCAGCGCGGTGTCGGTCGGCGCCCTCGGCCGGGTGCTGAGCGGCGCGGTGAAGCCGACGGGCCGGCTGCCGGTGCCCGCGGCCGGACAGCGGGTCGGCCACGGCCTCGGCTACCGGTAGCCGGACCTACCGGTAGCCGAGCCCTCTGCACACACCCAGCTCAGGAAGTCACACCCCCAGCTCGGCCAGGCCCGGCAGGTGGGCGCGGGCGGCCTCGCGGGCCTGCGCGGCGGTGCGCGCGGCGCGGGCGGCGGCGGCGGCCTGGCGGCACTCGTCCAGCGTGTGCCGGGCGAGCGCGGCCCGCACCAGCGGCAGCGACGGCGCGCTCATCGACAGCGACGTCACGCCGAGACCGACCAGGACGCAGGCGAGCGCGGGGTCGGCGGCGGCCTCGCCGCAGACGCCGCACGGGACGCCCGCGTCGGCGGCCGGGGCGATCAGGTCGAGGACGGCGGGCTGCCACGGGTCCTGGAGATGCGCGAGCCCGCCGATCTGCCGGTCCGCCGCGCACGCGTACTGCGTCAGGTCGTTGGTGCCGATGCTGAAGAACGCCACCTCCGGCGCGATGTCGCGGGCGCGGAGCGCGGCGGCGGGCACCTCGATCATGACGCCGGGATGCGCGATGCCCGCCTCGCGGCAGGCGGCGGTGAAGTAGGCGGCCTCCGCCGCGTCCGTCACCATCGGGGCCATGACCTGCAGCTTCGCGGTCAGCCCCGCGGAGGCGCGGGCCAGCGCGCCGAGCTGGGCGGCGAGGACCTCCGGGTACCGGCGCGACATCCGCAGGCCGCGCTCGCCGAGCGCCGGGTTCGGCTCCTCGCCCGGCGGCGGCAGGAACGCCAGCGGCTTGTCGGCGCCCGCGTCCAGCGTCCGGACGACGACCCGGCCCTCCGGGAACGCCTCCAGGACGGCCCGGTACGCCGCCTCCTGCTCCTCGTCGGTCGGCGCCTTCTGCCGGTCGAGGAAGAGGAACTCGGTGCGGTACAGGCCGACGCCCTCCGCGCCGTTCGCCTTCGCGGCGTCGAGGTCCTTCGGGCCGCCGATGTTCGCCAGCAGCGGCACCCGGTGGCCGTCCTTGGTGGCGCCGGGCCCGGTGGAGTCCTCCAGGGCGGCGGCGCGGGCGGCGGCCGCGGCGCGGGCGGCGGCGATGTCGGCGTCGGACGGGTCGCGGCGCACCGTCCCGGCGGCCCCGTCGACGAGGACGCGGGTGCCGTCCGCCAGCGACGTCGCGCCGGGCAGCGCCACGACGGCGGGCACGCCCATCGTCCGGGCGATGATCGCGGTGTGGCTGGTCGGCCCGCCCTCCTCGGTCACGAACGCGATGACCTGCGCCGGGTCGAGGACGGCCGTGTCGGCGGGCGCGAGATCGCGAGCGACCAGCACGAACGGCTCGTCGGACTCGGGGACGCCGGGCATCGGCAGGCCGAGCAGCCGGGCGAGCGCGCGGTCGCGGATGTCGTCCAGGTCGGTGACCCGGGCCGCCATGTACTCGCCGGCCCCGGCGAGGAGGTCCCGGTAGACGCCGAACGCCTCGTACACGGCGCGGGCCGCACCCGTCCCGCGGTCGATCCGGGCGCGGACGTCGTCGGCGAGGCCGGGGTCGCGGGCCATCATCGCCTGCGCGCCCAGCACCTCCTCCCCCATGGGGTTGCCGACCGCGGCGGCGCGGGTGCCGCGCTCCTCGAGCTCGGCGGCGACGGCCTCCAGCGCGGCGAGCGCCGTCGCGCGCTCGGCCTCGGCGTCACCGCCGTGCCGGGACTCGGCGGGCGGCTCGGGGACGGCCCCGGCGATCGTCCGCACCGGACCGGCGCCGACACCCGGGCTGACCCCCGCGCCCTGCAGAACCTCCGGCACCGTCAGGACTCCTCGGGCTCCGGCTCGGCCAGCAGCTTCTCAAGATCGTCGAGCAACTCCTCCGCGCCCGCGCCCTCCGCGGACAGGACGACCTCCTCTCCATGCCGGGCGTCCAGCCCGAGCACGGCGAGGATGCTCTTGGCGTTCACGGGGGTGCCGCCGGGCTTGCTCACGGTCACGTCCATCGGGGCCTTGGCCGCGGTCTGGACGAAAAGCGCGGCGGGCCGCGCATGCAGCCCCACCCTCGACTGGATCTTGACATTGCGCTCGGTCACGGCACACTCCTCTTTGGCTTAGTTCTGTCCAGATTGGCTTTGGCCATGCTGATCCGGCCCGCCGGACCGATCCGGCCGGCTCTGCCGGAGGCCGGGCACCCGCAGCGCGGGGCCCGGCACGACGTCGACGTCCTCGAAGTCGGCGACCAGGTGGTCGGCCCCGGCCAGCGCGCCCGCCGGCTGCGTGGTGCCGACGCCCACGCACGTCATGCCGGCGGACTTCACGGCCGCGACGCCCGCCGGGGTGTCCTCGAACCCGACCGCGTGCTCGGCCGGGACGCCGAGGTCCCGCGCGGCGGCCAGGTAGCCCTCCGGGTCGGGCTTGCCGGTGCCGACGTCCCCGGCGGTCACCACGAGGTCCAGCAGGCCGCGGACGCCCAGCTCGTCCAGCAGGTCCTCGGCGTACGAGCGTTCGGCCGACGTCACCACGGCGAGCGGGACGCCGCGCCCGGCGAGCGTCCGGACGAGCCCGACCGCGCCGGGGACGGGCGAGACGGCCGGCATCCCCGGCGCCCGCTGGTAGGAGACGACCTCCTCGAACAGCTCCTCGACCGTCCGGCCGGGGAACAGGTGCGACAGCTCCCCGAGCACCTCGAGCCCGCGGCGCCCCGCGAACGAGGCGATCAACGCGTCGTCGTAGGGGGCGCCGTGCGCGTCGAACAGCCGCGACCACTGGGCCCGGCTGCGCGGCTCGGTGTCGATGAGGGTGCCGTCGAGGTCGAACACCGCGGCCCCCAGCCCGATCACCGCCATCCGATCAGTTCCATGTGAACAGCTCGGTGCCCTTCGTCACCTCGCCCGACTCCACGATGTCGGAGAGGGCGTCGGCGTTCGCGTCCAGCGCCACGACCGCGCAGACCGGCGAGCGCCCGCCCGCCTCGATCAGCGCCGGGTCCCAGGCGACGACCGGCTGGCCGGAGGTCACCTCGTCGCCCTCGGCGGCGAGGAGCTCGAAGCCCTGCCCCTTGAGCTTGACGGTGTCGATGCCCAGGTGGACGAGCACGCCGTGGCCCTCGGCGTCCACGACGACGTAGGCGTGCGGATGCAGTTTGACGATCTTCCCGGTGACGGGCGCGATGGCGTGGCCGGGGGCGCGCTCGGGGTCGACCGCCGTGCCCGGGCCGACCATGGCCTGGGCGAACACCGGGTCGGGCACGCCGGCGAGGCCGACCACCCGGCCGGAGACCGGTGACAGTACTCGGGTCATCAGCGGGGGTCTCCTTAGAGTCGGTCGTGACTGGTCGAGGTGGGGGTTACTCGAGGATGTCCTCGATGTCGCTGGAGAGGGTGTCGGCCTCGGTGCCGACGACGACCTGGACGACGCTGCCGCTGCGCATGACGCCGAACGCGCCCGCCTTCTTCAGCGCGGCCTCGTCGACCTTGCTGCCGTCCTTGACCTCGGTGCGCAGCCGGGTGGCGCAGGGCTCGATCTCGATGATGTTGTCGGCACCGCCCAGTCCGGCGATGATGGCCTCGGCCTTGTCCATGTTCTTCTCCTGGTCCGGGGTGGGCCCGGTCCGGCTCTCGTCGCCCGGGCTTTTGCAGAGGGTATGTCTCAGTCTGTCTGGGTGACCTTGTTCAGGCCACGGGGCACGTCCGGGTCGATGCCGAGCCGGCGGGCGAGGTTCTCGACCAGGATCTGGCCGGGAACGATGAGGCCGAGCGGGGCCGTCCACTCGGGGAGGGCGGGGCCGGGCAGCGCCGCCGAGCACGCCGCCGCGAGATCGTCGCCGCCGCCGACGCCGAACGCGCGGGCGCCCGCGCCCTCGACCCGCCGGGCCAGCGCGACCGTGCCGGCCAGCGTCGGTCCCGAGTCGGCGGCGACGAGCAGCGCGGGGGTCTGGTCGTCGACGACGGCGATCGGGCCGTGCAGCAGGTCGGCGTACGACAGGCCCATGGCGTGCAGGTAGCACGCCTCCTTGATCTTCAGCGCGAGCTCCAGCGCGGTGCCGAACGCGATGCCGCGTCCGGACACGACCGTGCCGGGCACCTTCGCCAGCTCCTCGACGATCTCGGGCAGGGCGTCCGACGCCTCGGTCAGCTCGATCATCCGGGCGACCTCGTCGGGGACGCGGCGCAGGTCGTCCTCGGCGACGTCCGCGCCGAGGCCGATGCCCAGCACGGACAGCGCGGCGAGCTGGGTGGTGTAGGTCTTGGTGGCCGGGACGGCGATCTCGTCGCCCGCCTCCGTGAGCAGGGCGACCTCGGCGATCTCGGCCAGCGGGGAACCGGCGCCGTTGGTGACGGCGACCGTCCGGGCGCCGCAGTCCCCGGCCCAGGCGAGGGTCTCGACGATCTCCTCCGTCTTGCCGGACTGGCTGATCGCCACGGCCAGCACGCCGGAGAGGTCCAGCTTGCGCTTGTAGGTGGTCGCGATCGACGGCGCGGCGAGCGTGGCCAGCCGTCCCGCGTGCGACTCCACCAGGTAGCGGCCGTACACCGCGGCGTTGTCGGACGACCCGCGCGCGATGAACAGCACCTGCCGCGTCTCGCGGGCGAGCGCCCCGAGGTCGGGTGTGCGCGGCAGCAGCGCGTCGATCGTCCGGCGCAGCGCGTCCGGCTGCTGACCGATCTCGGCGCGCATCGTGCTGAACATTTTCATCCGGCCTTTCCGTTAATGCGGGGTCTATTGCGAGCTACCGAGGATGAAAATTGTTCATTGCTCATGATCCCCCTCCGTAGACTTTCTGCCCGTTGACCCAGGTCGTACGCGCCCGGTGGTCGGGCCCCAGCCAGACCAGGTCGGCGGCGGCACCGGGGGCGATCCGGCCGAGGTCGGGACGGCCGATCAGATCGGCCGGAACGCGGGTGGCGGCGTCGACCGCCGTGACCGCGTCGATGCCGATGCGAACGGCGTTGCCGACCGCCTCGTCCAGCCGGAGGCCGGACCCGGCCAGCGTGCCGTCGGCGCGCAGCGGCGGGCCCTCCTCGGGCATGGTGATCGGCTCGCCGCCGAGCTCGTAGGTGCCGGGCGGCATCCCGGCGGACGAGGCCGCGTCGGTGACGAGCACGACCCGTCCGGGCGCGGCCCGGAACACCAGCTCGGCCACCTTCGGCGCGACATGGTGCAGGTCGAGGATCAGGCCGGGGCTCAGCCGGTCGTCGATGAGCGCCTGGACGGCCACGCCCGGGTCGCGGTGGTGGACGCCGGTCTGCGCGTTGAAGATGTGGGTGACCTTGCGGGCCCCGGCGTCGGCGGCGGCGGCGACCTGGTCGGCGGTCGCGTCGCTGTGCCCGACGCTGACCAGGACACCGGCCTCGGTCAGGGTGCGGATCGCGTCGAGCGCGCCGTTCCGCTCGGGCGCGAGGGTGACGAGCTTGACCAGCCCGGTCTCCAGCAGCGTCGCGATCGCGCCGGGCTCCGGGTCGGTGAGGTGAACGGCGTTGTGCGCGCCCTTGCGCTTCTCCGACAGGAACGGTCCTTCCAGGTGGACGCCGAGGACGCGGGTCCCGTCCGGGAGGTTCGGGATGAGGTCGCGGGTGCGGCGCAGGGCGGCGGCCTGGACCTCGACGGGCGCGGTGATGAACGTGGGCAGGAACGCGGTCACGCCGGTCTCCGGGAGGCGGGACACGACGGTGTGCCAGCCGGTCTCGTCGGCGTCCACCATGTCGTACCCGTAGAACCCATTGACCTGGAGGTCGACCAGGCCGGGGGCGAGCAGCCCGTCCTCGAGGTCGATGTCGGGCGTGCCGAGCGTGACCGGTGGACGGCCCCCGCCCGCCTCGACGATCACACCGTTCTCCACCCGGACGTATCCCGGGGAGAGGACGCGGGTAGGACTGCCCGCGGGGGTAATGATCATGTTGGAGGCCGTGATCAGTAGTGATGCCATGAATGCGCACTCTCTGCGACACGACGATCGCTGGTCGTTAACGCCCGGTCCAACTGGTCTAGTCCGGACTAGACCAGTACGCACCATACTCCACGAATCGGATGTAGATGAAGATGCAGGCCCGAACTCGTCCGGTATCGGCTGCAGGAAAAGCCGCCGGTCCGGAAGGTGATCAGTCATGAGCACCACGGCCGCCGCCCGCGGCGGCGGTGGCGGCGGGCGCGGCGTCGGCGGCGCCTGGTCGGCGACGTTCGCGGTGCTGCAGCGGATCGGCCGGAGCCTGATGCTGCCGATCGCCGTCCTGCCCGCCGCCGGGATCCTGCTCCGCCTCGGCCAGGACGACCTGCTCGGCGCTGACGGCCTCGGCTGGAACCGCGTCGCCGAGGTCTTCGCCGCGGCGGGCGGCTCGCTGCTGGACAACCTGCCGATCCTGTTCGCGGTCGGCGTCGCCATCGGCTTCGCCAAGAAGTCCGACGGCTCCACCGCGCTCGCCGCCGTCGCCGCCTACCTGGTCTTCGACCGCGTCTCGAAGGTGATGTTCTCCCACACCAGCGAGCTGAAGGGGACGGTCGTCCAGAAGGTCCAGGCAGAGGACGGCAGCCTGGAGGAGACGGTCGCCTACGGCCTGACCAACCCGACGCAGGTGCTCGGCGGCATCGTCGTCGGGGTCATGGTCGCGCTGCTCTACCAGCGGTTCTACCGGGTGAAGCTGCCGTCCTGGCTGGCGTTCTTCGGCGGCCGGCGGTTCGTGCCGATCGTCAGCGCCGCCGCCGCGCTGCTGCTCGGCGTGGTCTTCGGGTTCGTGTGGCCTACGCTCGGCGGCTGGATCGACGGCTTCGGCGACTGGATCACCGGGGCGGGCGCGTTCGGCGCGGGCATCTACGGCGTCGCGAACCGGCTGCTGCTCCCGTTCGGGCTGCACCACATCCTGAACTCGCTGATCTGGTTCGTGTTCGGCACCTACCAGGGGCCGGACGGCGTCGTCCACGGCGAGATCAACCGCTACCTGGCGGGCGACCCGCACGCCGGGACGTTCCTCGCCGGGTTCTTCCCCGTCCTGATGTTCGGCCTGCCCGGCGCGGCCCTCGCCATCTGGCGCGCCGCTCCCCCGCACCGGCGCGGCGCCGTCGGCGGCCTGATGTTCTCGGCCGCGCTCACCGCGTTCGTCACCGGGGTCACCGAGCCGATCGAGTTCTCGTTCATGTTCGTCGCGCCCGTCCTGTACGGCATCCACGTCGTGCTGACGGGCGTGTCCCTGGGCCTGCTCGCGGCGGCGGACGCGCAGCTCGGCTTCAGCTTCTCCGCCGGGCTGATCGACATGCTGCTGAACGCGACCAAGAGCAACACCCGGCACCTGTGGATGGTGATCGCGCTGGGAGTGGTCTACTTCGTGCTCTATTACGCGATCTTCACTTTCGTGATCAAGCGGTTCAACCTGCCGACCCCGGGACGGGAGCCGGAAGAGGACATGCCGCCGGAGTCCCGTCCCGACACGCCTTCCGAGCGGGCTCCCTGACCTGCGAGTACGTCGATCTTGGTCCCCTCCAGGCGTGACCCGGTCGTTACGAATTCGTGCATTGACATGCCTTTCGGTCCTGTGGTCTAGTCCGGCCTAGACCAGTCCGAACCAAATCTCCTGTCCCTACTAGCCACCCCATCCGTCGAAACCCGGCGAATCCCATCGATCCGGCCCCCGGCCATCGAGGAAACCCCCGTGACGACCATCGACCCGCACAGTCCGGTACCGAAGTACTTCCAGCTCCGCGCGATCCTGCTCGACCTGATCGAGAGCGCGGAACTGCCCGTCGACGCCCCGATCCCGTCGGAGCGCGAGCTGTGCGTCCGGTACGGGCTGTCCCGCATGACCGTGCGGCAAGGCGTCGACCAGCTCGTCTCCGAGGGCCGGCTGTACCGCGTCCCGGGCAAGGGCACCTTCGTGGCCCGGCCCAAGATCGAGATGCCGCTGCGGCTCGTCTCGTTCACCGAGGACATGCTGAGCCGCGGCCTGCGTCCCGGCGCGATAGACCTGGACCGGCGGACCGTCTACGCGGACGCCCGCCTCGCCCGGATCTTCGAGGTCGAACCGGGAACCGAGATCCATGTCATCGAACGCCTGCGCACCGCGGACGGCGAGCCGATGGCCCTGGAACGTGCCCACATTCTCGCTTCGCTCGCGCCCGACCTGCTTGATCGTCGCCTCGCGGATCGCTCTCTGTACGGGGTCCTCGAAGCGGTGTACGGTCTCGTCTTCGACGCGGGCGATCAGACGATCGACGCAAGTCTGGCCGATGCCGCGGATGCCAGGCACCTGCAAATCCCAAGGGGCAGCGCAGTGTTGCTCCTCCAACGCCGCTCGTACACCGGTGGTGTGTGTGCGGAGCTGGGCGTGTCGACCTACAGGGCGGACCGCTACCAGATCCACAC
>NZ_SMJX01000294.1 GCF_004348535.1 Actinomadura sp. KC216
TCCTCAGCCAGGGCGGGCTGCTGGTGTCGGGCACCCCGGCGGAGATCCAGGCCGACCCGCGCGTGCTGGAGGAGTACACCGGCTCGAAGGCGGCCGTGCCGGGGAACTTCAGGATCCGGACGGTGCCGGCGTCCGCGCGGATCGGCGACTCGCGCCGGGCCATGTTGGCGTTGATCAAAAACTGGTCGAGGAGATTCGGCTCGTTGTTGAAATAGAAACTGCCGTCCGGGGTGCCGATCGCCGGCCACATCAGGTTCCACAGGCGCGGGGTGTCGGCCTCGAGCACGCGGCGGCGCTGCCGGGTGCTGAGCGCGTGGGTGACGAGGGACGCGTCGAACGGCTCGTCGTTGAAATCGCCCATCGCCAGCACCGGGGTTTCGGCGCCGTGCTCTTCCAGCACCCGCTGATGGAAGAACGCGAGCGTTTCGGCGGCGATGTGCCGGTAGCCCGCGGATTCGAACGCGCCGCCGCTGCGGGACGGCCAATGATTGCCGAACACCGCCCATGTGCGGCCGTTCCGGGTGCGGAAGTTGACCTGGACGATTTCCCGTGTCGCGTTGCGCCGCATCACCACATGGAAGAAGACCTGATCGGCGGGTGCCTCCAGCAGATCCGGATCGTAGAGGAACGCGACGTCGATACCCCGGGCATCGCCCGTGTCGGCGTGCACGATCGAATACCGCCGCCGCGGAAGCCGCTCGCGCACGGCGTCGGCGAGCAGGTCGAGGACGAACCGGTTCTCCACCTCGCACACGCCGAGCAGGTCGGGCCCGGCGCCGCCGTTCATCTGCGCGATGACGGACGCGAGCTGGGCGACCTTCCGGTCCCGGAGCCGGGGCGTCCACCCGGCGATGCTGTTCTTGATCACCCGCGCCACCTTCTCGGTGCGCCGCGGCGAGTTCTCCTCGTCGAAGAGATTCTCCAGATTCCACCAAGCCGCATGGTAAGTCGACATCACCGTGCCCCCAGCCCGGATCCAGAACGGTCCACTACCGAATATAAGAACACAATGTTCTAACAGAGAAAAGCCTTGCCGATAAATGTTCGCTTCCACCGGGTTCGAGCCGCTCGGCGGCCGCGCCGCGGATCTTCAGGAGGGGATCACCGGCGCCGTCCGGATGCCGTGCCGCGCCGGAGCCGAGCCGACCAGACGAGCCCGATGCCTCGTGTGATCGTTCTGATGGCGCGGTCCTCCAGGTCAGAGCGTGGACGGGCGGGCCGCCATGCCACCGGACGGGAGGATCATGGCGGTCAAGATTTCGTTTTCGTTGCCTGCAAAAGGCAAAACCCATAATCTGGGATTCGCCATCACGCGGCGCCGGCCGCCGGTTGGGCGCGGCCGCCTTATGGCGGTCCATTGGGCGGGGTGGGCTTTATGCACGCATGGGACGCCGAAATAGCCTGGGGAGATCATGCAGCCCGACCGGGGACCTGCGACCAGCTCCGTGCCCGAAAGCCCCGCCGACCGCGCCGATGGCGTGCGGCGCCGCGTGGTCGAGGCGGTCAGCGACGCCATGCGTTCGGTGCAGCACAGGGAACACGGTGAGCTGCACCTCTACCTCTCGCTGCTGCAGGACCGGCTGCCCGTCTACGTGGCGACGGTCGCCGACCTTCTCTCCAATGTCGGGCAGGCCAGCGTCCATAAGAACCTCGTGATGGTCGCCGAGGCCACCATCAATTTCTACGACGAGGTCCTGGCCGCGAAGGTGGCGGTATTGGCCAGCCCGGTGCAGCTGGTCCGGCTGCGGCAGGTGATGGGGCCCCGCCAGCTCGGCCCCCACCAGGCCGAGAATTCGGTCGCCGCCTACCTGCGCCGGGAACAGGAATTGGGGCGCGTGGCGGCGCGGGTCGAGCCGCAGGGCGCCGCCCGGCTGCTGATCGGCGCCTGCCTGAACTGCGCTTTCACCGTCCTGCTGCTGGGCGACGACGCGGTGCCCCCGCGCCACGAGTACGCCACTGGTCTAGTCCGCGGCCTGCGGCTATCTCCCTGATGGCCGACAGCGGCCAAGGTGATCGTCTTGATGTGCCGCTGGAACGTTCGATACTTCTATCGAGGTCGAACACGGCTTCATTTTCTTCCTGGGAGAAACACATGAAGTTATTACCCGGCTCGCGTCGCCTGGCGGTCATCACGGGTGCGGCCGTGCTGGCCACCGCCCTGAGCGGAGCGGCCACCGCCTCCGCTCAGGACCCCGAAACCGTCTGCGGCCCCGAGGCCGAACTCGGTGCCGTCGTCTACCAGGTGTGCAGCGACGTCGTCCATGTGGGCGAGACGACCTACACCACCCAGCCGTTCCTGGAGGCGCGGAACCGCGGCATCTCCGAGGTCGAACTGGACTTCATAGTCCAGCACTGGGACCCCGCGGCGAGCGGCTGGGCCACCGACGGCAGCGGTTCTAAGACGCTCCACTCCGGCAACACGACCCGCTGGTTCGGCGGGCCGAACTTCTGGCCGTGCGGCACCGATGCCCCCGAGCGCGGCCGGGTCTCCATGGACGACCTCGGAGACGGAGACTGGGCCGACGTGGTCACCCCTGCGGCCTGCTGACCGACCGGCCCCTCTGAACGAATCACCACGGTGAACGAATCACCGGGCTGAACCAATCACCGGGCTGAACGAATCACCCCCCGCTAAACGAACCGCCCCGTCCGTCCTGCCATGTCCGCATGTCATGACGGGCGGGGTGCGGTCAGGGCGGACAGGTCGATGGGCTCGCCGGCGGAGAGGCCGGCCGCCTCGATGCGGGCGGCGGCAAACTCGACGGCGCGGTCGATCGTCTCCTGATCGATCTCGAAGGTGGCGCTGGCGGACAGCCCCTCGGCGGCCTTGCGCGGGTCCGGGTGCGGGTTGCGGTAGAGGGCCTGGCCGCGGTCCCGGAGTTCGAGCATGACGGGGATGGCGTGCGCGATGTCGCGCGGACGTCCCGTGAACCCCTCCTGCAAGAAGGCGAGCATGCCCGCGTAGGCGTCGTTGAACGCCTTCGCGTGGTGGTACACGGACCTGTCGGGGAACCGTCCGTATTCGGCGACGGTCGAGCGGCCGTCGATCCGGTAGACGTCCGCCCAGGTGACGTCCATGGGCGGGCCGCTCGGACGGTCCTTCGGGAGATCGTGCGGGCCGTAGAGGCGGCCTTCGGCGATCTCGTTGAACCGGAAGTAGTGCGCGACCTGGCGCTCCTCGCCGAAAATCTGGTCGTCGCTGTCCCAGATGGAATCGCCGAGCCCCTCGCCCTGCTCGCTGACCACGCGCAGCGCCAGCAGCGCGCTGTCGCGGCCGGTGACCTTGAAGACCTCGCCGCCGGAGTTGTAGAAGTCTTCCGGCCCGACCTGCCGTCCCGGGTCGCCCGTGAAGACCCGCTCTTCGCCGAGGTCGCGGATCAGGCCGATCAGGCCCCGGCGGATGTAGTCGTAGAACTGGCCGATCGACGTCCAGCCCCTCGGGTCGGGCGGACCGCTCAGCGACTGCGGCTGCTCGATGCGCAGGAACGTCTTCAACGCCTCCCGGGAGAAATGCTGGAGCGGTACGGGGATGTCCCCGGCGCTGAGCGGCAGCGTGGCCGGATACTTCCGGACGAACTCGGGGTGCGCCACGCACGGGGTGCCGCCCACCGCGTTCAGCAGGTTCGACACCAGCGTCATGTGGAGCATCTCCTCCAGCACGACGCTGCGGATGACGTAGAACGCGCTCCGGTTGGTGCCGGGCCGCAGCGTGTACATCGCGGTGAGGTACGGCGGGATCGTGATGTGCTCGACCTGGAGCGCGTACTGGAGATACGTGCGGAGCTGCTCCAGGGACGCGGGCGGCTCGAACTTCAGCTCGTGTTCCTTGACGATCCGTCCGCCGGACGTGCCGGCGCGGGTCGTGTCTTCGACGGTCATGCCCTGACCTCCGCTGGACGCGTGCTGGACGGGGTGCTCAGGTTGACCGGGCGGTGCAGCTCGGCCAGGTGCCGGTGGATCGCCTCGGCGCTGCGCAAGGTCAGCGCGGTCATCGTGAGGGACGGGTTCGACGTCCCGACGGACGGCATGCTGCCGCAGCCCACCGCGTACAGGTTCGGGTGCTCGTGGGTGCGCTGGTAGGAGTCCACGACCGAGTCGCTGCTGCCGGTGCCCATGACGTGCGTCCCGGCGCCGTGGCCAGCTCCCCGGTAGCCCAGGTCCAGCGGCTCGAACGAGGAGCTCGGGGCATAGGTGAAATGGCCGATCGGGTACGTGCCGTCCGGCCCCGGCCCGTAGTCGGTGTGGTCGTCGGCGAGGAGCGCGCCGAAGATCCGCTTGGACACCTGCCGGGCCGCGTAGACGCCCTTCTTGACGTGCTCGTCGAGATCGTAGGTGATCACCGGCCGGGGGTTGCCCAGCGCGTCCAGGTCCCTCGGGGCGAGGGTGACCCTGTTGGACGGGTCGGCGGGCTGCTCCACGGCGATCTGGAGGGATATCTGGCGTCCGATCGTCTCGCCGAGGGACGTGCGCAGCGCGGGACCGAACTTGTCCAGGTCGGGATCGGGGCCGTGCACCTCACCGGCGGAGTCGCCGCCGATGCGGAGCATGGCCGCGACGTTGCTGAACGGCGCGCCCATCGGCCACCCCCAGCCCCAGTTGCTGATCTCGATGCGGAAGGGCGAGCGCAGCCTGCGCGCGTCGCCGAAGCGGAAGCTCTCGTAGCCGGACGTGTGGCCCGGCCCGCGGAACGGCCCCACCTGGTCGCCCGACGGCATCAGCGCCCAGGCGAGCATGGTCGGGTGGTCCATGAGGTTGCGGCCCAGTTGCGCGCTGTTCGGGGCGAGGCGCGAGGCCAGCATCAGGCGGGCGTTCTCGATGGCGTGCCCGGCCAGGACGACGATGTCCGCCTCCGCCGTGTAGACGTCGCTGACCGGGGTCGCCGGGTCGCCGTAGGAGCGGTACTCCACGCCGCGGACGCGTCCGTCCCCGCCCAGGAGCACGCGGCTCACGACGCTTCGCGTGGCGAGCGTGACCGAGCCGCTCCACTGCGCCTGCCAGCGCAGCGGCGTCCACTTCGCCTGGACGGGGCAGATCGGCACGCAGCTCGCGTTCCCGACGCAGCGCTCGCCGTAGTTCGGCAGGCCCACCGCGCCCTTCGGCCGGTATCCCGCGCCGCCGTCGTACGCCGGGTCCGGGGTGCTGGTGCGGGCCTGCGGCAGCGCGGTGACGTGCAGGTCGGCCGCCTGGCCGCCCACGTCCTCGGAGACCTCGGTGCCGTCGATCGCGCGGAACACCTCGTCGATGTGGCTCGGCGGGATGCGGTGCATCGGGTAGCGGTAGTCGGGGTCGGCGATGACGGACGGGTCGCGGGGGTCGTCCACGTCGCGGAGCCACGCGCGCTGCTCGGCGGCGTCGCCCGCGACGCCGATCTCGTGCTCGGCCTCCGCGTAGTGCCGCTGCAGCTCGGCGGCGTCGATGGGCCAGTCGCGCCCGTAGCCGTAGAGCGTGCGGGTCTTGAAGTCGGTCGGGTGCATCCGCGGGACGGCGCCCAGCCAGTGCATCGCGGTACCGCCGAGGACGCGCAGGTAGTCGGTGCCGTACGGAAGGCTCCCGTTCTGCAGGAAGTAGCCGTTGGCGCGGTACCCGTCGCCGCCGGGAACGGGTGACAGGTCGAGCACGTCCGGGGACGGCGCGGCGGCGTTGTGCCGGTACGCCGAGTTCGGCACCTTGATCGCCGCCGCGTGGAAGGTGTCGAGCGAGTCGAGATAGCCGGGCCAGGTCTGCGTGCCGCCGTTGCCGCCCTCCAGGACGAGCACCCGCCAGCCCTGCGCGCCGAGGCGCTTGGCGATCAGGCTGCCGGACATGCCCGCGCCGACGACGATCACGTCGTAGCGGCGGCCGTCGAGCCGTCCGGGTGAGGTGACGGTGCCGTTGCCGGTCATTGCTGCTCCTGTCGCGTGGGCGGGGCGGCGGCTCGGGGCTGGGCGGACGGGGTGACGTAACGCTCCGGCGCCAGGCCGGGCAGCATGGACGGATCGATGTCGGACACCGACACCGGGGCGGTGAACACGGCGTGGCGGCCCGCGAAGTCGGGCTCCAGCTCGTCGAAGACCTCTTCGATGGGCGGGACGGGCGGCGGCGCCATCGACCAGGTGCCGAAGCCGGGCGGTTTCGCGCCCGCCGGGTGCCCGTGGAACGTCCGCCACACCAGCCCTTCGGTGTAGGAGCTGGGCGAGACGACGAACTCCTCGTTGGCCATCTGCCGCCGGAGCGCGGCGTGCGCGGCCGGGGCCAGGCGCGGCCAGGCGCCGGTGTACCAGAGGTACGCGATGGCCCTGGCGGCCTCCAGCAGTTCCGGGCGCTCGTCCCAGTCTGGGCTCTGGCGCGGGGCCGCGGCCAGGATGGTGATCAGGGCGTCGTAGCCGGACGTGCCGATCTGGCGCTTGACCGTGTCCAGGTACAGCTCGGCCATCCCGGTGCCCCGCAGGTCGTAGCGGCTGAAGCCGGTGAGCACCTCCGAGAGCTCGACGAATGCCGAAACGTCTTCGGACACCGCCCCCGCGAGATCGGCCTCGCGGGTTTCTTCGCGCACGTCATCCATCAGGATGCTCTTCTCCATTCCCATTCTGGCGCCGAATTTCGATCAGCTCACTGATAACTCAGTGTAATCGGCAGCCTGCCGGGAGTGAATTCCTGGCGCCGCTGAACCGGCGCCATTCAACGCTCACCCGGCCGTCAGGGGAAAGTCGCGCACGCGCATTCTCGGGAAATGGCCGATATCTCGGAAATGTCCCGTGAATCCCGTTCCATTCAACCGGCCCTCAGTGAAGGCGGCGGCCTGCCGCGAACGTCGCGGCGGGCCGCCCGAGCACGTCGGGGTCGTCGCGGGGGTCGTCGTGGTAGGTGACCAGGTTGGCCGGGCGGCCCGGCGTGAAGTCACCGGCCGCGTCGCCGGTGAGCAGGTAGCGGCGCGCGTCGCTGCTGGCGGCGGCGAGCGCGCTCCGCGGGGGCAGGCCCAGCTCGGTGAGGAGGCGGACCTCGCGGGGCAGGTTGCCGACGACGTCGGTGCCCGCCAGGACGGTCACGCGGTGCCGGACGGCCTCGTCCAGCAGATGGACGAGCCGCTCGCGCCGCTCGGCCAGCCGCCGGCGGCGCGCGGGGTCGTCGGCGGGCGCGGGCGCCAGGACCGCGCAGAGCGTGGGCGTCCAGGCACCGCCCCGCGCGGCCAGGGCGCGCAGGGCGTCGCCGGTGAGGGCGTCGCCGTGCTCGATGGAGTCCACGCCTGCCGCGACCAGGTCGGCGGCCCAGGCGGTGGTGGTGTGCGCCGCGACCCGGCCGCCCGCGGCGTGGACGGCCTCCACCAGCCGCCGGACGTCGTCGATCGCGTAGGTCGGCGCCACCAGATCCGGACGTCTCACGCCCTGGTCGAGGACGGGGAAGTCGCCGATCAGCTTCACCCACCGGGCCCCGGCGGCGATCTGGTCACGCGCGGCTTGGACGAGGTCGTCAGCGGTCACCGGTTCGTACAGTTCCGGGAAGTATCCGCCGGGCGGGGCCAGGAACCGTCCGGCCGGGAGCAGGCCGGCGCCCTCCATTGCGAGGGGCATCTGCAAGGTGATGGCGCCGGGGCTGCCCATGTCGCGCACCAGCGTGATTCCCGCCTGCTGCGCTGCGCGCAGGTTCTGGCGGGCCTCGGGGAGGGGCAGCGGACGCGGGCCGTCTGCGATGCTCAGGTGGCAGTGGGCATCGACCAGGCCCGCCAGCACGAACCGGCCGGGGAGCGGCTCGGCGTCCGCGGGCGGGGTGTCGGTCCAGCGTCCGTGCCGGTCGATCCCGCCTTCCACCGGCCGGCCGTCAGGAAGCCCTACTGCCGTCACCCGCCATGGCGTCATGGCTCCATGAAACTCCACAGCAGTGCCGTCAGGGTCTGTTTTGTTCGGCTTCGAGCTGGTCTGCGAGGGACGATCGCTCGGCCTGGTGGCGGGCGAGGAGGCCGGCGCTGTAGGCCGTCCAGGCGGCGTCCTCCTCCGGGGTCATCCCGATCTCGGACTCGACGCCCGGATGGGCTTCGAGGAACCGCGCGAACAACTGGCCCATCTCCAGATTCCGTCGTGGCGGGTGATGAATCGGCAAAGACGTTCCGCCGGATGCAGCGGATGGGCTGCCGGAGAGTTCACGATCTTTTGTCTCGTTGCTGGTCGTGATGCCCGTCCGGGTGGGGAATTGCCTGGGTATTGCCGAACTCACGCCGAGGAGTTGCCGTGGGCGCCAAGCCGTCGATGGAGGACCGGACCGATTTCGAGAACGCCGACAAGGGGTTCGTCGGCACGGCGTCGCAGACGGAGATCAAGGACGCGTCCGGACGCGTCGTCTGGGACCTGGACGCCTACGCCTTCCTCGACGGCCCGTGCCCCGACACCGCGAACCCGAGCCTGTGGCGGCAGTCGCAGCTCACCGCCAAGCACGGCCTCTACCAGGTGGCGGACGGCATCTACCAGGTCCGCGGCTTCGACCTGTCCAACGTCTCGTTCGTCGAGGGCGACACCGGCGTCATCGTCGTCGACCCGCTGCTGTCCACCGAATGCGCGGCCGCCGCGCTGGCGCTGTACCGGGAGCACCGCGGGGACCGGCCGGTGACCGCCGTCATCTACAGCCATTCGCACGCCGACCATTTCGGCGGCGTCCGGGGAGTGGTGCCGGACGGCGCCGGCATCCCCGTCATCGCCCCGGCCGGATTCCTGGAGCACGCCGTCGCCGAGAACGTCTACGCCGGGACGGCGATGAACCGGCGGGCCATCTTCATGTACGGGGCGGAACTGCCCAGGAACGCCGCCGGGCAGATCGGCGCGGGATTGGGGCCGACCACGTCCACCGGCACCATTTCGCTGATCGAGCCGACCCTGTCCATCACCGAGACCGGCCAGGAGGAGACGGTCGACGGCGTCCGGATCGTCTTCCAGCTGACGCCCGGCACCGAGGCGCCCGCGGAGATGAACTTCTCCTTCCCCGGCAAGCGGGCGCTGTGCATGGCCGAGAACGCCACCCACAACCTGCACAACATCCTGACGCTGCGCGGCGCGCTGGTCCGCGACCCGCGGGTGTGGGCGCGGTACCTCACCGAGGCGATCGAGATGTTCGCCGGCCGGTCGGACGTGCTGTTCGCCTCGCACCACTGGCCGACCTGGGGCACCGGCGAGCTGACCCGCTTCCTGCGCGAGCAGCGGGACCTGTACGCCTACCTCCACGACCAGACGCTCCGGATGCTCAACCAGGGCTGCACCGGCATCGAGATCGCCGAGATGATCGAGCTGCCGCCCGCGCTGGAGCGGGCCTGGCACGCGCGCGGCTACTACGGCTCGGTCTCCCACAACGTCAAGGCCGTCTACCAGCGCTACATGGGATGGTTCGACGGCAACCCCGCGCACCTGTGGGAGCTGCCTCCCGAGGAGTCGGCGAGGCGGCACGTCGAGTTCATGGGCGGTGTGGCGAGCGTCCTCCCCAAGGCCAGGGCGGCGTTCGAGGCGGGCGAGCTGCGCTGGGCCGCCCAGGTCCTCAACTACGTCGTCTTCGCCGAACCGGGCGCCATGGAGGCGCGCGAGCTTCTCGCGAAGGTCTACGACGCGCTCGGGCAGGGCAGCGAGAACGGGACGTGGCGCAACTACTACCTCCAGGGCGCCGCCGAGCTGCGCGGCGACAAGCGCACCGGCACCCTCGACAGCTCGTCGCCGGACGTTCTGATGGCGCTCAGCGTCGAGCAGGTCTTCGACTCCATCGCCATCCGCGTCGACGGGCCGCGCGCCTGGGAGCACCGCCTGGCCGTCGACTGGAACTTCACCGACCTCAAGGACGAGGTCAGGCTCACCCTCGCCAACGGCGTCCTCACCCAGTCCCGCGCCCACGACGGCACCCCGGCCGACCTCACCCTGACGCTGACCAAGCCGCAACTGCTTCGCCTGGTCGCCACCCAGGACCTCGGCGACATCCAGACCGACGGCGACCCTGGCGCGCTCACCACCCTGTTCGGCCTCCTGGACGACGTCGATCGCGACTTCGACATCGTCACCCCATGACACGCATTCCGGTCTTGAGGTATTCCTACTCAAAAGGTAGGGTTTACATGAAATTGCGACAGCGGGAGGAGGGCGCCGGCATGCAGGGCACGTCTGGAGGGCCGCGCCTCACCGCCCGGCGGCATGTGGATCTGGTCCGCGTGGCCAGCGCGGTCTGTCGCCAGCGGAGTCCCCTCATCCGGCCAACTCCCTGAGCCGGGGCCGCCCCGACGGACCGAGCGGCGCCCCGG
>NZ_SMJX01000295.1 GCF_004348535.1 Actinomadura sp. KC216
CGCGTACGCCCTCCGCGACCCCGGCGCCACCCGGGTCCCGCCACCCCGGCCCGCGGCACCCGAACACCCCGTCCCCATAGCCCAGGGCGCGACGCCGAATTCCGAAGTGCCTTCTTCCGCGCCCACCATCGGCACCACCGCTGCCAATTCCGGACGTTCCATCCATACGTCCGACCTCGATCGGCCTCCTCCCACGTCTGATCTTGAGCGGCCCGGCACTACTTCTGTTGAGTCGACTGGCGCCGTGTCGGGGGTTGAGGGGTCTGGCGCTGCCTCTGGTTATGAATGGGTCGCGCCTGGTCGTGAGGGGGCTGCCGCGTCTGGCTTCGAGCGCGCCGGCGCGCCGTCTGATGCCGTCACGTTTGAGTCTGACCATGCCGGGGAGCCGGGACGTCTTGGGGCCGGGCGGCCTTCTCCCGCTGCCGAACTCGGGGCGCCTGCTCGTCCCGCCGAGCCCGTGACCCCGCCGAGCACCCTGACGCCCCGGGAACGCGAGATCGCCGTGCTCGTCGCACGCGGTCTCAGCAACCGTGGCGTGGCCGAGGAGCTCGTCATCAGCCCCGCCACCGTCGCCCGTCACGTCACCAACATCCTGACCAAGCTGGGCTTCTCCTCCCGTGCCCAGATAGCCGCCTGGACTGTGGACAACATCCCCATCGAACCGCCTCCCTCGTAAGGCGAGCCCGAACCTGACAGGCGCTCGCTCCGAAGGGCCCTGTGTACATAGGCCCCGCTCTCGGGGGTGCGGTGAGTACGACGGTGGTTGCGCAGTTCGGAGCATGTGCGGGGACAGGCGCCGATCTAGGTTCGCGGCATGCTCTCCAAAGGATCGGACCCGGCCGCCGTCTATCCGGCGGTCACGGTGACGCGGGCGGTGCTGGGGGCGTCCGCCGCTGATCCGGGGCGGGCCGCGGTGGTGGACGCCGCGTCCGGGCGGTCGGTGTCGTACGCGGAGCTGGCCGCCATGGTCGGGGCCGCGGCGTCCGGGGTCGCCCGCGAGGGGATCGGGCCGGGCGACGTCGTCGGGCTGCACCTGCCGGACGGGCCGGAGTTCGCGGTCGCGCTGCACGCCGTCACCGCGGCCGGTGCGGTGCCGTTCCCCGTCGACGCGCCATGCCTGGTGGACGCCGTGCGCGCCGCCGCCGTCGTCACGGCGTCCGGACGGTTCGACGGCGAGGCGCGACCGCTGGAGATCGGCGGGCTGGTGGCGGGCGGATCGGGCGGTGTGTCCTCGCCGGATGCCGATCCCGACCGGGACACGGCCCTGCTCGCCTGCACGCGCGGGCCGGGGCGGACCGTCCGGCTCACGCATGCCGAGGTCGTCGCCGGGCTGGTCCGGGTCGCCGACGCCGGGATGATCGGCGGCGGTGACACCGTGCTGAGCGCGCTGCCGTTCAGCGACGTGCTCGCCCTGAACGGTGTGCTCAACCCGGCGCTGCGGCTCGGCGCTACCGTCGTCGGGCTGGGCGGTCATGACCTGCTGCGGGCGATGCGGGACCACCGGGCGACCGTGGCGGTGCTGCCGCCGCGGCTCGTGCAGTCCCTCGCCTACGACCGCGCCGTGTCCCGGTACGACCTGCGCAGCCTGCGCGCCGTCGTCGCCGCGGGCGGGCCGCTCGCCGCCGAGGACGCCCGCGCCGCCGCGGCCCGGCTCGGCTGCCCCGTCCGGCAGGTGTACGGGCTGGCGGAGGCGGCCGGGCTCACCCATCTCAATCTGCGGGCCGCCGAGGAGGGCACGCTCGACTCGGTCGGGCGGGGGCTGCCTGGCGTGACCTGGCACATCGTCAACCCCCGCAGCGGCGTGTCGCAGGCGTCGTACCAGCCGGGCGAGCTGTGCGTCCGCCTCCCCGTCGCGCGGACGGCGGACGTGCCCGCCCGGTGGCTGCCCACCGGGGACTCCGCTTTCGCCGACGACCACGGCCGCGTCTTCGTTCTCGGCCGCGTGACCGGCGTGCGCCCCGACCCGCCGGGCGAGCCGGAGACGGTCCTGGCGGCGCACCCGTCGGTCGGCGACGCCGCCGTGGTGCCCGTCCCGGACGGCGAGTTCGGCCTCGCGCCGCACGCGTTCGTCGTGCTGGCGGCACCGGCGTCCGAGATCGATCTGTTGCGGCACGTCAACGGCCACGTTCCGCGCACCCGTGCCCTGTCGGCCGTGCACGTCGTGGCCGAGATCCCCCGCACGGCCGACGGGCGCGTCCAGCGGCGGAAGCTCCTGGAACGTGCCGGTCTCGCCCCCTGATGTACACATCCGCCTACACACTTCTTCGGATGTGTCGCCGGGCGCGCGCGGCGTACGTTCGGCGCATGCCCCAGGCAACCCCCGCAACGCCCATGGCAGCCGGAACCACGATCACCGAGACCGTCCTGGACGCGGTCAGGGGCAACGCCGCCCGCCGCGCCGGCGCCGCCCTCATCGACCCGGCGCGGGAACTCGGCTACGCGGCGTTCGCCGAGGAGGTGGCGGCGGCCGCGGACGGGCTGCGCCGCCACGGCGCGCGTCCCGGCGACGTCGGCGCGGTCCACGTCTCGGGCGTCTGCGACCTTGCCGTCGCCGTCCATGCCGTCTCCGCGTCCGGGGCCGTGCCCGCGCTCCTGCCGCCGGACGCCGCGCCCGCCGAGGCCGCCGCCCTGCTGACCGAGTCCGGCGCCCGCTTCCTGCTGGCCGGCGCGGACACCGCGGCCCGCACCCTCGCCGCGGCGGAACGCTCGTACGTCAGGCAGGTCTTCGCGTTCGGGGACGTCCCGGGCACGACGCCGTTCGCGCGGCTGCTGGAGCCCGGCCCGGGCACCGGCGACCCGCCGGCCCCCGACCCGCTGCGCGACCCGGCGCTGCGGCTGTGCGCGCCGCCGGAGGAGATCACCCACGCCGACCGGCTCGCCGACCTCTACCGGCTCGGCGGCGCGCTGGGCCTCGGCCGCGGCGACGTGCTCGTCCTGTCCGGCCGGGACGTCACCGCACCGACCTGGATCGGCCTGACCGACCTGTGCCTCACCCAGGGCGTCACCGCCGTCGGCGTCCCCGGCGCCGGGACGCGCGCCCTCCTCGACGCGATCCTCGACCACGGGGCCACCGCGGCCGTCGTCACCCCCGCCAAGCTCCGCGCGATCGCGTTCGACCACGGCCGCATCCCCGTCACGGGCGTCCGGCTGCTGGTGACGGGCACCCCGCCCGCCGAAGCGGCCCGGGCCTGCCGCGACCGGTACGCGTGGACGGTGTCGCCCCTGTGCTGACCCGCGGCGGCCCGGTCAGGACGCTCTGGGGATCGACTTGTGCTCCAGGTACGCGTGGAGGCCCTCGGGGCCCAGTTCGCGGCCGAGGCCGCTGTTCTTGTAGCCGCCGAACGGGGTGTTCGGGTCGAGGGTGTACATGTTGACGCCGCAGCTTCCGGTGCGGATGCGGCGGGCGACGTCGACGCCGTGGGCGGTGTCGGACGTCCAGACCGAGCCGCCGAGCCCGTAGTCGCTGTCGTTGGCGATCCGGACGGCGTCGTCCTCGTCGTCGTAGGGGATGAGGACGAGCACCGGTCCGAAGATCTCTTCACGGGCGATGCGCATGTCGTTGGTGACGTCGCCGAACACGGTCGGCGCGACGTACCAGCCGCGGTCGTGCGGGCGGTTCAGGCCGCCGGTGATGACCTTGGCGCCCTCGTCCTGCCCGACGCGGATGTAGTTCTCGACGCGTTCCTGCTGCCGCTGCGCGACGAGCGGGCCGATCTCGGTGCCGTAGTCGGCGGGGTCGCCGACCGCGAGGCCGCCGACCATGGCCGCGAGGGCGCCCGCGACCTCGTCGTAGCGGCGGCGCGAGGCGAGGATGCGGGTCTGCGCGGCGCACGCCTCCCCGTTGTTCATCAGCGACGCCAGCTTGAAGCCCTCGACGGTGGATTCGAGGTCGGCGTCGTCCAGGATGATCGCGGCGGACTTGCCGCCGAGTTCGAGCGTCACCCGCTTGAGCTGCTCGCCGCACACCGCGCCGATGCGGCGTCCGGCGGCGGTGGAGCCGGTGAAGGACACCTTGTCGACGCCCGGGTGCGCGACGAGGTACGCGCCGACCTCGCGACCGGCCGGGACGATGTTGACGACGCCCTCGGGGATCCCGGCCTCCTCGATCCACTCGGCGAGCAGGTAGCCGTCGAGCGGCGTCTCCGGGGACGGCTTGGCCACCACGGTGCAGCCGGCGATGAGGGCGGGCGCGAGCTTGAGCATGAGCGTGAACTGCGGCACGTTCCACGGGACGATCGCGGCGACGACCCCGACGGGCTCCCGCGTCACGGTGACCGGGCCGAGCATGCCCGGCCGCTCGTCCTCCCACGTGTAGGAGGCGGCGAGGTCGACGTAGTACTGCAGCACCATCTGCGGGATGGCGGCCTGCCCGAACACCGAGAACATGATCGGCGAGCCCATCTCGGCGGTGACCAGCTCGGCCATCCCGGTCTGCCGCTCGGCGTAGATCGCGGAGAGCCGCCCGACGATCTCGGCGCGCTCGGCCGGCGTCATCCGGGGCCAGGGGCCGTGGTCGAACGCGCGGCGGGCCGCGGCGACGGCGGCGTCCATGTCGGCCCGGGTGCCGTCGGGCACCCGCCCGATCACCTCCTCGGTGTGCGGGGAGATGACGTCGATCGTGCCGGTGCCGGACGGGGCGGCCCACTCGCCGCCGATGAACAGCCGGTCGTGCTCGCGCATGCTGCCGTGCCTCCCTGCCCCGGCGGGACCATCCGCGCCTGATGCGCCGGGCCGATCCAGGTAACCGAATGCTTGCTTGGTCACAGCATCGCATGGGGTACCCGCACGTTGGCAAGGGGATGAGACGTGCGTCTCATCCTCTAGAGCAGGTGGGCGTTCGGCTTGCGCGCGCGAGGGGCCAGTTCGGGGAGTTCGACCAGCTCGACGCCCGTCGCGGCCAGGATTTCCGCGCCCGTGCCCTCGGCGAAGAGGGCGGGCTCGCGCCAGGCGAACACGACGCGCCGGGCGCCCGAGGCGATGATCAGTTCCGCGCAGGGGCGGGGCCGCGACGCCCGGTGGCCGCACGGCTCCAGGGAGCTGTAGACGGTCGCCCCCGCGACGGCGGAGCCGGTGGTCTTGGCGAGCGCGGCCTCCTCGGCGTGGTCGTGCGGGTCGTCCTCCCGGGAGTGGCCGCGGGCGATCTCGCGGCCGTCCGCGCCGACGATGACCGCGCCGACCGAGAACGCGGTGGCCGACGGCGGGCACAGCGCCGCCAGGTCGCAGGCCAGGCCCAGCCAGCCGAGATCATCCACGCGCGGCCCCGGTGAGGTAGCGCAGCAGCGCGAGATCGCCGATGCGGGTCACCTCCGCCAGCCGCATCGGGCTGTCCGGCGACTGCGGGAACACCCCGGACTGGACGAACCGCGGCGCGGACGGGTCGCCGATGAAGAACGGCGCGACGACGAGCTGCAGCTCGTCTACGAGCCCGGCCGTCAGGAACAGCGTGTGGACGCCCCCGCCGCCCTCGACCATCAGCCGCCGGACGCCCCGCGCCGCGAGGTCGGCGAGCATCGTCGCGAGCACGAGCGGGTCGCCGGCGTCGACGACCTCGGCCAGGCCGTCCAGCCGCGCGGCGAGCGCGCCAGCCGTGCGGGACGGCGCGTACACGAGCTTCGGCGACTCTCCCGTGGTGAAGAACCGCGCGCCGGGGTCCAGGTCGCCGCTCCAGGTCAGCGTCACCTTGGTGAGGTCGGGCGGCAGGCCGCGCTCGGCGCGCTTCGCCCGCCGCCGCTCGCTTTTGACCAGCAGCCGGGGGTCGTCGGCGCGGACCGTCCCGGCACCGACCAGGATCGCGTCGCAGCCGGCGCGCACCGCGTCGACGCGGTCCCAGTCCGCGGCGCTGGACAGCCGGAGCCGCTCCGGGCTCGCGTCGTCGATGTACCCGTCGGCGGACATCGCGCAGCTCAGCAGCACGTAGGGGCGCTCGCTCACGCCGTCACCCTACGGCAGCGCCCGGCTCGGGTGACCGGCGGCATTCGAAGATTGTTTCGAGGCGCACGGCGTTTCTGCGCGGGATGTGCCGCACGGGATGCCTATGGTAGCTGCGACATGCGACTGCTGCACACCTCCGACTGGCATCTCGGCAGGTCGTTCCACCGCGAGGACCTGCTGGCCGCGCAGGCGGCGTTCGTCGACCATCTGGTCGAGACCGTGACGGCGGAGCGGGTCGACTGCGTGCTCGTCTCCGGGGACGTCTACGACCGCGCGCTGCCCGCCGTCGACGCCGTCCGGCTGTGCGACGAGGCGCTGGAGCGGCTCGCGGCCCTCACCCGGGTCGTGCTCATCGCCGGCAACCACGACTCGGCGCGGCGCCTCGGGTTCGGGGCGGCGCTGATGGACGCGGCGGGCGTGCACGTCCGCACCGACTTCGCGGACGTGGGGGAGCCCGTCGTCGTGGGGGACGCCGCGATCTACGGGATTCCCTATCTGGAGCCCGAACTCGTCCGGCAGCCGTGGGAGCTCGGCGAGCGCAGCCACGCCGCCGCGCTGGCCGAGGCCATGCGCCGCGTCCGCGCCGACGCCGCCGCCCGCCGCCACCTGCGCTCGGTCGTGCTCGCGCACGCGTTCGTCACCGGCGGCGAGGCCAGCGAGAGCGAGCGCGACATCTCGGTCGGCGGCTCGTCGCACGTGCCCGCGTCGGTGTTCGACGGCGTCGACTACGCGGCGCTCGGCCATCTGCACGGGTCCTGGCGCATCACCGACCGCGTCCGGTACTCCGGCTCGCCGCTCGCGTACTCGTTCTCGGAGGAGAAGCACGTCAAGGGGTCCTGGCTGGTCGACCTGCGGGACGGCGGCGCCATCGCGGCGGAGTTCGTGGAGGCGCCCGTCCCGCGCCGCCTCGCCCGGGTGCGCGGGCGCCTCGATGACCTGCTGACCGATCCGGCCTTCGACCGGCTCGAAGACCGCTGGCTCCAGGTGACGCTCACCGACGCGCGCCGCCCGTCCGCCGCGATGGAGCGGCTGCGGCGGAGGTTCCCGCACACGCTCGTGCTCGGCTTCGAGCCCGAAGGCGGCGGGACGGAAACCGCCCGCACCTGGTCCGACCGCGTCCGCGAACGGTCCCCTCTCGACATCGCGGGCGACTTCGTCGCCGAGGTCACCGACGGCCCCGCGACCTCCGCCGAGCGCGCCCTCCTGGACGAGGCGTTCGAGACCTGCCGCCGCAAGGAGGCCATGGCGTGAGGCTCCACCGCCTGGAGATCAGCGCGTTCGGGCCCTTCTCCGGCACCGAGGAGATCGACTTCGACGCGCTGTCCGGCGCCGGTCTGTTCCTCATCCAGGGCCGGACGGGCGCGGGCAAGACAAGCATCCTCGACGCCGTCTGCTTCGCCCTGTACGGGCAGGTCCCGGGCGTCCGGAACGCGGTGAAGGGGCTGCGCAGCGACCACGCGGCGCCCGGCGCCGCGCCGCGCGTGGTGCTGGAGACGACGATCCGGGGCCGCCGGTTGCGCATCGCGCGCTCGCCCGCGTGGGAGCGGCCGAAGCTGCGCGGGTCCGGGACGACGACCGAGCACGCGAAGGTCGTCCTGGAGGAGTTCGAGCACGGCGCCTGGGTCGGGCTCACGACGCGGCTGGACGAGGCGGGCGACCTGGTGTCGCGGATGCTCGGGATGACCGCCGTCCAGTTCTGCCAGGTCGCGCTGCTGCCGCAGGGCGAGTTCGCGGGGTTCCTGCGCGCGGGCGCGGACGAGCGCCGCAAGGTGCTGGAGCGGCTCTTCGCGGCGGAGGTGTTCACGCAGGTCGAGAAGTGGCTGGCCGACCGCAGGGCCGCCACCCGGCGCGAGGCCGACGAGCTGGGTGCGGCGGCGTCCTCGATCGCGGGCCGCGTCGCCGAGGCGACCGGTGCCGAGCCGCCGGGCGCGGAGAGTGCCGAGCCGCCGCGCGGGAAGCGGCCGGCCGTCCCCGCGCCGCGCCGGCCGGAACCCGCGGGGGAGCCGTTCGCCGATGTGGAGGCGCTGCCCGCGTGGGCCGCCGAGCTGGCGGGCGGGCACGAGGACGTCCGCGCGGGCGCCGAGGATCTGCGCCGGGAGGTCGCCGCGGCGCTCCAGAAGGCCCGCACCGCCCTGGACGGCGCGAGGGCGCTCGCCGAGCGGCGCCGCCGCCACGCCGACGCCGTCGCCCGCCGGGACGCGCTGCGCGAGCGCGCCGCCGACAAGTCGCGGATGGCGTCGCGGCTCGACGCCGCCGCCCGCGCCGACCGGGCCGTCCCGCTGGTCAGGGCCGTCGAGGCCAGGCACCACGAGGCGGTCCGGGCGCGTCGCTGGGCCGGCGAGACCCGCGCCAGGGCCGGCGCGCTCCTCCCGCCGAACGCCTCCGAAGACGTCCTGGCCAAGGCCGAACGCGCCCGCCGCGACGAGATCGCCGCGCTGGAGGGCCGGCGCGCCACCGCCGCCAGGCTCCGGCGGATCGACGCCGAGCGCGCCGCGCTCGCCCGCGACCTGGCCCGGCTGGAGCCGGAGGAGGCGCGGACCGGCGCGGCCCTCGCCGAGCTGCCGGGCATCGTGGACGCGTGCCGCGCCGAGCTGGACGAGGCCCGCATCGCCGCCGCCGGACGTTCCGGAGCCGAGGCCGCCGTCGCCGACGCCCGCCGCCGCCTCGACGCCGCGCAGCGCCGCGACCAGGTCGAGCACCGGCTCGCCGAGGCCGAGGCCGCGCACCGCGACGCCGTCGACGCCGCGCAGGACGCCCGCCAGCTCGTCCTCGACCTGCGCCAGGCGCGGCTGGACGGCATGGCCGCCGTCCTCGCCGGCGACCTGGCGGACGGCGAGCCCTGCCGGGTCTGCGGCTCCACCGAGCACCCGTCGCCCGCGACGTCCCTCGCGCCGATCCCGACCGAGGAGGAGATCGGCCGGGCCGAGCAGGAGTCCGACGAGGCGCAGGCCCTCCGGGAGCAGACAGGCAAGGACGTCGAGGCGCTCCGCACGGAACGCGACCACCTCCTCGACATCGCGGGCGAGGCGGTCGCCGATGTCCTCGCCGCAGAGGTCGCGGACGCCGAGCAGGCGCTCCAGGCGGCGGTGGCGCGCGCGGCCGAGGCGGAACGGCTGGAGACCGTCCTGCACCGGCACGAGCAGGAGCTCGAACGCGTCCGCGACAGGCGCGGCGAGATCGTCCAGGCGCTCGCCGAGAGCCGCACGCAGGAGAAGGAGCTGGCCGCCGAGCACGCCCGGCTGACGGCCGAGCTGGAGGAGGCGCTCGGCGGCGACGCCACCCTCGAAGCCCGCATCGCGCGGCTCGGCGGCGAGGCCGGCACGCTCGCCGAGGCCGTCGAGGCGCTGCGCGAGTCCGCCCGCGCCGCCGGGGAACTGGCCGCCGCCCGCGCGAACGCCAAGGCGGCCGCCGAGGCCGAGGGGTTCCGGACGCCCGACGAGGTCGCCGAGGCCGCGATGAGCGACGAGGAGCAGGGCGTGCTGCGCGACCGGCTCCGCCGCCTGGACGACGAGGAGGCCGCCGTCCGCGACCTGCTCGCCGACCCCGCGCTCGCCGCGGCCGCCGCCGAACCCGCCCCCGACCTGCCCGCGCTCGAAGCGGCCCTCGACGCCGCCGACGCCGCGCACGCCGGGGCCGCGTCCGCCGCCGACCGTGCCCGCCACCGCTGCGAGCGCCTCGCCGAGCTGCGCGCACTGCTGGACGCGGCCGTCGGCGCGTGGCGTCCCGCCGCCGGACGGCACGAGGTCGCCGAACGCCTCGCGGGCCTGACGTCCGGCAAGCACCCGGCGAACCGGCATGCCATGTCGCTGTCGGCGTACGTGCTGGCCGCGCGCCTCGAACAGGTCGTCGCCGCCGCGAACGAGCGGCTGTCGCGCATGTCCGGGGGCCGCTACGCGCTCATCCACACCCTGGAGAAGGCGGCGGGCGACCGCACGAAGGGCGCCGGGGGCCTCGGCCTGCGCGTCGCCGACGCCTGGACGGGCCTCGACCGCGACCCCGTGACGCTGTCGGGCGGCGAGTCGTTCATCACCTCGCTGTCCCTGGCGCTCGGCCTCGCCGACGTCGTCACCGCCGAGGCGGGCGGCGCCGAGATCGGCACGCTGTTCGTCGACGAGGGCTTCGGCACCCTCGACGAGGAGACGCTCGACGAGGTCATGGACGTCCTGGACGGCCTGCGCGACGGCGGCCGGGCCGTCGGCGTCGTCAGCCACGTCGCCGAGCTGCGCGCCCGCATCCCCGCGCAGCTCCGCGTGACCAAGCGCCGCGCCGGGTCCACC
>NZ_SMJX01000296.1 GCF_004348535.1 Actinomadura sp. KC216
GTCGCACACCCGTGCCTCGCCCGCGCGCGCTGGGTGCCCGACTCCCGCAGGAGGCGACCATGCATCCACGACTTTCCGGCCTCGCGTTCGGCGCGGCCCTGACACTGCTCGCCATCACCACGGCCTGCGGCGGTTCCGGTGTGGACCGCACGGGCGAAGGCGGGCTCGCGCTGACCGCCGCGCTGCCGAAGCGCGTCCCGGACGGCGCCAAGCTGGTCATCGGCGACCCGAAGACGCAGCGGGCGCTGGAGCTGTCCGGCCTGATCGACGGCCTGCCCTTCGAGGTCGAATGGGCGAACATCTCCGGCGGGCCCAGGACGTCCCAGGCGTTCCGCGCCGGCGCGCTCGACGTGGGAGCCGTCGCGGACATCCCGCCGCTGCACGCCCGCTGGACGGGCCTCAAGGTCCGCATCGTGGCGGCGGCGGTCCGCGATGACCCCATCAGGCACCCCATCTACGAGTTCGGCGTCGCGCCGGGCGTCGACATCAAGAGCCTGCCGGACCTGCGGGGCAAGCGGATCGCCTACAGCCCCGGGCAGGCCCAGGGCGCGCTGGTGCTCCAGGTTCTCAGGAAGACGGGTCTGCGGAAGAACGACGTGACCCTCGTGGAGATGGCCAGCACCGACGACGCCTACGTCAACGCCCTGGCCGGTAAGCAGGTGGACGCCGCGCCCCTCGGCGGGGTGCTCATCAAGAGGTACCTGAGCAAGTTCGGGCGGGACGGCGCGACCACCATCCCGCACGGGCTCCGCGACGACCCGTCCGACCTGTACGTGGCGGAGACGAGCCTCAGCAGTCCCGGCAAGGCCGCGGCGATCCGCGCCTACGTGGGGCTGTGGGCGCAAGCCTCCCGGTGGATCAACGAGCATCCGCGCGAGTGGGCCAAGGGCTACTACGTCGAGCACGAAGGGCTGTCCCCGGCGGACGCCGCGTACCTCGTCCGCCGCGACGGGCGGATCGCGATCCCCGCCACGTGGGACGAGGTCATCGAGCGGCACCAGGAGACCGCCGACCTGCTCGCCAGGGAGCAGGGGCATCCGAAGGTGGACGTCCGCGCGGAGCTTTACGACCTGCGGTTCGAGGCTGTCGGAGGGGCCGCGTTCGCGGCCGGAGGCCCGGCGGTCGCGTCCGGGGAGGGATCATGAGCATCGACACCGGCACCGAACGTCCGGCGGAAGCGCCGCCGGATAGCGCCACGACGGCGGGAGCCCGGCTGTCCGGTGACGCACCGCGTGCGAAACGGCTCGGGCCCGGGGACAAGATCCCGTTCGGCCTGGCGATCGGCCCGGCGCTTCTGCTCCTGGCCTGGAGTGCGGGAGCGGCCCTGGGGTGGATCGACCCCCGTGTGTTGTCCGCGCCGTGGACGGTCCTCGCCACCGCGGGGGACCTGATCTCCGGGGGCGAGCTCCAGAACCATCTGGTCACCTCCGCGACCCGCGCGCTGCTCGGCCTCGGGCTCGGGGTCGCGGCGGGCCTGGTGCTGGCGGTGGTCGCCGGGCTGAGCAGGGTGGGGGAGGGCCTGCTCGACGGGCCCATGCAGATCAACCGAGCCGTGCCCAACCTCGCGCTGCTCCCCCTCCTGATCCTGTGGTTCGGCATCGGCGAGCAGATGAAGGTCATCACGATCGCGCTGGCGGTGGTGGTCCCCATCTACATGCACACCCACAACGGGCTGCGTGCGATCGACAAGCGCTACGTCGAGCTGGCGGAGACGCTGCGGGCCGGACGGGCGGAGTTCCTGCGGCGGGTCGTGCTGCCGGGCGCGCTGCCCGGGTTCCTGCTCGGCATGCGGTTCGCCGTCATGTCGGCCTGGCTCTCGCTGGTCGTGGTGGAGCAGGTCAACGCCACCAGCGGCATCGGCTACATGATGACGCTCGCCGGCACCTACGGGCAGACGGACGTGATCATCGTCGGCCTGGTCGTCTACGCGGTGCTCGGGCTGCTCCTCGATGGAACGGTCCGGCTGGTGCAGAGGAGGGCGCTGTCATGGCGGCTGACGCTGGACGACTGACCTTGGCGGCAAGGCCCGCGGTCCGGATCTCCGGGCTCAAGCGGAGCTTCGGCGGGAAGGCGGTGCTGGACGGCGTCGATCTCGCGATCGCCGGAGGCGAGTTCGTCGCCCTGCTCGGGCGCAGCGGGTCCGGCAAGAGCACCCTGCTGCGCGCGCTCGCCGGGCTCGACCACGGGGTGGCGGGCTCGGGCACGCTGGTCAAGCCCGGCCGGATCTCCATGGTCTTCCAGGACTCCCGGCTCCTGCCCTGGCAGCGGCTCCTCGCCAACGTCACGTTCGGGCTGCGCTCGCGCGACGGCCGCGCGCGTGGCCTCGCCGCGCTGCGGGAGGTGGGGCTCGCCGGGCGGGAGTGCGCCTGGCCGCACGAGCTGTCCGGCGGCGAGCAGCAGCGCGCCTCCCTGGCGCGCTCCCTGGTCGGGGAGCCCGAACTCCTGCTCGCGGACGAGCCGTTCGGCGCCCTGGACGCCCTCACCCGCATCCGGATGCACGCGCTGCTGCGGCGGCTGTGCGAGCGGCACCGTCCGGCGGTCCTGCTGGTGACCCACGACGTCGACGAGGCGATCACGCTGGCCGACCGGGTGCTCGTCCTCGACGGCGGCACCATCCGCACCGACCTCGCCGTCGACCTGCCGTCCCCGCGCACGGTGACCGACCCCCGCTTCGCCCGGATCAGGAGCAGGCTCCTGGCCGATCTCGGCATCGCCGACCCCCACGACGACGAACAGACCTCCGGCAAGGAAGGAGCGGTCGGACGATGACCGCGCGACGGCTGCACCTCAACGCCTTCTTGATGAGCAACGGACACCACGAGGCGGCCTGGCGGCTCCCCGGCGCCGACCCCTTCGTCAACCACGACGCGGCGTACTTCGCGCGGCTCGCCCGGACCGCCGAGCGCGGCCTGCTGGACTCGGTGTTCTTCGCCGACAGCCCCGCGCTCATGGGGAATGTCGGGCGGCGCCCGTCGAGCGTCCTGGAGCCGACCGTCCTGCTGGCCGCGATGGCGACCGCGACCACGCACATCGGGCTCATCGCGACGGCGTCCACCACCTACAACGACCCGTACAACCTGGCCCGCAGGTTCGCCTCGCTGGACCACATCAGCGGCGGCCGGGCCGGGTGGAACATCGTGACCACCGCGACCCTGGACGCCGCGCGCAACTTCGGCCTCGACGAGCTGCCCGCGCACCGGGACCGCTACGAGCGCGCGGACGAGTTCGTCGAGGTCGCGCGCCGGCTGTGGGACAGCTGGCAGGACGACGCCGCCATCGGCGACAAGGCGGGCGGCACCTGGGCGGTCCAGGACCGGGTGCGGCCGATCGAGCATTCCGGGTTCTACTACCGGGTGCACGGGCCGCTGAACACCGCGCGCTCTCCGCAGGGGCATCCGCTGCTCGTCCAGGCGGGCTCGTCGGAGCACGGCCGTGACTTCGCCGCCCGCCACGCGGAGGCGATCTTCACGGCGCAGCAGACCCTGGCCGACGCGCAGGCGTTCTACACCGACGTCAAGCGCCGCGGTGCCGCGGCCGGACGCGACCCCGAGCAGATCAAGGTCCTGCCCGGGATCGTCCCCGTGATCGGGAGCACGGAGCGCGAGGCGCGGGCGCTCGACGAGGAGCTCGACCGGCTCATCCTCCCCGAGTACGCGCGGGCGCAGCTGGCCAGGACGCTGCGGCTGGACCCCGAGCGGCTCCCGCTGGACGCGCCGCTCCCGCCCGACCTGCCCGCCGAGGACGAGATCGAGGGCGCCAAGAGCCGGTACACGCTGATCGTCAAGCTGGCCCGGGACGAGAACCTCACGGTCCGCCAGCTCATCGGCAGGCTGGGCGGCGGGCGCGGGCACCGCACCTTCACCGGCACGCCCGAGCAGATCGCCGCGACGATCGAGCACTGGTTCACCGCCGGTGCGGCCGACGGCTTCAACGTCATGCCGGCCGTGCTGCCGTCCGGGCTGGAGGCGTTCGTGGACCACGTCGTCCCGCTGCTGCAGGCGAAGGGCCTGTTCCGCACCGAGTACACCGGCACCACGCTCCGCGAGCACTACGGGCTCCCGCGCCCGCCGGGCCGGCGGCTCGCGGAGCCGGTCGCGGAAGGGCGGCCGTCATGACCGCCTCGCACGTCGCCGCGCCGCGCGACGGCGTCGGATCCGACCTGTTCAGGGAGGCGCTGGGACGGCACGCCGCGGGCGTGGTCGCCATCACCGCCGTGGTCGGCGGCACCCCGGTCGGCCTCACCGCCACGTCGTTCACCAGCGTCAGCCTCGCCCCGCCGCTGATCTCCTTCTACATCGCGGACTCGTCCACCACCTGGCCCGTGCTCCGCCGGGCCCGGTTCTTCGGCGTCCATCTCCTGGCGGAGGAGCAGGCGGACCTCGCCGCCCGCTTCGCCGCCCGGGGAGCCGACCGGTTCGCCCCGCCCACGGCGTGGCGGCCGAGCGAGGAGAACGTCCCGCTGATCGACGGCGCCGCCGCGCACGTCATCTGCGACCGCCACGAGACCCGCGCCATCGGCGACCACTGGCTCGTCGTCGGGCACGTCAGGCGCGCGCTGCTGAACCGCCGGGCGTCACCGCTGCTCTACCACGGCGGCGCGTTCGGCGGCTTCGCCCGGCTCCCATGACCGCAGGCATCTGGAGGAACGGCATGTCCATCACCGTCCTGGTCGGCAACCCGCGGCCCGGCTCCCGCACCTCGCTGGCCGGGGTCAGCGCCGCCCGCGCCGTGTCGCGGCTCGCCGGCGACGACGCCGAACCGCACGTCATCGAGCTGGCCGGCCTGGCCACCCATCTCTTCCACCGGGGGAACTCGTCGGTCGCCGCGGCGGTGCGCCAGGTCACCGAGACCGGTCTGCTGGTCGTGGCGAGCCCGACGTACAAGGCGACCTACACGGGGCTGCTGAAGGCGTTCCTCGACCGGATCGACACCGGCGCGCTGGCGGGGACCGTCGCCCTGCCCCTGATGGTCGTGGGTTCCGCGGCGCACGCCCTGGCAGTGGAGGTGCACCTGCGCCCCCTGCTGGTCGAGCTCGGTGCCACCGTCGTCACGCCGGGGCTGGCGGTCGAGGAGGACGACGTCCCCCGGATCGAGGAGATCACCACCGCGTGGGCCGCGCGGGTCGAACCCCGGCTCCGGCGGGACGCCGTCCAGCGCTGAACCGGTCGCTACGCCGGGCCGTAGTCGATGGTGTAGAGCGCGTCGTCCAGGTTGAAGACCAGGCTTCCCCGGTCGCCCTCGATGATGTCGGAGCCGAGGTGGTCGTCGGCGTCGCCCGGGAAGTCCCCGTCCTTGTCGAACAGCGAGACCTGGTCCCCGGTCTGGGCCTTGTGGTTGATCGGGTAGTGGCTCGGGTTGCTGTGGTCGCAGTTGATGGAGTCCGCGATCGACCAGACCTTGCTGCCGTTGATCATGATGTAGATCTCGTCGCCGCCCGAGGTGTCCTCGGTCTCGTAGCAGACGAGCCTGATCAGGTTGACCGTGGCCTTCTTGCCGGTGTCCTGCGCGGTGGCCGTGGCGGGCGCCCCGCCCGCCAGGGCCACCGCGAGGACGGGAGCGACGAGCGCCCGCTTGGCGAACGACCTCACTGTCGCATCTCCTTCGTTAATCACTCTTCATAATCATCTGATTACTAGTAGCTATCAGATGGGTTCTGTGCTGTCTATGGCGCCATGGAGTGGCGTCACTTGCGTCATTCGTGACGTCATCATCGGCTTGACATGACGTCGCTATGACGTCATTATGAGGGCATGGACCTGATGCCGTACGTGGAGAACCTTCGCCGCGAACTCGTCGTCGCCGCCGAGGCGGGCGGGCCGGACGCCCGCGCGCTGGCCGAGCGCCTCACCGGCGTGCTGGAGTCGGCCACCCGGCTCGCGCTGCTGGAGGCGCTGTCGGCCGCGGCGGACGAGATCACCAGCGAGCTCGCGCCGGGGTCGGTCGACGTGCGGCTGCGCGGCGGCGATCCGGCGTTCGTGGTGACGCCGCCCGAACCGGCACCGGCGCCGGTGAGCGCGGCCGGCGGCGACGCGGACGCCTCGTGGGACGACGCCCCGATGTCGGCGCCCGCGCCCGCCGCGCCGCCCGCCGGTGAGGAGGGCGGCACCGCGCGGATGACCCTGCGGCTGCCCGAGCACCTCAAGGTGCGCGTGGAGGAGGCGGCCGGACGGCAGGGGATCTCTGTCAACGCCTGGCTCGTCCGCGCCGTGTCCGCCGCGTTCGAGACCGGCGGCGGGAGCCGTCCCGCCGCCCGGCCGCAGCAGCAGCCCCAGAGCGGGCGCAACTACACCGGCTGGGTGCGCTAGCGGCACCCGCCCGCCCCATCATTCGTCGCCCGGCCCGGCCGGGACGTTCCACCGGACCCATGAGGAGGGCTCCGCCATGCCAACTTTCGACACTCCCGAACCGATCATCGCTGACATCGACGTCTTCGTCGGCCAGGTCCGCATCCACGCCGCCGACCGCGCCGACACCGTGGTCGAGGTCCGCCCCAGCGATCCGGCCAACGAGGCGTGCGTGCAGGACGCCGAGCGGACGGTCGTCGAGTTCTCCGGCGGGCGGCTGCGGGTCAGCGGCCCGCGGCCCAAGGGCCTGGGGTACCTGCGGTCCTGGCGCGGATCCATCGACGTGACCATCGAGCTGCCGGCCGGGTCCGGCGTCGAGGCCGGGGTCGCCGCGGGCGGCATGGCCGGCTTCGTCGCCACCGGGGCGCTCGGCCGGACCGTCGTGCACAGCTCGAACGGCGACGTGCGGCTGGAGGAGACCGGCTCGCTGGAGGCCAGGTCGTCCATCGGGGAGATTTCCGTGGACCGGGTGACCGGGCCCGTCGAGGTGACCGGTTCCGTCGCGGCGATCCGGCTCGGGTCCGTCGCCGGGTCCGGCACGGTGAAGAACTCCACCGGCCTCATCACGATCGGCGAGGTGACCGGTGACCTGCGGCTGAAGACCGGCACCGGCGACATCACCGTCGACCGCTCGATGGGCGGGCTCGTCCTCACCTCCGCGCACGGCCGGATCCGGGTCGGCGCTGCGGTGAGCGGCACCGTCCAGGTGGACGGCGGTCACGCGCGGGTCGGCATCGGCATCCCCGAGGGCACGGCCGCGCTGCTGGACCTCCGTTCCAAGAACGGCGTGGTGCGCAACGCGCTGACCGCCGCGGACGGTCCCGAGACCACCGATGCGGTCGTCGAGGTGCACGCGCACACCAACTGGGGCGACATCGACGTCCACCGGTCCTGACCCCCGAACCTCACGAAGGAGAACCCCCCATGAACGACGCGATCACGGCCGAAGGTCTGGTCAAGAGGTATGGCGAGGTGACCGCGCTGGACGGGCTGAGCTTCTCCGTCCAGCAGGGGACGGTGCTCGCCCTCCTCGGCCCGAACGGCGCCGGGAAGACCACGACGGTCAGGGTGCTGACCACACTGCTGCGGCCGGACGATGGGCGCGCCACCGTCGCCGGGCACGACGTCGTCCGCGACGCCCGGCGGCTGCGCGCGAAGATCGGGCTGTCCGGCCAGTACGCCGCCGTCGACGAGCACCTCACCGGCGCCGAGAACCTGGAGATGGTCGGGCGCCTCTACCACCTGGGCGCCAAGCGCAGCCGGGAGCGCGCCCGCGAGCTGCTCGAACGCTTCGACCTCGCCGACGCCGCCGACCGTCCGGTGAAGGGCTACTCCGGCGGCATGCGCCGCCGCATCGACCTCGCCGGCGCGCTGGTCGCCGACCCCCCGGTGCTGTTCCTCGACGAGCCCACCACCGGCCTGGACCCCCGGGCCCGCGCCGCGCTGTGGGACACCATCTCCGAACTCGTCGCGGGCGGCAGCACGCTGCTGCTGACCACCCAGTACATGGAGGAGGCCGACCAGCTCGCCGACCGGATCCTGGTGGTCGACCACGGCCGCGCCATCGCCCGCGGAACCGCCGACGATCTCAAGGACCAGGTCGGCGGCAACCGCATCGAGCTGACCGTGGCCGACGCCGCCGACCTGGACACCGCCCGGGAGACGCTCGCCTGGGTCGCCGTCGGCGCCATCCGGACCGTGCCGGAATCGCTGCAGCTCACCGTTCCGGTGTCGGAGGGCGCCGAGGCGCTCCACCGGGTCCTCGGCGGGCTCGCCGACGCCGGGGTCAGGGTCCGGGACGCCGGCCTGCGCCGCCCGACGCTCGACGACGTCTACCTCACCCTGACCGGGCACCGGACGCCCGGCGCCGACCCCCACCAGGCCGAGGAGGCCGCCCGATGAACGCCCTCACCCTGCCCATCGCCGACGGCTGGACGATCGCCAAGCGCAACACCCTGAAGATCAGGCGCCAGCCGGACCTGCTCAGCGGCGCCCTCATGCTCCCGATCGTGCTGATCCTGCTGTTCGCCTATGTCTTCGGCAGCGTCATCGACGTCCCGGGAATGTCGTACAAGGAGTTCCTGCTTCCGGGGATCTTCGTCCAGGCCGTGATCATCGGTGCGCAGACCACCGGCTACACGCTGACCCTGGATTTGCAGAAGGGCATTTTCGACCGGTTCCGCTCGCTGCCCATGGCCCCGTCCGCGGTGCTGATCGGGCAGACCGTCAGCGACGTGCTCATGAACCTCGCCAGCCTCGTCGTCATGGCGGGGATGGGCCTGGTCGTCGGCTGGCGGGTGCACACCTCGCCGTTCGAGGCCGTCCTCGGGTTCGCGTTGCTGCTGCTCTTCGCCTACGCGTTCTCCTGGTTCACCGCGACCGTCGCACTCGCCCTGCGCACCCCGGAGAACTTCAACAACATCGCGACCATGGTCTCCTTCCCGCTGATGTTCGTGTCCAACGCGTTCATCGACAGCGCCAAGCTGCCCACGCCGCTGCGCGTCGTCGCCGACTGGAACCCGGTCTCCGCCTTCACCCAGGCGGCGCGGGAACTGTTCGGGAACACCAGTACCGCGATGAAGACCTCGGACGCCTGGCCCATCCAGCACGCCGTTCCGGCATCGCTCATCTGGATCGCCGTCATGCTGCTGGTGTTCGTCCCGCTGGCGACCCGCCTCTACAAGAAGGCCGTCAGCGCCTGATCCAGCACGACGTGCGAAGGCGCCCCCCGAACCGATCGAGGGGCGCCTTTCGCGTGGTCAGAAGGTGATGGCCACCTTCCCTCGCGCGTGGCCCTTCTCGATGTAGCGCAGCGCCTCGGGGATCTGGTCGAACGGGTACGTCCGGTCGATGACGGGCGTGACCTCGCCCTTGTCCATGAGGTCGGCCAGGAGGCGGAGATCGGTCGAGTTGGGCTTCCACTGGACGGTGCCGATCCGCTGGCGGACGAAGGGGTTGGCCAGCGTCCCGCGGATCACCTGCGCCGCCGGGCCGAGCAGCCTGTGGCGGCCCGAGGCGATGCCGCCCACGATCACGAGCGTCCCGCGGGGCGTCAGCGGGCGGCGCAGCCGGGCCAGCGAGCGGTCGCCGACCATGTCGATGAGCAGGTCGTAGCGGCCCGCCCGTTCGGTGAAGTCCTCGCGGGTGTAGTCGACGGTGTCGTCCGCGCCGAGGGAGCGGACGAGTTCGACGTTGCGGGTGCTGCACACGCCCGTCACCTCGGCCCCGAACGACTTGGCGAGCTGGACGGCGAACGTGCCGATCCCGCCGGAGGCCCCGTTGACGAGGACCCGCTGCCCGGCGGCGATCCTCCCCACGTCCCGCAGGCCCTGCAGCGCGGTGTGGGCGGCCATCGACACCGACGCCGCCTGCTCGAAGGTGAGGCGGGCGGGCTTGACGGCGAGCCTGTCCTGCGGGACGGCGACCAGCTCGGCGAACGAGCCCAGCCGGACCTCCCCGAAGACCTCGTCGCCGACCTGAAGGCCGGTCACGCCGTCGCCGACCCGCTCGACCACCCCGGCGAGGTCGGCGCCGGGGATCAGCCCCGGCCTCGGCCGCCGCAGGCCGATGGTCAGCCGGACCAGCTTCGGGTCGGCCCCCACATGGCGCCAGTCGTAGGGGTTGACGGACGCCGCCCGCACCCGCACGAGCACCTCGCCGGGGGCGATGCCGGGCGCGTCGACGTCCTTGAGGGCCAGCACGTCGGGTGGGCCGTAGCGGTCCCAGCTCCAGGCTTTCATGGGCGCTTCCTTTCGGCGGGCCGCCGGCGGGCCGTCCCGTCCGTCGTACGGCGTAAGGGAGTCATACGTCGTAAGGTTATCGTACGGCGTAAGGGAGTCAAGGGGTGCGGGGCGGAGCGGGCT
>NZ_SMJX01000297.1 GCF_004348535.1 Actinomadura sp. KC216
GTGGGGCGTCGTGCGGCTCGGGGCGGGCCACCTCGCCGCCGAAGCGGGCGGCGGCCTCGGCGCCGAGGTCGGGCGGGAGCAGGGGGACGGCGGCGGTGATCGGCGCCGTGTCGGCCGCCGTGGGGAGCTTGAGCGCGACGCGGACCGCGCGACGCTGCACGCTGTAGGACTCGTGCGCGAACGCCTGGGCGAGGGCGGAGGCGCAGTCGTCGGCGAGCCCCGGCCGCCGCTGGACGGTCTGTTCCAGCCACGACAGCCCCGACTTCACCAGCCCGGACTCGGCGCGGAACAGCACCCCGTCCAGCGCCTCCACCACCTGCGGGGACGGCAGCCCGGGGACCTCCCTGAGCAGGTCGAGCGCGAGGTCGGCGACCGGGCCCGGCGCGGCCGGGAGCAGCCGCACGTAGTCGAGCGCGTGCGCGCGGGTCTCGCGTTCCCTGGCGGCCGGGTCGTCCGGCAGGAGCAGGGCGTGCAGCCGGACGAAGAAGCGCAGGTCGGCGGCCGTCCCGCCGCGCAGGAAGCGGCGGACGCAGCCGTCCAGGAGCATCCGCCGGGCGACGTCGCCCCGGTCGGCCAGCGTGGCGAGGGTCCGCGGCCAGGACGGGTTGTCGCGCAGCCGGCGGCCGACGCCGTCCGCCTCGAAGATGCGCGGCAGCAGGAAGGGCAGCAGCGGGTCCTTCGGGCGGGGCGGCCCGGACGCCACCCAGCCCACGACGAGCGGGTCGTGGGCGGGCGGCTCGATGCCCGTCTCGGCGAGCAGCGCCAGCGCGAGGTCGAGCCCGATGTACTGCGGGCCGCGCAGCCGGAGCGTGAGCCGCCGCGCGAGGTCGGCGAGCCACGCGTCGTCGCGGTCGGCCCAGACGTCGAGGAGCAGGCCGGTGTCCTCGTGGTCGCCGGACCAGCGGGTGTTGAGCTCGCGCCGGTTGAGCCAGGTCGCGACCGCGGACGCGCCGGCGAGCGTGCCCGCGCCCGCGACGCGGAGGGCGGGCGCGTAGTCGTCGATGCGCTCCCAGGGCTCGCGCCGCGCCCGGAGCTCCTTGAGGTGGCCGGGCAGCGCCCTGGCGACCGCGCGGCGGCCGGCGGCGTAGAGATCGCGGACGGCCCCGGCGACCGCCCTCGGTTTCTGCTGGTCGATGAGGGCGGCGACCGTCTCCCACGCGGGGGCGCCGTCCCGGACCGGTAACTGCGTTGCGCTCGGCATGTCCCGGACACTAGAGCCCGCCACCGACAGTTTGGCGGCGGGTCAACGCGGCTGTCAGATTCGGGTCGGTTTGGCCGGTTTTCGCCCTAGCCGAAGGCGCGGAGCGACTGCAGGGGCAGCGGCCGGACGGGCCGCTCCGTCCCGCTGGGCTGGATCTCGCGCCCGCTCCCGCACAGCGCCTCCACGACGTGCGCGCTGAGCGCGCTGTCGATCGGGTGCGGGACGGGAACGCCATCGGAGTCGAGCTTCTGGTACTTCGTCAGGTTGAGCGCGAACGTGATCTGGCGCGCCCCGCCCGCCGACGACAGCGACTGGGTGCCCGCCCCGAAGACCACGCCGTCGTGGCCCCAGAACGTCCCGCACGGCATCTCGGTGGAGTAGAGCCCGAGGCCGTAGTTCATGAGGACGTTGCCGTCGGCGTCCTTCGCGGGGACGGTGCGCTGCATCTCCGCCAGCGCGGCCTTGCCGATGAGCCCGCCGGTGAGGAGCTTGCTGTAGAAGCGGTTGAGGTCGTCTGTAGTGGAGATGAGTGCGCCCGCGGTCCAGGCCCAGCTCATGTTGAACGTGCTGTAGTCGCGGGGTGGTTTCACCTGCTGGTAGAGCGACTCGTACATCCGCGAGTGCGGCCCGTCGATGTGCGGACCGGACGGAAAGTACGTGTGCTTCAACCCGGCCTTGCTGATGACATGCTGCGCGATGTACTTCTCCGCCTTCGTCCCGGTGACCTTCTCCAGGAGACGTCCGGCGATGACGTAGTTGGTGTTGGAGTAGGACCAGCGCTCGCCCGGCTCACCGGTGCGCGGTGCCTGCATGCCCCACTTGATGAGCTGCTCGGGTGAGAGCTTCCGTAGGCGGTCGGCGTCCAGGCTCTTGGGAGAACCTTCCGTCAGCGACGGGAACGCAAGGACCACGTAGTCGCCGATACCGCTGGTGTGGTTGAGGAGCATCCGGACGGTGACCTGCTTGCCTGGCCGTCCGGGAAACACTTCGGGCAGATACTGGGCGACCGGCACGTCGAGCCCGACACGGCCCTTCTCGACCTGCTGGAGGATCGCCGTGGCGACGAACGTCTTGGTGATGCTTCCGGCGCGCTGCTGCATGTGCGGCGTGACAGGCCGCCCGGTCTCGGTGTCGGCGACGCCGGACGCGCCGTCCCACGCGGTGCGCCCGTCCCGGACCGCCGAGAACAGCCCGGGCATGCCGGCCTCGTGCGTGGCGTCGAGGGTGGCGCGCAGCTTCGCCGGGTCGGACGGCCCGGTAGGCGGCAGTCCGGTGGCCGCACCGGTGGCGGCCCGCACGGTCTCCGGCCCGGCCGCGGCCACGGCGCCGACCAGCGTCGCCGTCAGCGCCACCGTGGCACCGGCCGCGGCGCCCCACACCGCTCCGGCGCCCGTGAGCCCCCGCCGCCCGAACCGCTTCGCCATCGCCCTCATCTCTCCAGTCGTCCGGCCCGTCCAGAGAGAGTCTCACGGAGATCATCGGCGCTGTCATCCGACTACGGAAGGAACCCGGCTCGTCCCGGAGAGTGCGACGGCCGGGCCCGCGGTCGGGCCCGGCCGTGCTCGGACGTCGGTTCAGCAGGTCAGCTCAGCAGATCGGCAAGGGTTTCGCGACGGGACGGGTGGCGCAGCTTGTGCATCCCCTTGGACTCGATCTGCCGGATCCGCTCGCGCGTCACCCCGTAGACCTTGCCCACCTCTTCGAGCGTCTTGGGTTCACCGCCGGACAGCCCGAACCGCATCGAGATCACGCCCGCCTCACGTTCGGTGAGCGTCTCCAGGACGGCGTCGAGGCGCCCGCGCAGCATCGAGGACGCGACGACGTCGGCGGGGTCGCCGCCGTCCGGGTCCTCGATGACGTCGCCGAGCTCGCCGTCGCCGTCCTCGCCGAGGGGGGTGTGCAGCGACAGCGGCTCGCGCGCCTGCCGGCGCAGCCACTCCACCTTCTCGGGCGTGATGTCCAGCTCAATGGCGAGTTCCTGCGATGTCGGCTCCCGGCCGAGGTCCTGCATCATCCGCCGCCGGACGCGCGTCATCCGGTTCAGCACCTCGACGACGTGCACCGGGATGCGGATCGTCCGGCTCTGGTCGGCCAGCGCGCGGCTGATCGCCTGCTTGATCCACCACACCGCGTAGGTGGAGAACTTCAGGCCACGGCGGTACTCGAACTTCTCCACAGCGCGGATCAGCCCGAGATTCCCTTCCTGCACAAGGTCGTTCAGCGGCAGGCCATGGCCCATATAGCGCTTTGCCAACGAGACGACCAGGCGGAGGTTGGCCTCGACCATGTGCTCCTTGGCGCGGCGCCCGTCGGCGGCGATCCACTCCAGGTCGGCACGGTCCTGAAGGCTGAGGTCGTCTGCGAGTGTTTCGAGTCGTTCACGGGCGAACAGGCCGGCCTCGATGCGCTTGGCCAGGTCGACCTCCTGCTCGGCGGTGAGCAGCGCGGTGCGGCCGATGCGCGAGAGGTAGTCCTTCATCGGGTCGATGAGATTCACGGTCGCTCGCGGAATCCCACGGGGGGCCGCGCTGGGCGCGTCGGTGGCGTTCAGGGCGGTGTCCTTTGCTCGTCCGGCCGGGAGGGAACGGGTCACCCGTTTTCAGTACCCGATCGCACAACATCTCGAACCAGGTGACGCGCCTCTTCCTACGAGATGGTGATGACCAGTAGAAGGTCTCCTGCCTGGACTTGGGTCACGTCGGGGACGGCCAGGCGGGCGACGGTGCCCGCTGCAGGAGCCGTGATCGCGGCCTCCATCTTCATGGCCTCGATGGTGGCGACCACGTCTCCGGCCGCCACCTCGTCGCCCTTGGACACGCGGAGGGTCACCGAGCCGTCGAAGGGCGCGGCGACGTGGCCGGGCTCGGACGGGTCGGCGCGCTCGACCGGCGGCGCGTCCGACACGACGGACTTGTCGCGGACGGAGAGCGTCCGGAGCTGGCCGTTCACCGTGCAGATGACCTGCCGGACGCCCGCCTCGTCGATGGCGCCGACCGCTTCGAGGCTCGCGAGGACGCGCACGCCGGGTTCGAGGTCGAACGCGACCTCGTGCCCGGTGCGGAGCCCGTAGAGGAACGGGCTCGTGGGCAGGACGGACAGGTCCCCGTAGGCGGCACGGGCTTCCCGGTACTCCTTCGCTGGGCCGGGGAAGAGGAGGCGGTCCAGGGTGTCGCGTACTTGGGGTCCGTCCAGGGCCTTCTCTTCGTCACTGGTGAGTTCGGCACGGGCGGGCGTGTATTGGCGTCCGGCGAGGGCCTTGGTGCGGAACGGCTCGGGCCAGCCGCCGGGAGGGTCGCCCAGTTCGCCGTTGAGGAAACCGATGACGCTGTCGGGGATGTCGTAGCGCTCCGGGTTCTCCGCGAAGTCGTCGGGGTCGGCGCCCGCCGCGACCAGGTGCAGGGCGAGGTCGCCGACGACTTTGCTGGACGGGGTGACCTTCACGAGCCGCCCGAGGATCGCGTCGGCCGCCGCGTACAGGCGCTCGATCTCCTCGAAGCGGTCGCCCAGGCCGAGCGCCACGGCCTGCTGGCGCAGGTTGGACAGCTGCCCGCCGGGGATCTCGTGCTGGTAGACGCGTCCTGTGGGCGACGGCAGGCCCATCTCGAACGGCGCGTAGAGGTTCCGGACGGCCTCCCAGTACGGCTCCATGACGGTGAGCGCGTCCAGGTCGATCCCGGTGGCGTGGTCGGTGAAGTCGGTCGCGGCGACGATCGCCTGGAGGGGCGGCTGGCTCGTGGTGCCCGAGAGCGGTGCGGCGGCTCCGTCCACGGCGTCGACCCCGGCTTCGATGGCGGCGATGTAGGTGCCGATCTGGCCGCCTGCCGTGTCGTGGGTGTGCAGGTGGACGGGCAGGTCGAAACGCTCACGCAGAGCCCCGACGAGCGTACGGGCCGCTGGGGCGCGGAGCAGACCGGCCATGTCCTTGATGCACAGGATGTGGACACCCGCGTCGACAAGCTGCTCTGCAAGGCGCAGGTAGTAGTCGAGCGTGTAGAGCCGCTCGTTCGGGGAGGAGAGGTCGCCGGTGTAGCAGAGCGTCCCTTCGACGAGCGCATGCGTCTGCAGAGCGGCGTCGATGGCCGGACGCATGCGTTCCACGTCGTTCAGCGCGTCGAACACGCGGAAGATGTCGACGCCCGTACTGGCCGCCTCCTTGACGAAGGCGCGCGCGACCGAGTCGGGGTACGGGGTGTAGCCGACGGTGTTGCGGCCACGCAGAAGCATCTGGATGCACAGGATCGGGGCGGCCTCACGAATGGCGGCCAGCCTGTCCCAGGGCGACTCGCCCAGGAAGCGGAGGGCGACGTCGTACGTTGCGCCGCCCCACGCCTCGATGGACAGAAGCTCCGGGGTCATACGGGCCAGGTAGGGCGCGGCTGCGAGCAGGTCGTAGGTGCGGATGCGGGTGGCCAGGAGCGACTGATGGGCGTCCCGGAACGTGGTGTCGGTGACGGCCAGGGCGCTCTGGGAGCGGAGCTGCTCGGCGAACGCGCGCGCGCCGAGCGCGAGGAGCCGGTCCCGCGAGCCTTGCGGGAACGGGCCGTCCATGTCGAGCGGCGGGAGCTTCGTCGCCGGGTCCAGGTCGGTGGGCGCCTCACCGTGCGGCTTGTTGACGGTCACGTCCGCCAGATACCGGACGAGCCGTGTCGCACGGTCGCCGCTCGACCGGGCCGTGAGCAGCTCGGGATGGTCGGCGATGTAGGACGTCGTGACGCCGCCGGCGCGGAAGTCGGGCTCGTCCAGCAGCGCCTGAAGGAACGGGATGTTCGACGCTACGCCGCGGATACGGAACTCGGCGACGGCGCGGCGTGCCCTGCGCACCGCGTCCTCGAACGTCCTGCCGCGGCAGGTCAGCTTGACCAGCAGCGAGTCGAAGTGCGGGGAGATGATCGCGCCGCCGTAGGCGGTGCCCGTGTCCAGGCGGACGCCCGCGCCGCCCGGCGACCGGTACGCCGAGATCTTGCCGGTGTCGGGACGGAAGCCGTTCGCGGGGTCTTCGGTCGTGATGCGGCACTGGACGGCGAAGCCGCTCACCGCCACCTCGTCCTGCGCGATGCCGAGGCCGGCGAGCGTCTCGCCGCCCGCGATGCGCAGCTGGCTCTGCACGAGGTCGACTCCGGTGACCTCCTCGGTCACGGTGTGCTCGACCTGGATGCGCGGGTTCATCTCGATGAAGACGTGCTCGCCGCGGTCGTCCAGGAGGAACTCCACGGTGCCCGCGTTCTCGTAGCCGATCTCCCGGGCGAAGCGGACCGCGTCCTCGCAGAGCCGCCGCGCGATCTCCGCGTCCAGCCCGGGGGCGGGCGCGATCTCCACGACCTTCTGGTGGCGGCGCTGCACGGAGCAGTCGCGTTCGCGCAGATGGACGATGTGCCCGGCGCCGTCCGCGAGGATCTGCACCTCGATGTGGCGCGGCCGGTCCACCGCCTGCTCCAGGAACACGGTCGGGTCGCCGAACGCGCTCTCCGCCTCGCGGCGGGCGGTGTCGACGGCGGCCTCGAGGTCCTCGCGGTGGTCGACGCGGCGCAGGCCCCGCCCGCCGCCGCCCGCCGCGGCCTTCACGAACAGCGGGAAACCGACCTCGTCGGCCGCGTCCAGCTCCCGTCCGGGCTCGGGCGTCGCCGAGCGGAGGACGGGCAGGCCCGCGCGCCGCGCCGCCGCGACCGCCTCGATCTTGTTGCCCGCGAGGCTCAGCACCCTCGACGGCGGGCCCACGAACTCGATCCCGTTGCGCTCGCACGCCTCCGCCAGCTCCGGGCTCTCCGACAGGAATCCGTAGCCGGGGTAGACGGCGTCTGCGCCGACCCTGAGCGCGGTCTCCACGATGCCGTCGACGTCCAAGTAGGCGCGGACGGGATGGCCGTGCTCGCCGATCTCGTACGCCTCGTCAGCCTTCTGCCTGTGCAGGGACAGCCGGTCCTCGTGCGCGTAGACGGCGACGCTGGCGATACCGAGTTCGTAGGCCGCGCGGAAGGCGCGGACGGCGATCTCGCCACGGTTGGCGACGAGCAGCTTCGTGATCACGTGGTTCTCCAGGAGATGGCGGCGCGGGGGCGTCGGGATCTTCCGATACCTACCCAGTTGAGCGGCCGAGACCGCCACCCGGGCCAGACGAGCACCGCGAACAAAATGGCAGATCCCGGCCAGCGGGCAAAAAGTGCGTTTGTTCGCGGGTCGGCCGTCATCCGCTACGGCGGGCCCCTCGCCAGATGGTGAGGCCTGCGACGACCGCCGCCGTGACAAGGCCGACCAGGGAGCCGATGAGGAAACGCGACCGGGACTCCGCGGGCGCGAACGCGACCCAGGCGACGCAGACGGCGATCCAGAAGCCGAAGTAGCAGGAGACGAAAACGTAGAAGCGCCTGCTCGCGAAGACCCGTCCAGCAGGCATCCTGGGCGACTTCCGCAGTGCCGCGTCCGTACTTGGGCTCGGCACGTCTGGGCCTGGGATCGCCGCGTCTGGACGCTTGAACGCCACGCGGTCGTCCTCGGACGAGACGAGCCGCGCGGCCAGCTCCTCAGGCGTGCCGAACTCGTCGCCCGGGTCGGCCCCTGACTCGGCGACGTAGGCGGCGAGGTCGTCCACGGTCTCGGTGACCTCGTCCTCTGGGACGCCGCTGTCACGCAGCCGTCCTGCCAGCTCGTCGAAATAGGCCGTCGTCATGAGGGAGCTCCTAGGGGCGGGCAACCTGCGCACTGATTCATGCAACCTAGCCCCGGACGCGGGCGGGCCGTGGCCGGAACAGGACGCGGGTTAAACGGAACGATCACTCGGAATAGCGGTAAGGATCTTGCGGTTGCAACTACCGTGCGAAAACCGGCTTACCGGGTAGCACCCATGTCCACGCCCCATGGAGGTGAACCGTGCCGAGCAGCATCCCTAGGACCCGCGCCAACTCGCAGCGCGAACACGTGAAGACCACGTCGCTGCGGGCCCTCGTGGTCGCCGCGCGACTGGAACGCAATCACGCCCCGGAGGGACCGCCGGGCAACGAGGACGGCCGGGCGGAGCGCGGCACCGAACGCCGCAGCCCCGACCCGGCCTGACCCAAACCAACCCCAGCCTGCCCCCAGACCGACCCCAGCCTGCTCCAGACTGATCGCAAGGCCCCTGTGCAACAACAGGGGCCTTGGCATTGCTACGCAGGCGCGGCTTGAGCACCCACCGCTTCAAAATGCGTGCGCACGGCGGCGCGCGCGCGTTCCGGCCCCACGGTCTCCACCATTGCCGTGAGATGTTCCGCGCCGAGGACGGCCAGCAGCGCGTGCGCCTGGGCCTCCCCATCGGCGACGACGGTCTGGTCGAGCAGGATGGTCAGGTGCCGATGCCAGAAGCCGTAGGCGCCGATGCGGTACCGCGCACCCGGCGAAGCCGTTTCCGACATGCGGACCAGGGACAGATGGGCCAGCACGTAGTCCAGGTAGGCGTCGGCGAAGGCGAGCAGCCGTTCGGACGGCGGGACGGCCGCGTCCCCACCCCCCGGGCCCAGCGGCGCGGGGCCGGACAGGATCGCGTCCTGGAGGTCGCGTTCGCGTTCGTCGAGGAGGGCGACGGCCAGCCCGGCCTTGTCGCCGAACCGGCGGAAGAGGGTGCCCTTGCCGACGCCGGCCGCGGCGGCCACCGCGTCCATCGTGACCGACTCGACGCCGTGCCGGGCGAAGAGCGCCGCGGCGGCTTCGAGTACTTTGGCGCGGTTCCGTGCGGCGTCCGCCCGCTCCTTGGGCGGCGGCGTCCGCATCAGCTCCAGGTCGACGCGCCTGCCACCGGCCGGACCACGGTCCATCACGTCCCCTCCCATCTCATTCGGACTGTAGTCCACTTAATGCCGTCATGCCACCGCGCTAGATCAACTGCTTGGCGGAGCGCCTACCATCATCTGGCCATAGGCTGGTGCACGTCTTCCGACGAGCCGGATGCGACGGGGAGCGAGTGGTGTGACGGACAGGACGATGCCGGACGCCCTGCCACTACGGTCGGGCGACCCGACCACGCTGGGCGGGTACGAGATCCTGGGCCGCCTCGGCGAGGGCGGTCAAGGCTCGGTGTTCCTGGGCCGGCGGGCCGGTGAACCCCCCTCCCTCCCCGCGACGGACCATGTCGCCATCAAGCTCCTCCACGGCGGGCTCGCCGGAGACGACTCCGCCCGCGCGCGCTTCGTCCGCGAACTGGAAGTCGCCAAGCGCGTGGCCCGGTTCTGTACTGCACAGGTCCTCGACGCCGACGTGGCGGGCGACCAGCCCTACATCGTCAGCGAATACGTCCCCGGGGTGACCCTGCACCACGTGGTGCGCACGGAAGGCCCGCGTACCGGCGGCGCCCTGGAGCGGCTCGCCGTCAGCACCCTCACCGCGCTCACCGCGATCCACCAGGCCGGGATCGTGCACCGCGACTTCAAACCGCACAACGTGGTGATGGGCCCGGACGGTCCGCGCGTCATCGACTTCGGCGTGGCGCGCGCACTGGGCGCCGCCGGGGAGACGCAGAACGTCGGCACGCCCGCCTACATGGCGCCCGAGCACTTCACCGGCGGAGAGGTCAGCACGGCGTCCGACATGTTCGCCTGGGGCACGACCATGGTGTTCGCCGCGACGGGACGTCCCGCGTTCGGCAACGACGAGATGGCCACGGTCATGCACCGGATCCTGACCGGCGAGCCGGAACTCGGCGAGCTGTCCGGCCCGATGCGCGATCTGGTCTCCGCCTGCCTGGCGAAGGAGCCCGCGCACCGTCCGACCGCCCGCGAGGCCCAGGAACGGCTGGTCGGCGCGTCCACCGGGACGTCACCGGGCGCGTCACCCGTCCAGCCGCTGCCCGCGTTCCCCGGCCTCCCGGCGGACCTCCCAGTGCCCCAGACACCGGGCTCTCCGCCCGGGTCCACACCGGGGTCGACGGATCCGCACGCCGGCCCGCACGCCATGGCAGGGGCGGTCCTCCCGCCCGACCACGTCACGAACCCGTCCGCCCCACAGCACAGGACGTCCCCGCAGCCC
>NZ_SMJX01000298.1 GCF_004348535.1 Actinomadura sp. KC216
GTCGTGGGTGGGGATCGTGTCTCCGGGGTTCTTCGCCCGGTAGGTCTTCTGCGGCGTCGCCGCCGGGGTCCGGCCGCCGGGGCAGGTCGGCACCTTGTTCACCGCGGGCTGCGGCGCCGGGTACTTGTACTCCAGCGCGGCGGGCGACTTCAGCGTGATCTGGAAGACGACGTTCAGGACGGGCTCGCCCTGGTCGATCCCGATCACGTTGTCCAGGACGACCTTCAGCGCGGGCGCGTACTGGAGCGTCTTGCCCAGGTCGGTCAGGTAGCCCGGGTTGTAGGTCGAGAGGCCCATGGTGCCGAGCGCGTCGACGGCGCAGCCGAAGTCGGGGCCGGTCCGGTCCAGCAGGTCGTTGACCGTGTCGAGCAGCCCGGGCCCGCGGTCGCGCAGTTCGGCGATCTTGTCGCGGACCTGGCTGAGCGCGGCGGTGAGCGCGGCCAGGTCGTCGATCCCGCCGCCGAGCGCGCCGCGGTTCTCGTTCAGCACCCGGGTGATCCGCCCGAGGTCCCTGGTGAGCCCGTCGAGCAGCTCGGTGTTCTGCGCGAACGTCTGCGTCAGGTCGTCGCCGCCGTTGATGATCTGGCGGAGGGAGTCCTCGCGCCCGGCCCAGCCCTCGGCCAGCTCGTGGGTGAGGACCTTGGCGTCGTCGGCGTTGATCGCCTTGAGGGTGTCGATGACCGCGCCGAACAGGTCGCCGTACTTGGGCGGGACCTTCGTCTGCGACACCGGGATGACGCTGCCGGGCCTCATCGGCGGGGCGTCCGCCCTGCCGGGGCCGGGGGTCAGCTCGACCACCGGCTCGCCGACCGCGGACTTGCGGGCCGCGGCGGCGGTGACGCCCTGCGGGATCTCGACGCCCCGCTCGATGTCCATCCGGACGACGACCTTGTCCTTCTCCAGCTTCACCGAGTCGATCTTGCCGATCCGCAGGCCGAGATAGTCGACCTCGAAGTTCGGGTGCAGGCCGGGCGAGGACTCGAACTCGGCCGTGATGCGGTACGGCCGGTCGATGAAGTCGAACCGGACGACGTTGTTGAACGCCCACACGGCCATCACCACGGCGAGCGCGGCGAAGACCGCCAGGTTGATCGTCAGCCGCCTGGTCATCCGCGTCCTCCCAGGAGGGCGTCGAGGTCGGGGAGGGCGCCTTCGAGCCCGTCCGGAAGCACCGGGGGCGGGGCCGCCGGGTTCTGGCCGTTCCCCTGCTCCTTCTTGTTCTTGGGCTTCTCGCTCAGGCCGGGGAGGATCGGCGTCCCGTCCGGCCAGACGATGCGGACGATCGGATACAGCAGCAGCTGGCCGTCATAGCTGGCCAGCGGGATCTTCCTGGAGAAGGCGACCAGGCCGTCCACCAGGGCGGTGAGCCGCTTGCGGTTGCTCCCGAGCTGCTGCAGGACGGGGTCGAGGTCCGCCAGCAGCTTCCGGAAGCGGAGGATGCGGCCCTCCAGGACCTTGCTGTTCAGCTCGCGGGCCATCCGGGTGAGCTTGTCGACGGTCCTGAGGATCTTCTCCTTGTCGTCGTTCAGCATCCGGGTGGTGCGTTCGAGCTGGCCGGGCATCTCGTTCAGCGCGTCGTCGCCCTTGGCGAGCGAGCGGCCCAGCCTCGCGAACCGGTCGACCGACTCGCCCAGCTCCCGCCGCTGGTCGGCGAACATCTTCACGAGGCCGCTCGCCTGGGCGATGGTCATGTTGAGCTTCTGGCCGTTACCGTCCAGCGCTGTGGCCCCGGCGTTGACGACAGTCGCGACGTCGTCGCCGGCGAGCGCCTGGATCAGCGGGCCCGCCTGCCCGACGACCTGCTCGAACGCCGGCTGGACGCTGGTCTGCGCGATCGTGTCGCCGGAGGCGAGGAACGGGCCGCGGCCCATGCTCGCGCCGGGCGGCATCCGCAGGTCCACGTAGTTCTCGCCGAGCAGCGACGTCACCCTGATCTCGGCCCGGGTGCCCTTCGGGATCTTGATGTCGTCCTCGATGGACATCGTCACCTTCGCCCGGTAGCCGGCGAGCCGGACCTTGGTGACGCTGCCGATCGTGATGTCGGACATCTTGACGCTGTGCCCGGCGACGAGCTGCTGGACGTCGTCGAACGTGGCCGTCAGCGTCAGCCCGCCCTTCGGCGCGCCCGCCGTCGTGTAGGAGCAGCCGGAGACGGCCATGGCCAGGACCGCCACCAGTACGAGGATCGTCCTGCCCATCAGTTGCCTCCGTTCTGCCAGGGGCAGTTGGAGTTCGGGGCGGGCAGCGGGCAGCCGACGTCGTCGTCGTTCAGCAGGCCCTTCAGCCAGGTCCGCAGGAACGCGTCGGTCGCGAACCGGATCTGCAGCGACTTGTTCTTCGGGTTGTAGCCGTTGAGGAGCAGCTCGTTGATGCCGGGCAGCGCGTGGATCAGCTGCGCCAGCTCCTTCGCGTTGCCCTTGAGGGTGAGCGCGGTCCGGGTGAGGACGGCCAGGTCGTACGGCAGGCGGCCCTTGTACTTCTGGATCAGCTTGTCGCCGTTGTCGGCCAGTTCGAGGACGCCGCTGATGAGCTGCTGCAGCTCGCCGCGCTCGGCGGCGAGCACCCGGCTCGCCTCGCCGAAGTCGCGGATCACCGCGCCGAGGACCTGCTCGCGCCCGCGCACCACCCCGGCCAGGCGGCTGAGGTTCTGCGCGACCTCGATGAGCTCCTTGTCCTGCCCGGCGACGTTCTCGACCAGGCGGGCGCTCTGCTCCAGGGTGGCGTTGAACTGCCTGCCGTTGCCGTTCACGGTGTCGGCGGCGTTGCCGAGCGCGCTCTGCATCTTCGTGGGGTCGAGCGCGTTCGCGAGGTTGGTGAACGAGCTGAGCGCGTCGTCCACCTCGACGGGCACGTGGGTGCGCTCGATGGGGATGACGTCGGAGGTCTCCTTCGGCTGCCCCGGCTTCCACGCCGGGTGCAGGACGAGGTTGCGCTCGCCGATCAGGTTCAGCGGGACGATCGACGCCTGCACCCCCTTCGGCAGCGGGACGTCGTCGCGCACATGGAACGTCACCTTGACCCTGTCGCCCTGGTTCTCGACCTTCTCGACGAGGCCGACGTCCGCGCCCATCACCTTGACCTTGGACTCCTTGTAGAAGGAGCGGGCCTTCGGGACGTAGGCGACCATCGTCCGCTCACCGCCGCCGGACGGGGTGACCGAGCAGCCGCCGAGCGACGCGGTCAGCGCCAGCCCGGCCGCGATCGCGACGCCCCTCGCTCTGGCCATCAGTTGCCTCCCTGCGCGCGGCGGCTGGAGATGGGGCCGGGCGGCTGGAGCGGGCCGAGGCCGGTGAGGACGCCCTCCACCCACGGGCCGTTGCCCTTGAGGACGGCGAGCTGGTGGAACGTCGGCCCGAGCAGGGAGAAGTCCGTGTTCAGCGCGTCCATGTTGGGGGCGAGCCTCGTGGTCAGCAGGTGCAGGTTGTCCAGGAGCGTGTTGAGCTCCTTCTGGTTCTGGGAGATCACGTTGGACAGCGTCCGGACGGTGCGGCTGCCCTGCCCGATCGTCGCGGCCAGCTCGTTGCGGCGGTTGACCAGCGTCTGGAGCAGGACCTGGCTGGCGTTGATGATCTCGCGGAGCTGCTCGTCCTTGCCGGCCAGCGTGCCGGTGATCGTCTTGCTGTTCTCGATCAGCTTCTGGATCTCGGGATAGGAGTCGTTGAGCATCCGGGACATCTCCTGGATGTTGACCAGGACGCGGTTCAGCTTCGCCGCGCCCGGCGACTCGATCTTGTTGACCTGGGTGAGCAGCCGGTCGATGCTCTTCTGGTCGAGCCTGCCGACGATGTTCTGCGCGCCCTCCAGCACGTCCGGGACGGTGAACGGGACGCTCGTGCGCGACAGCGGGATCCGGCGCCGCGACTCGGGCACGTCCGCCATGTACGGCTCGGCGACCGGGCCGGACAGCTTCAGGTACCGGCCGCCGAGCAGCGTCGTCGTCTGGATCTCGGCGCGGGTCTTCGGGCCGAGGTCGATCCCGGCGTCCACATGCCAGGTGACGATGATCTTGCCGTGCTCGAAGTCCGGCTCGACGGAGGTGATCCGCCCCGACTTCACGCCCGCGACCCGGACGTCCTGCCCCTTCTTCAGCCCGGCGGCGTCGCTGAACTCGCCGCTCATCGTGTAGCCGCGGTCGAGCAGGTGGAGCTGGCCGATGGCGAACGCGAACACGCATCCGGCGGCGAGCGCGGTCAGGGTGACGAGCGCGACGATCCTGTGGTCGGCGTCCCGCAGCGACTTCAGCGCCATCAGCGGCCACCCCCCGCCAGCAGCATCTTCCGCAGCTTGGCGAGATCGGCCGCCGACGGCTGGTCCGTGCCGGGCGACCTCGGCAGCTGCATCGGGAACGGGCACGGGCCCTGCATGATGTTGATGCAGAGCGCGTTCGTCCGCAGGTAGTGGCCGCCGTTGGCGGAGGCGAACAGCTGCCGCAGCGTGAGCGGGAGCTGCTGCACCATCTTCTCCAGCTGGTCGACGTTCAGCCGGAACGTCTCGCTGAACCTGCCGAGGTTGTCGATGATGCGGCCGAGCTGCGCGTCGTTGCCGCCGAGCACCTGGTTGAGGCTGGTGGTGACGCCGGAGACCTCGACCACCGCGTTCTCCAGCAGCCTGCGGTTGTTCGCGAAGACCTTGGTGAGCGACTCCAGGTTGTCGATGCTCGCCGCGATCTGCTTGTCGCGGGTGGCGACCGCGGCGCTCACCGTCTCGTAGTCGTCGATCATCTTCTGGATCGTCTTGCGGCGGGCGGCGAACGTCTGGAGCAGCATGTCCAGGTTGTCGGTCAGCAGCGTGACGTTCTGCTCGTTGCCCTCCAGCGCCTGCGAGAACGAGAAGAGGATCTTGTTGAGCTGGACCGGGTCGAGGCTGCGGGTCAGCGGGCCGAGGTCGTTGACGATGGCGCCGAGGTCCACGACCGACCTGGTGTGCGGGACGCGGTCGCCGTCGCCGAGCATCTCGCGCTTGCGGCCCGGCTCCAGGTAGACGACCCGCTGGCCCATGACGTTGCGCCAGCGGACCGAGGCGGTGGAGTCGGCGGGGACGCGGACGTCGTCGTCCACGGCGAGGTCGACCACGGCCTTGCCGCGCTCGACCCGGATGCCCTTCACCTGCCCGACGGGCGTCCCGGCGACCTTCACGTCGTCGCCCTCCAGCAGCCCGGTGACGTCGTCGAACGTCGCGGTCAGCCGGTAGCGGGAGGCGAAGCTCGTGCCGAGGATCTGCTGGCCGATGAAGAACGTCAGCAGCCCGGTGACCGCCACGAACACCACGAACTTCAGCGTCGTGGCGCGCTCGGGGCCGCGCGTGGACCTGGCGCGCCTGCGCGGGCTCACGGCCGCCCTCCGGTGGACGTGCGGGACAGCGGGGCGGTGAACGCCGTCGTGGGCGGTGTGACGGGGCAGATGTCGATGAGGATCTGGCAGATGTCCAGCGGGAGGTCGTCGCGCATCTGGGCGATCAGCGTGCCCTCCGGGCCGGGGATGCGGATGACCTGCGCCAGGAGGTTGAAGAACCCGTTCAGGCTGTCCAGCAGCACGGGGATATTCCGGCGCTGGCCGTTCAGCACCGCGACGATCTGGCCGCCCGAGTCGATGATGGTGCCGAGGTTGCGGCCGTGCCGCTGGAGGTTGGTGCCGAGCGTGTCGCCGAGCCGTCCGGACTGGTCGAGCAGCTGCGTGATCTTGTCGGGGCGCTCGTTGACGGTGCGCGACAGCCGGTTGAAGTCGCCCGCGAAGCCGGAGAGCGTGTCGCCGCGGGTCGCGAGCGTCCCGGACAGGCCGTTGAGGTCGGCCAGCAGCGCGTTGATCGCCGCCCGGCTCCGGTACGTCGCGTCGACGACCTTGGCGCCGTTGTCGATCGTCCGGTTCAGCGCGGGCCCCTGGCCGGACAGGCCGCTGCCGAAGGTGTGCAGGATCGTGGCGAGCTCGTCCGGGTTGATGGCCCTGGTGAGCCTGTAGGTGGGCCACGCGGTGTCGGACAGTTCCTCGGGGTCGCGCGTCTTGGCGACCTTGCCGCCGTCCTCCAGGTAGGGCCCGGTCAGCTCGTGCGCGCCGAGTTCGAGCGCGAGGTCCTTCGGCCCGAACACCGAGACCGGCTCGACCGCCGCGACCGTCGTGTCGGCGACCTTGATGCCCTTGTCGACGCGGAACCGCACGTTGACGCGTCCGTTGTCCACCAGGGTGATCTTGTCGACGGCGCCGACGGCGATGCCGCGGATCTTGACGTCCGACTTGCCGGGGTCGAGGCCCTGCCCGGCCCGCCCGAACGTCGCGTTGTAGTAGGTGGAACCCTCGTGCGACGGCGTCGAGCCGACCGCGACGAACGCCGTCGCGGCCGCGATGACGCCCGCGCCGACGAGCCCGAAGACCGTCCGGGAGCGGTTCGACAGCGTCTCCTCGCTCATCCGGTCAGCCTCACCGTGCTGCCGTGGCCCCAGAAGATGTAGGACAGGACCAGGTTCATCAGGATCATCAGGATGGTGGACTCCCGGATCGCGCGTCCCGCGGCGACGCCGACGCCGACCGGGCCGCCCGCCGCGTAGTAGCCGCGGTAGCAGTGGATGAACATGATGATGAAGGCGAACACCGCCACCTTGATGACGCTGTAGAACACGTCGATCGGCGGCAGGTAGAGGTGAAAGTAGTAGTCGTAGATGCCGGGTGAGAGCCCGAAGTACTGGATCGTGATGAACCGGGTCGCGAAGAACGCCATGAACAGCGACACCAGGTACAGCGGCACCAGCGCGATGACCCCGGCGGCGACGCGCGTGCACACCAGGTAGGCGAGCGAGTTGATGCCCATGACCTCCAGCGCGTCGATCTCCTCGGAGATCCGCATCGCGCCGATCTCGGCGGTGAACCCGGTGCCGACCTGCGCGACCAGCGCGACGCCCGCGATGATCGGGGTCACCTCGCGGACGTTGGAGTAGCTCGCCACCAGCCCGGTGAACGCCTCCGCGCCGATCCGCTCCAGGCCCGGGTAGCCCTGCAGCCCGACCATGGCGCCGGTGGCGAGCGACATCGTCGCGATCACGAAGATCATGCCGCCGCCGATGACGAGCGCGCCGACGCCGACGGTGATGTCGCTGACCTGCTTGGCGAGCGTCCGGCCGTACTTGCGCCGGACGATGATGTCGACCACCAGGTGGTAGAGGACGCGGCCGAGGAAGACGGGCAGGTCGGCCGAGGCGGCGAGCCCGGCGGTCCGGCTCCGGACGGCCCGGCCCAGCTTGCGTACGGGGGAAATGGCGACCATCAGAACCTCGGGGGGAAGAGGACCTGGTAGATCATGGTGAGGACGTAGTTCGTCAGGAACACCACGATCGAGGTGACCACCACCGCCCTGTTGACCGCGCGGCCGACGCCGACCGGCCCGTAGTCGCAGTTCATGCCCATGTAGCAGGCGACGGCGGCGGCGATGAAGCCGAACACCCACGCCTTGAACAGGGTGATCACCAGGTCCGGGAACTGCAGCAGGGTGGTGGCGCCGTCGAAGAACGCGCCGGGGCTGACGCCCTGCTGGATGACGTTGAAGTAGTAGCCGCCGAGGACGCCCGCCAGGATCACCACCGAGCAGAGCAGCAGGGACACGGTGCTCGCCGCCCACAGCCTGGGGGTGACCAGGCGGTGGACCGGGTTGATGCCCATGACCTCCATGGCCGCGAGTTCGTCGCGGATGTTGCGGGCCCCCATGTCGGAGGTGATCGCGGACCCGCCGACGCCGGACACCAGCAGCGCCGCGGCCAGCGGCGCCACCTGCTGGATCATCGCGGCGGTGAGCAGCGCCCCGGTGCCGGACTGCGCGCCGAGCTGCCGGGCGATGTCGCCGACCTGCAGCGAGATCGTCGCGCCGAGCGGCACCGCGATGAGCATCACCGGGACGCTGGTGACGCGCGCCAGGAACCAGCACTGCTCGATGAACTCGCCCCACCACTGGCGCAGGTCCCAGGTGCGGCGCAGCCCCTCCAGGAGGGTGACGCACAGCAGCCCGGTCTCGTCGAGCGTCCGCCCGACGCGTCTGCGCGCGAGGTCCGGGGCCTTCGCGAGGCTCAGGGCCATCAGCCGGTGCCCTCCCCCAGAGGGGTTCGGTGAGGGTGCAAACCAGCCTCCTTCGCTTCTCGGACGTCGGCGCTCATCCGATGCTCCGGCGCCCCGCCTCGGCACGGGGCGCGCTCGACCTGCTCTCGATGCTCGTTCGCGCGCCACCGCGGTCTCGGCGGAGACCGGGACCACACGCGGAGCCCGCGCCCAAGCAAGCACTCGGGCACCGCATGTGATCTGAGGCACTCTATTGGAAGAAGGTCTAAGAAGCGAGTACTTACATCCTGATTTATCGGCGGCTAAGATCATCCGGTGCGAACCGAGGCGCGAGACGACACCGGAGGGGACGGAACGGCGGGCATGGCGGCCGACACGGCGGACACCCGGGACCTCGCGGCGGAGGCCGCGGACGAGGTCGATCCCCTGGTCATGGGCGTCCGCGACCGCTGGGAGGAGCAGGGGCTCCGCGGCGGCCCCTGGCCGTTCATGGCGATCTGCGCGGTGGGACGGCTCAACCAGCTGCTGAAGAAGGCCCTGGACACCGAGCTGAAGCGGCTGGACCTCACCCGGACCGGCTACCTCCTGCTGACCACGCTGGCGCTCACCGTCCACGGCCGGGCGCGGCTGAGCACGCTCGGCCGGATCCTGATGATGCATCCGACGACGGTGAAGCTCACCGTCGACCAGCTGGAGGCGGCGGGCCTCGTCGCCCGCAGCCGCCATCCGCGCGACCGGCGCGCCACCCTCGTGGAGATCACCGGCGCCGGACGGGACCGCGCCAACGAGGTCAGCCTGGCGCTGGAGTCGCCCAGCGGGGAGTTCGCGGCGTTCGACGGGCGGCACCGCGAGATATTCGAAGCGCTGCAACCGGCGCGCCTCGCGGCCGGAGATGTGGAACTGTTGAACCCTGGCGCGGGACGGGACCGGGGGCACCGCGACGGGTGAACCTCGGGTCACCCGGCTCCCGTACAGGCAACGACAGGTACATGGACAGGAAGATGGAACTGGTCCATGGACGGCCGGCCCCCGTTCGTGGATCATCACACGGACGACACCACCCCGGGCGATAAGGCAGTCTTCTCCTATGCCACAGAGTCACGGCACGCGCAGACGTCCCCCCGACACCCCTCGACGCGCCCGTTCCGGGCCGAGGCGATCGGAGGGGCGCGGGCGCAACGCCGTGCAGGTGCCCCCGCCCCGCGAGGCTCCCGGCCCTGGCCCGCGTGGCGCGCGGGGCGAGCGCGGGCCCGGCCCGTACGCGCCCTACGACCGCTACGGCCCGCGCGGGACGGGGACGCCGCCGGGCGACGTCCCGCCGTCGCGGAAACGGCTGATCCGGCGGGTCCTGACCAGCAACGTCACGATCATGGTCGTGGCGCTGGTCGCGATCGTCGCGGCGGTCGTGCTCGTCGACATCGGCCGCTTCACCGGCGAGGACGGCACCAAGCCGCCGAAGATGGCCGCCGGCGACCTGTCGACCAACGAGATGCTCACCCGGCTGACGGCGACCGACATGAACCCGGTCGTCGCCGACGCGGTCGCCTCCGCCAAGCAGCGCGCCTACGAGAAGCACAAGCGCGAGATGGAGGAGCTGAAGAGGCGGGCCAAGAAGGAGGCGGAGGCACGGGCGAAGCTGAAGGCGCAGCAGGAGAAGGAGCGGCTCGCCAAGCTGAACCCGAGCTCCGCGCAGAACAAGGCGTACGGCAAGAAGATGAACGCCCTCAAGGGGTGGGGTCGCTGCTGGCCGTCGCTGCTGACGCTGTGGAACCACGAGAGCGGCTGGAACGAGCGGGCCGAGAACCCGTCCAGCGGCGCGTACGGGATCCCGCAGGCGCTGCCTGGCTCGAAGATGTCCAGCGCCGGGAGCGACTGGCGCACCAGCACGCCGACGCAGATCGCGTGGGGCCTCGGCTACATCAAGGCGCGCTACAAGGACCCGTGCGGCGCCTGGTCGTTCTGGCAGTCCCACAACTGGTACTGACCCGCCGGTACTGAGCCGCTGGTCATGAGCCGTGCCGAGTCGCGGTGCGGGCCGGGGCGGGGCTGGCACCATGAGGGGATGCGGACGAGCGGGCCCCACGAGGGCGG
>NZ_SMJX01000299.1 GCF_004348535.1 Actinomadura sp. KC216
GTCGAGACCCACCCCCGCACCCACCGGACCGGCGCGGCCCTCGCCACCACCGGCGTCGGCCCCGACCTCATGCAGGCCGCGAAGGACGCGACCCGCGCCCTCATCGACGAGGTCGCCGCGCGCACCGGCATGGCCCCCGTGGACGCCTACCTCCTGGCCAGCATCGCCGCCGACCTGAAGATCTCCGAGGTCGTCGACGTGCCCAACTGGATCGTCTCGGCCCACCTCGAACTATCCTACCTGTCATGAGCGACGGGGCGATGAGCGAACCGCGCGGAGACGTCCGCCCCCCGGACCTGCACGCCGACGAGCGCACCACGCTGCTGACCTTCCTCGACTACCTGCGCGAGTCGGTGGTGGCCAAGGCGTCCGGCGTCCCGGACGCGGCGGCCCGCGCGCCCGGCGTCCCGTCCGGGACGAGCCTGCTCGGCCTGGTCAAGCACCTGACGCGCACCGAGCTGAACTGGTTCGTGTGGGCCTACGAGGGCGCCGACGAGCCCCGGCTGGACGACGACGAGCCGCCCCGCGACGACGAGACGGCCGAGGACCTCGTCGCCGCGTACCGGCGGGCGGCCGGACGCACCAACGCGATCGTGGCCGCGTGCCCCGACCTCGACCGGCCGGGCGCCCGGTCGCTGCGGGAGACGCCGCCGCCGTCGATGCGGTGGCTGCTGGTCCACATGGTCGAGGAGACGGCGCGGCACGCCGGGCACGCCGACATCCTCCGCGAGCGGATCGACGGCTCGGTGGGTCGCTGACCCCGGCGGCGGGCGGCGGGTGCGACAATCCGTCGGGGGGAGGTGTCCGATGCGGGTTGCACTGTTCCTGACCTGCGTGAACGACACGATGTTCCCGGGGACGGGGAAGGCGGCGGTGCGGCTGCTGCGGCGCCTCGGCCACGACGTGGAGTTCCCCGCCGGGCAGACCTGCTGCGGGCAGATGCACCTCAACACCGGGTACCGGCGGCAGGCGCTGCCCCTGGTGAAGGGGTTCGCGGAGACGTTCGAGCCCTACGACGCGATCGTGACGCCGTCCGCGTCGTGCGGCGCGATGATCCGCGACTGGCACCCGCGGCTCGCGCCGCGGACCGCCGGGGTGGCGTCCCGCGTGTACGAGCTGTCGGAGTTCCTGGTGGACGTGCTCGGCGTCACCGACGTGGGCGCCTACTTCCCACACCGCGTCACCTACCACCCGACGTGCCACTCCCTGCGGATGCTGCGCATCGGCGACCGGCCGCTGCGGCTGCTGCGCGAGGTCCGCGGCATCGACCTGGCCGAGCTGCCGGACGCCGCCGAGTGCTGCGGGTTCGGCGGGACGTTCGCGCTGAAGAACCCCGAGGTGTCGGCCGCGATGTGCGCGGACAAGGTCACCGCCGTCCGCGCGACGGGGGCGGAGGCGCTGTGCGCGGCCGACAACTCCTGCCTGATGCACATCGGCGGCGCGCTCACCCGCACGCGCGCCGGGGTGCGGACCGTCCACCTCGCCGAGATCCTCGCCTCCACCGAGGAGGACCCCGCATGAGTATGCCGACGTACGTCGGGATGCCGTCGTTTCCGGACGCGGCGCGCCGCGCGGTGTCCGACGCGCGGCTGCGCGGCAACCTCGCGCACGCCACCTCCACGATCCGGGCCCGGCGCGCGGCGGCCGTCGCGGAGCTGGACGACTGGGCGGCGCTGCGCGAGGCGGGCAAGCAGATCAAGGACCACGTCCTGGAGAACCTCGGCCACTACCTGCGGCTGCTGGAGGAGAAGGTCACCGGGGCCGGCGGGACCGTGCACTGGGCGCGGGACGCCGCCGAGGCGAACCGGATCGTCGCGGACCTGGTGAAGGCGACCGGCGAGACCGAGGTCGTCAAGGTCAAGTCGATGGCGACGCAGGAGATCGGGCTCAACGAGTTCCTCGCCGCGGAGGGGATCACCGCCTACGAGACCGACCTCGCGGAACTGATCGTCCAGCTGGGCGACGACCGCCCGTCGCACATCCTCGTGCCCGCCATCCACCGCAACCGGTCCGACATCCGCGACATCTTCCTGCGGGCGATGGACGACGCCCCGGAGGGTCTGTCGGACTCCCCCGCCGAGCTGGCGGAGGCGGCGCGGCGGCATCTGCGCGCCAAGTTCCTGTCGGCGAAGGTCGGGGTGTCGGGGGTGAACTTCGCCGTCGCCGACACCGGCACGCTCGTCGTCCTGGAGTCGGAGGGCAACGGCCGGATGTGCCTGACGCTCCCCGAGACGCTGATCTCGGTGATGGGCGTGGAGAAGATCGTGCCGTCCTGGCGGGACCTGGAGGTGTTCCTGCAGCTGCTGCCGCGCTCGTCCACGGCGGAGCGGATGAACCCCTACACCTCCGCCTGGACGGGCGTGCACCCGGGCGACGGGCCGCGCGACGTCCATCTCGTCCTGCTCGACAACGGACGCACCGCCACCCTGGCCGACGCGGTGGGGCGGCAGGCGCTGCGCTGCATCCGCTGCTCCGCGTGCCTGAACGTGTGCCCGGTCTACCAGCGCGCCGGCGGCCACGCCTACGGGTCGCCGTACCCGGGGCCGATCGGCGCGATCCTGTCGCCGCAGATCAGGGGCATCGGGTCGGACGTGGACGCGTCGCTGCCGTACGCGTCGACGCTGTGCGGGGCGTGCTTCGAGGCGTGCCCGGTCGCGATCGACATCCCGGAGGTGCTCGTCCACCTGCGCGCCCGCGCGGTGGAGGAGGGGCCGCGGCACCCCCTCGAACGGGTCGCGATGGCCGCCGCCGGATGGACGCTGCGCTCCCCCACCCGGCTCGCGCTCGCGCAGCGCGCCGCGTCCGCGTCCCGCCGCGCCGTGGCGCGCCGCGGCCGGATCCGGCGGCTCCCCGGCCCGCTCGGCGCCTGGACGGAGACGCGCGACGCGCCCGCGCCGCCGCCGGAGTCGTTCCGCGCCTGGTGGTCCCGCACGGACGGCGGCCGCGACACGGGCGGCGGCCGCGAGGAGGGCGGCGGATGAGCGCCCGGGACGAGATCCTCCGCCGCGCCGACCGGGTGATGCCGGCCCGCCCGGCCGCCGAGGTCGCCGCCGCCTACGACCGGATCGACCGCCGCTACCTGCGCCGCCATCACGGCACCGGCGTCCTGGACCTGTTCGCCGGGCGGGTCGCCGACTACCGCGCGACGGTCCTGCGCGTGCCGGAGTCCGGCGTGCCGGGGACGGTCGCGGAACGGCTCGCGGCCCGGCCCGGAACCTACGGCGTCCCCGGCGACCTTCCGCCGGAATGGCTCTCCGCGTCGGACGCCGCGTTCGTCCGCGACCCGTCCACCGGCGCGCTCGACGGGCTCGCGGGCGCGGTCACCGGCTGCGCCGCCGCGATCGCCGAGACCGGCACGATCGTCCTCGACCACGGCGCCGGGCAGGGGCGCCGCGCGCTGTCGCTCGTCCCCGACTTCCACCTGATCGTGGTACGCGCCGCGCAGGTCGCCGCGGACGTGCCCGAGGCGCTGGAGCGGCTCGACCCGCACCGGCCGCTGACGTTCGTGTCCGGGCCGTCCGCGACGAGCGACATCGAACTGTCCCGCGTGGAGGGCGTACACGGCCCGCGGACGCTCGAGGTGCTCGTCGTCGAGTGAGGCGGTGTCCACCTGTGGCCCCGCCCGGCGTTCGCCCGCAGATCAGGGGCGGAAGTCACGACGGCGGAACGATTTACACATCCGAGGTTGACAGGGCGCCCGTCAGGACTGTTGATAGCTAGGAGACGACACGCTGAAGAACAGGGTGGAACGTCAGGGTGACGAAGGAGCGCCGTCCGCGGGGTGCCGCATTGGGCGGGTGCGTGTTGCCCCTGCTTATTGACGTTCGAGCCTATAGGGTGAATCCCGCCAATTCTCAGTAACCACAACGAGAAGCACGATCACGGCGAATCGACCGCCTGTCACTGTTGGGGTGTGGACATGGAGGGTCGTACCGGCCGCGGCGACGCGGTGTCCCACGGCAATGCGGTGTCCCACGGCGGCGCGGCCCCGCCGGACGGCGTCCCGCTCGTCGGGCGGCACGACGTCCTCCGCGCGTTCGACGAGGCCCTGGACGCCACCGCGACCGACGCGTTCCGCTACCTGGCGCTGACCGGCGAGCCGGGCGCCGGCAAGACCCGCCTGCTCAACGAGCTGTGGGTCGCCGCCGAGTCCCGCAAGCTCCGCCCGCTGGCCGGCCGCGCCGCCGAGTTCGAGCAGGAGATGCCGTTCGGCGCCGTCGTCGACGCCCTCGACGACCACCTCGAAGAGCACCGCCCGGACATGCCCCCGGCGGCGGTGCGCCTGCTCGGCACGGTGTTCCCCGCGCTCGCCGACATCACCGACGACCCGCCGGCCGCCTCCCCCGACTCGCAGGTCGCGCGGTACCAGCTGCACCGCACCGTCCGGCACCTGCTGGACGCGCTCGCCGGCCCGGACGGGCTCGTCCTGATCCTCGACGACCTGCACTGGGCCGACGACGCGACCATCGAGCTGCTGGACCATCTCGTCCGGCACCCGCCGCGCGCCCGGGTGCTGGTGGCGGTCGCCTACCGGCCCGCGCAGACCTCGCCGCGGCTCGCGGCGCTCGTGGACGCCGCCGGCCCGCAGGGCGTGCGCGTCACGGTCGGCCCGCTCACCGAGCGCGAGGTCGCGGAGTTCCTCGGTCCCGAGGTGAGCCGCGCCCGGTGCAAGGCGCTGTTCAAGGCCAGCGGCGGCAACCCGTTCTACCTGGAGGCCCTGTCCAAGATGGGCGCCGGGGCCGCGCCCGTCGGCGGCGCCGACCGCAAGGACTGGAGCCGGGGCGTGGCGAACCTGACCGAGGTGCCCCCGGCGGTGCGGGCCGCGCTGCAGGTGGAGCTGAGCGCGCTGCCGCCGGAGGCGCTGCGGATGGCGCGCGGCGCCGCCGTCGCCGCCGACGTGTTCGAGCCGGCGCTCGCCGCCGTCGCCGCCGAGATGGAGCAGAGCGCCGCGCTCACCGCGCTGGACGTGCTGACCGGCCACGACGTGGTGCGCGCCGCGCCGGGCGGGCGGTTCAGGTTCCGGCATCCGCTGGTGCGGCACGTCGCCTACGCCTCGACGGCCGCGGGCTGGCGGATCGCCGCGCACTCGCGGGTGTCGTCGCGGCTGGCCGAGCTCGGCGCGCCTGCGGCCGTCCGCGCCCACCACGTGGTGCGCTCCGCGCGCTTCGGCGACGCCGAGGCGATCCGCACGCTGGTGGAGGCCGCCCGGGGCATCGCCTACCAGGCGCCCGGCACCGCCGCGTACTGGCTGGAGGCCGCGCTCGACCTGATGCCGGACGTCTCCGAGACCGCCGCGGCGGCCGGGAACGGCGGGTATCCCGACCGGGTCGAGCTGCTGCTGGAGCTGGCCGAGGTGCAGGCGGTCAGCGGGCACGCGGAGGCGGGCCGCGAGACCGCCCGCACGCTGCTGGGGCTGCTGCCGCTGGACGACACCGTCCGCCGCGCCCGCGCCGTGCTGTTCTGCGCGATCATGGAACGGCAGCTCGGCCGGATCCACGAGGCCCGCGCGGTGGTCCTGGACGAGCTGCGCCGCATCAGCGACCGGCAGACCCCCGAGGCGGTGCTGCTGCGGATCCGGCTGGTCGCCGACCGGATCCAGCGCAGCGACGCCCGCGGCTCCCAGGCCGTGCTGGACACCATCCCCGACAGCGCCCCCAGCTGGAGCCCGGGGCTGACTGCGGCGGTGGTGTCGATGCGGCCGATGGTGTCCTACGTGCGCGGCGAGGTGGACGAGGCGATCGCCTACGCCGGGAAGGCCGATCGGCTGATCTCCGCGGCGTCCGACACCGACTTCACCGACTGCCTGGACAGCTTCGCCTGGCTGATCTTCGCCGAGGCGTTCCTCGGCATGTACGACAGCGCGCTGCGGCACGTCGAGCGGCTGGTGTCGATCACCCGGACGACGGGCCAGACCTACATCCTCGGCTACTTCCTGGCCGGGCAGTCCCGGATCCTGGCCCAGCAGGGCCGGATGGCCGAGGCCGCCGCGCTGGCCGACGAGGCGACCGCGGTCGCCCGCGAGCTGCGCTCGCAGGAGGTGCTGGCCTACGGGCTGACGCAGCAGTGCCTGACCGCCAGCTGGATGGGCGACCACGAGCGGGCGCTGCGCGCGGGCGAGGAGGCGGTCGCCAACGACACCGGCTCGGGCGAGTGGTGGACGCACATGGCCCACGTCGCCCGCGCCATCGCGATCATCAACGCGGGCCGCCCGGACGAGGGCGCGCAGGCGCTGATCGCGGCGTGCGGGGACGGCACCCTCGGGCTCGACTTCGGGACGCTCGTCATGTGCGCGGAGACGCTGGCGTCCGTCCGCGCCGGGCAGGGCGACTCCGCGCCGGGCAGGACCGAGCCCCGCAAGAACGACGCGCCAGGCAAGAAGGGCGCGCCGGGCAAGAAGGGCACGCCGGGCAAGGACGACCGCGACGCCGGCTACTGGGCCGACATCGCCGACGGGATCGCCAACCCCGCGCTGACCGGCGACGTCGGCCTGGCCCGCCTCGCCCGCGCGCACGCCCTGCGCGGGAGCGACCCGGCCGCGTCGGCCGCGCTGGCCGCCGAGGCCGCCGGGCTGCTCACCAAGGCGGGCCGCCGGCCCGAGGCCGGGCGCGCCGAGCTGGCCGCCGGGCTCGCGCACGCCGCCGCAGGCGACCGCGCCGCCGCCCGCGAGCGGATCCGCGCGGCGGCCGACATCTTCGAGGCGTGCGGGATGCGCGGGCTGCACGCCCAGGCCGTCCGGGAGCAGCGGAGGCTCGGGGTGCGGGTGCCGTCCGCGGGCTCCGCACCGGCCAAGCGCCCGCGCAAGGACCTGCCGTTCGGGCTGTCCCCGCGCGAGCACGAGATCGCGCTGCTGGTCGCCGAGGAATGCAGCAACCAGCAGATCGCCGAGCGGCTGTTCCTCAGCGTCCGGACCGTCGAGACGCACCTGTCGCGGGTCTTCGCCAAGATCGACGTCACCTCCCGGGTCGGGGTCGCGACGGCGATGAACCGCGCCGAACGAGCCGAATAAACGGACATCATGAACCACCCGGGCTGATTCCGACTCTCACTTCAGGTAGGTCCCGCACAAACGCGTGGCCCTGAGGTTCACATAAGTACGAGTTCTCCACGATGCCGCGCGAACCCCCGCGCTTGGCAGGGTTGGGGCGTCAGAGAAGCCGGAGGGATGGCCATGGACCAGCAGCGGATCGCGCGCTTCACGCTCGCGGGCGTCGCCGACGCCGAGGTCTCCGCGCATCCCTTCACCACCGAGGACGGGCTGGGCCTCGCCCTGACCCGGTTCCGCCGCGGCGACTGCCGCGACGTGGTCCTGCTCGTGCACGGGCTGACCACGTCCAGCGACATGTACATCATGCCGGAGCACACCAACCTGGTGAGCGCGCTGCTCAACTCCGGCTTCGGCGACGTGTGGACCCTCGACTACCGGCTCAGCGGCCGCTACCCCTACAACTCCGAGACCCAGCGGTTCACCCTCGACGACGTCGCGCACTACGACCACCCGGCGGCGCTCGCCGAGCTGCGCCGGCACATCGGCGACCGGCGGGTCCACGTGATCTCGCACTGCCTGGGCGCGGTGTCGTTCTCGATGGCCCTGTTCGCCGGGACGGTCACCGGCATCACCAGCCTGACGTGCAACAGCGTCTCGCTGGTGCCGCGGACGCCGCTCTGGTCGAAGGTGAAGCTGAGCTGCGGGCCGGCGCTGATGGAGTACCTCGTCGGGCCGTGCCAGCTCGATCCGCGCTACGGCAGCGCCCCGCCGCTGACCCGCGGCTGGCTGCTCGCCAAGGCCGTCGCGCCGTTCCACAACTCGTGCAATGAACCCGCCTGCCACATGCTCAGCTTCATGTGGGGCGGCGGCAAGCCGATCTTCTCCCACGAGAAGATGTCGCCGGTCACCCACGCCCGGCTGCCCGACCTGTTCGGCGCCGCCAACGTCAACTACTACCGGCACATCCTGAAGATGGTCCGGGCCGGCCGCGCCGTGAAGTACGACCGGCGCGACCCGCGGCACGCCGACCTGCCGGACGACTACCTCGCGAACGCCGCGGACGTCACGACACCGATCCTGTTCCTCACCGGAGACCGCAACCACGTGTTCACCGACTCCAACATCGCCTGCCACCGCCTGCTGGAATCGACCACGCCCGGCCTGCACGAGCTGGCGATCCTGCCCGGCTACGGCCACCAGGACGCCTTCATGGGGGCGAACGCCGACGCCGAGGTGTTCCCGCAGGTTCTCGACTTCTTGAAGCGGAAGGCGGGCTGACGCCATGGAACACGACGCCATGGAGCACGTGGACGCGGTCGTGGTCGGATCCGGGTTCGGCGGGTCGGTCGCGGCGTACCGGATGGCGGAGGGCGGGCTGTCGGTCGTCCTGATGGAGCGCGGGCAGCCGTACCCGCCGGGGTCGTTCCCCCGCTCGCCCGCCGAGATGGGCCGCGCGTTCTGGGACCCGGACGCCGGGCTGCACGGCATGTTCGACGTGTGGAGCTTCAAGGGCTGCGACTCGGTCGTGTCCGCGGGGCTCGGCGGCGGCTCGCTGATCTACGCGAACGTGCTGCTGCGCAAGGACGAGAACTGGTTCGTCAACGACGGCCCCGGCGGGTCGCACGAGCCGTGGCCGATCACCCGCGCCGACCTCGACCCGCACTACGACGACGTCGAGACGATGATGGGCGCGACGCCCTACCCGCTCGACCAGGTGCCGTTCGACGACACCCCGAAGACCCACGCGATGCAGGACGCGGCGGCGGAGCTCGGCCTGCAGTGCACGCTGCCGCCGCTCGCGGTCAGCTTCGCCTCCCACCCGGGCGGCAGGCCCGCGATGAGCCTGCCGATCGTGGACGCCGCCGGCTACGGCAACATCCACGGCGTCCCGCGGCGGACGTGCCGGCTGTGCGGCGAGTGCGACATCGGCTGCAACGAGGGCGCCAAGAACAGCCTCGACCACACCTACCTGTCGGCGGCGGCGCACCACGGCGCCGACATCCGCACCTCCCACGAGGTGAAGGCGCTGCGGCCGCGGCCGGAGGGCGGGTACGAGGTCGACTACGTCCACCACGAGCCGCCGCCGCCCGGGGTGTCGCTGAAGAAGCGGCGCCGCCCGCGCGTCCGGACGATCACCTGCGACCGGCTGGTCCTCGGCGCGGGCACCTACGGCACGACGTTCCTGCTGCTGAAGTCGCGGGAGGCGTTCCCGGGCCTGAGCGACGCGCTCGGCACCCGGTTCAGCGGCAACGGCGACCTGCTGACGTTCCTGATGCGCGCCACCGACCGCAACCGCGTCCGGCCGCTGAACGCCAGCCGCGGCCCGGTCATCACGACCGCGATCCGGCTGCCGGACGAGCTGGACGGCGTGCCCGGCGCGGGCCGCGGCGCCTACATCCAGGACGGGGGCTACCCCGGCTTCGCGGACTGGATCGTCGACGGCTTCGACGTCGGCAACGACCTCGAACGCGCGGTGAAGTTCCTGTGGGACCGGTTCACCGCGCTGTTCCGGGAGGCGCCCGACACCAACCTGTCCAAGGAGATCTCGGACCTCATCGGCGACGGCGCGCTCACGGTCAGCTCGCTGCCGCTGCTCGGCATGGGCCGCGACACCGCCGACGGGCGGCTGCGGCTGAAGGACGGCCGGCTCACCGCGGACTGGACGTCGGAGACCAGCGAGGAGCTGTTCAACCGCGTCCGCAAGACGATGCGGGGCATCGCGGACGTGCTCGGCGCCGACTACGCCGACAACCCGATGTGGTTCCGCAAGCGCATCATCACCGTCCATCCGCTCGGCGGCGCCCCGATGGGCGCCCACATAGGCGAGGGCGTCTGCGACGCCTTCGGCGAGGTGTTCGGGTTCCCGGGTCTCTACATCGCCGACGGGGCGGCGATGCCGGGGCCGGTGGGCCCGAACCCTTCGCTCACCATCGCCGCGCAGGCCGACCGGCTGGCGACGCGGCTGCTGGAGAACGCGTCCGCGCGCGGGGGCGCGGGCGGCCCGGCCGTCACCGCCCCGTCTGCCACGGGGGCCGAGCCGGCCGGGGGATCCGGCTCGCCAGGCGGGGCGGGGC
>NZ_SMJX01000029.1 GCF_004348535.1 Actinomadura sp. KC216
GTCCCTCGGCGCCGGTCGAACACGTCGCGCCGGACCCGTGGACGGGTCAGCGCGGCCTGTCGGCGGACTCGACCGACCGCCACAGCGTCTCGTACCAGGGCGGCCTGGTCGTCGGTCCGCCCTTGCGGGCCTGCCGTCCGTCCCCTCCGCTGCCGTCCAGGACGATGTAGCACTTCACGTCAGGGCGGCAGTAATGGAGCCTTCGCGTCGCCTCACGCTCAATGTACGACTTCTCGCCCAGTTGTTGCTTGCGTTGGGCAAGGATCTCCACTTGCCGCCGGGCCACGGCCTCCTTGCGCTGGAGTTCCGCGATCTCCTTGCGCTGCGCGATGTACTCGCGGACGGGGTAGGCCAGGCTCAGCGCGATGGCGCACACCACCACCGCCAGGATGGCGGCTCGGCTGGTCAGGGCTGGGTTGCCGCGGCGCGCGTCGCCGCCGTGCGCGGCCTCGCGGCCGGTGTCGTCGCCGTCGTGCCCGCCTTTGGGGGCGGCTTTGCCGTCAGCCATCGTGTCCCCTGCGTGGTCGTCCTGGACTCGCGTGTCTCCGGTGTGCGGCCGGGGCCATCTGTCCGAAAACCGGCCGTGGCGGGGACCGGAACGACGTTCCGGTCCCCGGCGTCGCCGGTCTCGGACCGGGCTCCCCGGGCTCGGTCAGGGGCGCGTCATGTCAGCCCTGGCCGTCAAAGCGCGGGAACGCGGCGGCGCCGGCGTAGCGGGCGGCGTCGTCGAGCAGCTCCTCGATGCGCAGCAGCTGGTTGTACTTGGCGACGCGGTCGCTGCGCGCGGGCGCGCCGGTCTTGATCTGGCCGCAGTTGGTGGCGACGGCCAGGTCGGCGATCGTGGTGTCCTCCGTCTCGCCGGACCGGTGGCTCATCATGCAGCGATAGCCGCTGGTCTGCGCGAGCGCGACGGCGTCGAGGGTCTCGCTGAGCGTGCCGATCTGGTTGACCTTGACCAGCAGCGCGTTCGCGGCGCGGGCCTTGATGCCGCGGGCGAGCCGCTCGGGGTTCGTGACGAACAGGTCGTCGCCGACGATCTGGACGCGGTCGCCGACCGCGGCGGTCAGGCCCTCCCAGCCGGGCCAGTCCTCCTCGTCGAGCGGGTCCTCGATGGAGACGAGCGGGTACTCGCTGATCAGCTCGCCGTAGTAGGCCGCCATGTCGTCGGAGGACCGCTTGGCGCCCTCGAAGGTGTACTGCCCGTCGGCGTGGAACTCGGTGGCGGCGACGTCCAGCGCGAGGGCGATGTCGCGTCCGGGGGTGAAGCCCGCGTTGCGGATCGCCTCCATGATCAGGTCGAGCGCGTCGCGGTTGCTCGGCAGGTCGGGCGCGAAGCCGCCCTCGTCGCCGAGGCCGGTGGCGAGGCTCTTGGACTTCAGCACCGACTTCAGCGCGTGGTAGGTCTCGGCGCCCCAGCGCAGCGCCTCCGCGAAGGTCGCCGCGCCGATCGGCGCGATCATGAACTCCTGGACGTCGACGTTGGTGTCGGCGTGCGCGCCGCCGTTCAGGATGTTCATCATCGGGACGGGCAGCAGGTGCGCGTTCGGCCCGCCGACGTAGCGGAACAGCGGCAGCCCGGCGGAGTCGGCGGCGGCCTTGGCGACGGCGAGGCTGACGCCGAGGATCGCGTTGGCGCCGAGCGCCGACTTGGCCGGGGTGCCGTCCAGGTCCACCAGGAGCTGGTCGATCAGCCGCTGGTCGGACGCCGGGTAGCCGACGAGCTTCTCGTCGATGGTCTCGTTGACGGCCCGGACGGCGTTCCGGACGCCCTTGCCGCCGTAGCGCTCGCCGCCGTCGCGCAGCTCGACGGCCTCGAACTGGCCGGTGGAGGCCCCGCTCGGCACGGCCGCGTGCGCCTCGGTCCCATCGGCGAGCAGCACCTCGACCTCGACGGTCGGATTGCCGCGGGAGTCCAGAATCTCCCGGGCGAGTACGGCCTCGATCGACGACACGGGGAACCCCCTGATGATGATGGCGAGTGTCTGAGTGCAGCCACCGAGCCTAGCCGCGCGGCCCCCGCACCGCCGAACGGGCTCGCCGTCTTCCGTGCGACCCCGTACAAACCGGACGATCGCGGAGCATTCACGGCACGCCCGGCCGGTCCCGGGCCGGTTCCGGGCCGGTTCCGGCTCGGTTCCCGCCCGGTTCCGGCTGAACGATCTTTTACCCGTCCCCCACGGTCGTGTTTGCCCGCTTCAGGCAAGAAAGATCAGGTACTGGCAGGAGCGTCCCGGGGAGGTCGTCATACGCGTCCGGTCCTCGCGCTTCCGGCCGAGGCGCCGCCGGTACCGGCGCCTCCGGCCAGGGCGTTTCCGGCCCAGGCTCCCCCGGCCCAGGATCGCTGGGCGCGGCGGACGCGGCGAGCGCGGCGAGCCGGCCGCGGGCGGCCGGTTCTGGCGGACCATGCTGCACCCGCCCAAGATCCGGCTCCGGGTGACGCTCACCTCGACGCTGGTCGCCTTCGGCCTGACCACGGCGATGGCGGGGCTGGTGCTGTCGGGCGCCCGGAAGCAGACGCTGGACGACTCCATACAGGAGATATCGCAGGACGGCCGCCGCGTGTCGGTCGCGGTCAACGCCGGGATCGCGGGTCGCGAGCTCGGCGCCACCGGCCGCGAGCTGCTCATGGTCGTGGACGCGCGGGGCAGGGTGCTCGCGGCGTCCCCGCGGATGCGCGGCCGGCAGCCGCCGCGGTTCCCCCCGCCGCCGCCGGGGGACGACCGCCGGGAGGGCCGCGTCTGCAGCCGCCACCTGCCCGGCGGGCCCTGCTTCCTCATCGTCGAGTTCCGCGTGGGGACGGGGGCGAACGCCAAGTACGTCTACTCGCTGGCGCCCGAGCCGGGGCTGCTGCCGCAGCCGAAGCTCGCCCTGCTGCTGCTGATCGGCGTCCTCGTCGGCACCGGCATCGTCTGCTACGGGACGTGGCGGTCGGTGGGCGGCACCCTGCGCCCGGTGAATGACATCCGCCAGGAGCTCGACGAGATCACCGCGACGGACCTGGAGCGCCGCGTGCCGGTGCCGGCCCGCCGCGACGAGGTCGGGATGCTCGCGATGAGCATCAACGCGACGCTCGACCGGCTGGAGCGGGCGGTGGCGCGGCAGCGCGCGTTCGTCATCGACGTGTCCCACGAGCTGCGCAGCCCGCTCGCCGCGCTGCGGATGGAGCTGGAACTGGCCCTGTCGGCCCCGGACGACTCCGACGTCCGCGACACGCTCCAGGCCATCCTGATCAACACCGACCGGGTGGGAGCGGTGGTGGACGACCTGCTGGCGCTGTCGCGCCTGGAGGCCGACCGGAACTTCCCGCGCGAGCCGGTGGACCTGACCGAGCTGGCGGACCAGGAGGTGCTGCGCCGCCCGTTCCGCACCCAGGTGACCGTCCTCGCGGAGGGGGCGGTGACGGTGAACGGCGGCCGCAGCGAGCTGTCCCGGGTGCTGACGAACCTCATCGACAACGCCGACCGGCACGCGACGTCCGAGGTGACGGTCATCATCAGCGTGGAGGAGCCGTCCACCGCCGTGGTCGAGGTGATCGACGACGGCACCGGCGTCGCGGAGACGGACCGCGAGCGGGTGTTCGAGCGCTTCGCGCGGCTGGCGGAGGGCCGGCACCGCGACGCCGGCGGAACCGGCATCGGCCTCGCGATCTCCCGCGACATCGCCGAGGCGCACAACGGCTCGCTGGTCCTCACCGACCGCCTGGACGGCGTCCCTGGCGCCCGGTTCGTTCTCCGTCTCCCCCGCTGAAGCCCTGGTTCAAAGAAGGGCGTCAGGAGAGTCCGAGTTCGCCGCGGAGGCGTTCGCGCTCGTACTCCAGCAGCTCGATCTGCCCCTCCAGCTCCTGCCGGGCGGCGAGGTACTGCCCTGAGTCGATGTTGTCGCCGGCGTCGGCGGGCGGCGGGGTGATGTCGGCGCGGAGGCGGTCGAGGGACGCGTCGATGTCGCGGAGCCGGGCGAGCCGGTCGTCGTCGGCGGACCGGTCGTCCCCGGCGGGGCGGTCGTCGTCCGGGCTGCTCTGGTTCATGTGTTCCTCCCGTGGGTCTGCATGCCCGTGGCGGGACGGTTCACCCGTGCTTCGGATCACACGTGCCGCGGCGACCCGCGCCTCGCCGGCGGCGGATCAGATGCGGATCACGGTCTTGCCGCGCGCGCCGCCCGCCCGGTTGGCGGCCAGCGCGTCCGGCGCGTCCTCCAGGGGGACCTCGCGCTCGACCTGGACGCGGAACTGGCTCGCGTCGATGAGGTCGGAGAGCCGGTCGAGGGTGCCGGAGCTGAGCCCGCCCTCCAGGTTGACGCCGCGCAGGCCCTTGGCCTCCATGGCGTCGGGGTTCACCGCCCAGATGGAGCTGACGTAGGTCCCGCCGGGGCGGAGCAGCTGCGCGATGTCCTCGGTGGTGGGGGTGTCGCTGACCATGTCGAGGACGGCGTCGATGCCGTCGTTGTGGACGGCCAGCACCTGGGCGTTGAGGCCGTCGGCCCCGTCGCCACGGGTGTGGTCGACGGTCTCGTCCGCGCCGAGGCGGCGCATCGTCCCGGCCATGTCGTCGCGGGCCGTGGCGATCACCTTGGCGCCGGCGAGGGACGCGAGCTGCACCACGCCCTGCCCGACGCCGCCGGTCGCCCCGACGACGAGGACGGTCTGCCCTTCGTCGACCCGCGCCTGGTCCACCATCCCGAGCGCGGCGCCGCTCGCGGTCGGCACGGCCGCGGCCTGCGTGTAGATCATCCCTTCGGGCATGGCGGCGACCGGCCCGTCCTCCCGGGCGAGGGCGTACTCGGCGTACGAGCCGAGGCCCCGGCCGATCGCGGCGAACGTCCCGTAGACCGGCTCGCCCTCCCGCAGCCGGGTCACGCCCTCGCCGGCCTCCTCCACGACGCCCGCGCCGTCCACGCCCAGGATCAGCGGGAACGTGGTGTCGACGGAGTCCTTCACCATGCCGTCGGCGAGCTTCCAGTCGAACGGGTTCAGCCCGGCCGCGATCATCTTCACCAGGATCTCCCCGGGACCCGGCTCCGGGCGCGGCAGGTTCATCAGCGCCGGTGTGGCGCCGTACTCGGACACGGCGATGGCTCGCATGACGATCGTCCCCCCGAACGGATACGCACGCATATGTCGCACGCTTGTTTCGCACAGCTTAGGTTTCGCGACGCCCAACGCGGGTGAGCACCCCACCGGTGATCTACCCGTACGCCGGACGATCACACAAAACAGCAGGTCAGGCCAGCTCTGGATCAGGGTGGCGCGAGCTGGGAGCGGTCGCCGGGCGCGGCCGGGAAGGGCGGGAAGGTCGGCGGCGGGGTGATCGGCGGGACCGGCGGGTCGCCGTCGCGAGGCCCGGGGCCCTTGCTGACGCGCAGCTCGATGGTCTCGCCCGGCTCGGCCCTGCCGGGGCCCGGGTCCATCTCGGCGATGGTGCCCTTCTTGTACTCGCGGGACTCGACGGCGGGCCTCTCGATACGGGGCTCGAACCCGGCCTCGCGGAGCTTCCTGAGGGCCTCGTCCGGCTTCATGCCGCGGACGTCGGGCAGCTCGACCTTCTCCTCGCCCGTCCCCTTGCTGAAGAAGTGGGACGGCGGCCGGACGAACGAGGTCGGGGACGTGTCGGCCAGCGCCCCGAGCATGCTCTGCCGCCAGATCGGCGCGGGGATCGTCGCACCGAACACCGAGCCGTAGCAGCGGCCGTCCATGCAGAGGCTTTCCATCGGGTACTTGTAGCCGCCGCGCGGGTCGCCGACCCAGACGGCGGCGGCGAGGTCGGGCGTGTACCCGGCGAACCAGGCGGCGGAGAAGTTGTCGACCGTGCCGGTCTTGCCGGCGGCGTCGCGGCCGAGGCCCATGCCACGGGCCGTGCCCTTGGTGAGGACGCCGCTGAGCACGTGGCTGACGGCGTCCGCGACGCCCTTGTCCATCACCTGGTCGCAGTCGCGCGGCGGCACCTTCAGCCGGCGTCCGGACGCGTCGACGATCGACCTGATCGCGATCGGCTTGCAGTACTCGCCGCGCGCGCCGAACGCCGCGTAGGCCGCCGCGAGCCGCAGCGGCGAGACGGGGTTGAACCCGAGCGTGAACGACGGGAACTGCTCCAGCGGCTCCCCGCTGGCCTGCCGCATCCCGAGGCGCTCGGCCATCTTGACCGTGTCGCAGAGGCCGACCTCCTTCTGCAGCGCGAGGAAGAAGGTGTTGACCGAGTGCTGGGTGCCGGTGACGAGGCTGAACTTCTTGCCGCCCTCCCCGTCGGCGGCGTTGCCGAGCGTCCTGGACGCGTCGCCGACGCGCTGCCCCTTGCAGTTGCGGTAGCCGACCGGCGTGTACCTGCGGGGCGCCATCAGCCGGGTGCCGAACGGCATGCCCTCGTCCAGCGCGGCGGCCAGCGTGAACGCCTTGAACGTGGACCCGGCCTGCATCCCGATGCTGGAGCCGTGGCTGGCGTCGGCGGCGAAGTTGATCCAGGTCTTGCCGCGCTCCTTGTCGGGGCCGAGCCGGCGGTCGACGACCATCGCCTTGATCTCGCCGGTGCCCGGCTCGACCATCGCCTCCGCCGCCGCCTTGCCCGCGGAGTTCTTCTGCGGGACGTGCCGGTCCACCGCGCGCTGCGCGGCCTTCTGCGCCCGCCGGTCCATCGTGGTGCGGATCGTGAGGCCGCCGCGCTTGAGCAGCTTCTCCCGCGCCTCGGCGGTCTCGCCGAACACCGGGTTGGTGAGGATCTCCCGCTGGACGTAGTCGCAGAAGAACGGCGCCTTGCTGGTCACGCAGCCGCTCTTGACCTCGTCGACGTCCAGCCTGATCGGGAGCCGCGCGGTGGCGTCGGCGGTGGCGCGCTCGATCCAGCCGAGTTCGGCCATCCGGTTGAGGACGACGTTGCGCCGCTTGCGGGCCTCTTCGGGATGCTGCGTCGGGTCGTAGGCGTAGGGGTAGCGGATGACGCCGGCGAGCAGCGCCGCCTCGGCGAGGTTCAGCTCGGACGCGTGCTTGGAGAAGTAGTGCCGCGACGCCGCCTCGATGCCGTACGCGCCGTCGCCGTAGTAGGCGATGTTGAGGTAGCGGCGGAGGATCTCGTCCTTGCTGAACCGCTTCTCCAGCGCGACCGCGTACTTGAGCTCGCGGATCTTGCGCGCCGCGGACACCTCCTGCGCCGCCCTGCGCTCGGCGTCGGAGTCGGCCTGGGTGACCAGCAGGTTCTTGACGTACTGCTGGGTGATGCCGGAGCCGCCCTGCGTCACCTGCCCGTGGCCGAGGTTGCTGGCGAGCGCCCGCAGCGTGCCCTGCGCGTCGATGGCGCCGTGGTTATAGAAGCGGCTGTCCTCGATGGCGAGCACGGCGATCCGGAGCACGGGCGCGATCTTGTCCATGGGGACGTCCACGCGGTTCTGGTAGAAGAACGTGGCGATGGTGCGGCCGCTAGCGTCGAGGATCGTGGACCGCTGCGGGACGCCGGACGTCGTGAGCCCCTCCGGCTCCCTTAAGAACCAGCTCGCGGCGTCGCGGGCCCCGATCCCGGCGGCGCAGGTGGTGGGGAGCAGCATCAGCGCGACGAGGCCGCCGGCGAGGCCGCCGAGCGTGAACAGGTTGCGGAGCGCGCGGGCCTTCTGGGCGCGGGTCGTGGACGCGGTGAACACGCGCCGGGGGCGGCGTGGCGGGGTCAGGACGTCCTGTCTTACGGGCGCGCGCTCGCCCGTGGGGACGCCCTGTAGTACTTCGGGGTCCCCGGAGTCACCATCAGCCCCAGCCGACACGCGCTCAGAGTAGACGCGCCGACCCCACCGGACTACCCCATCCGCGATATTCGGGTAGATACCTCGCGAATCAGTCGGACCGGTTCCCTCGCTCCCAGGCTCGGACACGATCGCGGAATACCCGCGAAACCGCCCGCAACTCCGACTCGGCGTCCAGCCCCCGCTCCGCCGCCTCCCGGACCAGCGCGAAAAGCCGTTCGCCCAGGTCATCGCCCGTGTCAGCGAGATCGTCGGCGAGGCTCGGCGGGGCGTCCATGCGGGCGGCGCGGCGCTGGAGCTGCGCGGCGAGCGACAGCGCGGGCTGCCCCATCGGCACGCCGTCGAGCGCCGAGGCCTCCTCGCCGCTCTTCTCCGCCCGCTCCGCCGCCTTGATCTGCTCCCAGTTGGCGTTGACCTCGTCGGCGCCGGAGACGGTCACGTCCGCGAACACGTGCGGGTGCCGCCGGACGAGCTTGTCGACGATCGCGCCCGCCACGTCGTCGATGGTGAACGCGGTCTCGTCGTCCCGTTCGGCGGCGACCACCGAGTGGAACGCCACCTGCATCAGCACGTCGCCGAGCTCCTCGCGCAGCGCGCCGTAGTCGCCCGACTCGATGGTGTCGATGACCTCGTACGCCTCCTCCAGCAGGTACGGGACGAGGGTCGCGTGGGTCTGCTTGCGGTCCCACGGGCAGTCGCGGCGCAGCGTGTCCATCACCGAGACGAGGTCGAGGAGCCGCGCGCCGGGCAGGTCGTACGACCCGTGCAGCACCTCCACGTCCAGCGGGTCGTCGACCACGAGGTGCCCGATCCCGCGCATCAGGGCCTCGTCGCCCTCGGGCGCGGCGATCCACAGGACGTCGGCGCGGCGGGCGTCCGCGACCAGCAGGGCCGCGTCGGGCTCGTCCACCAGCTCCGGGACGATCCCGGCGTCGGCGAGGGAGGGCAGCAGCGGATGCCCCGCCCGGACCCGGACGGCGGACGCCGACCGGAGCGCGTCCCACGCGCGCCAGGTCAGCAGGCCCGGCGCCACGCGGTGCGTGGTCGCGAGCAGCGTCAGGCTCATGCGCCCCGCGTACCCGAATCGGGGCTGGACAGCCGGAACCTGACCGGCCCGACCTCGAACTGGCCCGGGTCGTAGCTGCCGTAGCGCGGGTTGACCTCGATGTCCATGCCGTCCGCGGTGCTGCGGAACAGCTCGTTCCACTTCTGCCCGGCCTGCTGCGTCGCCGGGCTCAGCTCGCTTCTCAGGTCGGCGCCGAACCGCTGCATCACCGCGCGCTGCGTGGCCACCAGCCGGGCGAGGTCGCGGACGTGCGCGCGGGGCAGCCCGCTGGCCAGGGTGATCGACGCGGCCCCGCCCTGCCGGTTCAGCGAGTCGACGGCGCCGTCCACCTCCGCCCCGGTGACCGTCACGCCCGCCTTCTCCGCCACCTCGTCCGCGACCCGGAAGTTGATCATCAGGGTCAGCGCGCCGCGCAGATCGGACTCGGACTCCCCGCCGAGCTGCTGCCCCGGGCTGCCCGGGTTGGCGCGCAGCTCGTTGGCGCGCGGGTCGGTCCGGAACTGCTCGCGCCAGTCGCGGACGGTCTGGCTGAGCGTGGTGACGGTGATGCGGTCGTCGCCGACGAGCGCGGCGGTGCCGACCTTCGGCGAAGCGCCGCAGCCGGTCAGCGCGCCGGCCGCGATCACGGCGGCGCCGGCCGCCGCCGCGACCTTCACGGACTTACCAGCCACGGAAACCTCGTCTCGTCGTCGTCACCCGTCGGGGTTGTAGATCAGCTGGGTCGCGCCAGACTACCGGCTGCCAGAGGCGGCGGGCGCCTCCAGAAACAGCGCTTGGATCAGGTCCGTGGCCCAGCGGAGGAGGTCTTGGTCGCGGAGGGGGCGGCCGCCGATCTGGGCGGTCTTCGGCGCCGGGACGAGCAGGGTGTCGGTCGCGGGCTTGAGGATGCTCTTCGGGTACAGCCGCTGGAGCCTGACCTGCTTGGAGTCCGGCAGCCGCGCCGGGGTGAACTTGATGAAGTTGCCCTGGACGGTGACGTCCGCGAGCCCGGCGCGGCGGGCCTTCGTCCGGAACCGCGCCACTTCGAGGAGGTTCAGCACCGGGACGGGCAGCGGCCCGAACCGGTCCTTCAGCTCGTCGTGGACGGCGCCGATCTCGTCCTCGGACGTGATCGCGGCGATGCGGCGGTAGGCGTCCAGCCGGAGCCGCTCGCCCGGGACGTACTCGTGCGGCAGGTGGGCGTCGACGGGCAGCTCGACCTTCGTCTCGACGGTCTCCGGCTCGCGGCCGCCCTCCTTCAGGTCCCGGACCGCCTCCCCGACCATCCGGACGTACAGGTCGAACCCGACGCCCGCGACGTGCCCGGACTGCTCGGCGCCGAGGATGTTGCCCGCGCCGCGGATCTCCAGGTCCTTCATCGCGACGTACATCCCGGCGCCGACCTCGGTGTGCTGCGCGAGCGTCGCGAGCCGCTCGTGCGCCGTCTCGGTGAGCGGCTGCTCCGGCTGGTAGAGGAAGTAGGAGTAGGCGCGCTCCCGGCCGCGCCCGACGCGCCCGCGGAGCTGGTGGAGCTGCGACAGGCCGTACATGTCGGCGCGGTCGACGATCAGGGTGTTGGCGTTCGGCACGTCCAGCCCGGACTCCACGATCGTGGTCGCGACCAGGACGTCGTAGTTCTTCTCCCAGAAGTCGACCATGACCTTTTCGAGCTCGTTCTCGTTCATCTGGCCGTGCGCGATGCCGATCCGCGCCTCCGGGACGAGCCTCGCCAGGTTCGCCGCGACCTTGTTGATCGACCGGACCCGGTTGTGCACGAAGAACACCTGGCCCTCGCGCAGCAGCTCGCGGCGGATCGCCGCGGCGATCTGCTTCTCCTCGTACGGCCCGACGAACGTCAGGACGGGGTGCCGCTCCTCCGGCGGGGTCAGGATCGTCGACATCTCCCGGATGCCGGTCAGGCCCATCTCCAGCGTCCGCGGGATCGGGGTGGCGGACATCGCGAGGACGTCCACCTGCGTCCGGAGGCGCTTCAGCTCCTCCTTGTGCTCGACGCCGAACCGCTGCTCCTCGTCGATGATCACCAGCCCGAGGTTCTTGAACCTGGTCTGCGACGACAGGATGCGGTGCGTGCCGACGATGACGTCGACGGTGCCGTCCGCCATCCCGCGCAGCGTCTCCTCGATCTCCTTGTCGGACTGGAACCGGCTGATCGGCTTCACCACGACCGGGAACGCCGCGAACCGCTCGGTGAACGTCGACATGTGCTGCTGCACCAGCAGCGTCGTCGGCACCAGCACCGCGACCTGCTTGCCGTCCTGGACGGCCTTGAACGCCGCCCGCACCGCGATCTCGGTCTTGCCGTAGCCGACGTCGCCGCAGATCAGCCGGTCCATCGGGGCGGGCTTCTCCATGTCCTGCTTGACCTCGTCGATCGCGGCGAGCTGGTCGGGCGTCTCCACGTACGGGAACGCGTCCTCCAGTTCACGCTGCCACGGGGTGTCGGGGCCGAACGGGTGGCCCGGGCTCGCCATGCGCGCCGAGTACAGCCGGATCAGCTCCCCGGCGATCTGCTTGACGGCCTTGCGGGCGCGGGACTTGGCCTTCTGCCAGTCGGCGCCGCCGAGCCGGTGCAGGCTCGGGGCCTCGCCGCCGACGTAGCGGGTCAGCTCCTCGAGCTGGTCGGTCGGGACGAACAGCCGGTCGCTCTTGGCGTACTCCAGGATCAGGTACTCGCGGGTGGCGCCCTGCACCGTCCGGCTGACCATCTCGACGTAGCGTCCGACGCCGTGCTGCTCGTGCACCACGTAGTCGCCGGCCTTGAGCTGCAGCGGGTCGATGCCGCCGCGCCGCCGCGACGGCATCCGCCGCATGTCCCGGGTGGACGACTTCTGCCCCGACAGGTCGGTCTCCGTCAGCACCGCGAGCTTGACCGACTCCCAGGTGAACCCGGTCTCCAGCAGACCCGTCGTGACGGTGACCACCGACGGGTCGGGCGGCCCGGCGAGGTCGGCGAGCCGCGCGCCGACGCCCTCCTCCCCGGCGAGCTGGACGAGCCGCTCCGCCGGTCCGTGCCCGGCGGTGACCATCACCACGCGCCAGCCGCCCTCGATCCAGCCCTTGAGGTCGCCGACGACCCGCATCGTGTCGCCCCGGTACGCCTCCGCCGGCTGCACGCCCAGATTGAGCGCGTCCCCCTCATCACTCAGGGGGGACGACCCCCCTGTACCCCCCGCGCTCGCTCCGCTCGCCGTCAGGGGGTTCAGCGCTGTCACGCCCCATCGCGGCAGCCCGAGCTCCGTACTGTGCGCGCGGACCTCCTCCAGCGACCGGAACGCGGCGGCGCCCAGGTCGATCGGCGCCTCTCCCCCGGCCGCGGCGTTGACCCAGCTCGCCTCCAGGAACTCCTGGCTCGTCCGGACGAGCTCCTCCGCGCGGGTGCGGATCCGCTCCGGCTCGCACACCAGCAGGACCGAGCCGTCCGGCAGGAGGTCGGTCAGCAGCTCCATGCTCTCGGCGAGGACGGGCGAGAACGCCTCCATGCCCTCGACGGTGTCGCCGTCCGCGATCCGGCCGAGGATCTCCTCCAGCGCCGGGTGCTCCTCGGCGAGCCGCTTCGCGCGCTCCCTGACCTGCTCCGTCAGCGGCAGCTCGCGGCACGGCGGCGCCCAGAGCCCGTCCTGCGCGACTTCGAGGGAACGCTGGTCGGCGGCCTTGAAGTAGCGGATCTCCTCGACGGTGTCGCCCCAGAACTCCACCCGGAGCGGGTGCTCCTCGGTGGGCGGGAACACGTCCAGGATGCCGCCGCGCACCGCGATCTCGCCGCGCTTCTCCACCAGGTCGACGCGGTGGTACCCGGCGTCGACGAGGCTGCGGACGGCGTCGTCCATGTCGGCGTCCTCGCCGGACACCAGCCGGACGGGCTCCAGGTCGGCGAGGCCGGACACGATCGGCTGGAGCACGGCGCGGATCGGCGTGACGACGACGTCCAGCGCCCCGCCCTTGCCCGCGCCGCCGAGACCCTCCTCGGTGGGCGGGCCGCCCGCGCCGGGGTGGACGAGTCGGCGCAGCACGGCGATGCGCTGCCCGACCGTGTCGGAGCGCGGCGACAGCTTCTCGTGCGGCAGCGTCTCCCACGCCGGGAAGTGCGCGACGCGGTCCGGGTCGAGGAGGCTCGACAGCGCCGCGGTCAGGTCTTCGGCCTCGCGTCCCGTGGCGGTCACCGCGAGGACCACACCGCCGCCGGCGTCCCCGGCGACGCGGCGGCTCAGCGCCGCCGCCAGGATCGGCCACAGCGAGGACGGCGCGACGATCTCCTGATCCGTCCGCGCCGCCTTGAGTGCGCGCTCCAACCCGGGATCGGTGCACGCGAGATCAACAAGTCCAGAAAGCGTCATCTTCGCCGTTTCCGTGAGCAGGCCGTTTCGTCAGCGGGGCCGTTCGTCAGCGGGAGCAGGGCAGCCCGAAAACCCGGAATCCCACGCGGATCCCGGTACCGGATTCCAGGGTACGCGCCGCCGCACCCGCTCGTTCAGGCGATGCCGCAGCTCATGGACAGGACGGCCGAGGGACGAGCATGGCAACGCAGCGCGACACGGCCATTACCAAGAATAGGCAAATAGCGGACGGAACGCAGTCGAGCGATTACGCTGCGATACTGTGACCGATCTGCGTACGCCGCCGGTCAGCGACGGCGATCTCTTCTCGCAACGCGCTCGCCAGTACGCCCAAGAGAAGCCCCTGCAGCGGATCCACATCCTGGAAGCGGGCTGCGGCTGGGGGACGGGCTTGGACCTCGGCGACCGCGAGCACCACGTCACGGGCGTCGACATCGACTCGCCCGACCTGCGCGCCCACACCGCCGCGCGGCCCGACCTGGACGCCTGGCATCTCGGCGACCTGCGGACCGTGCCGCTGCCGCCGCGCGCCTTCGACATCGTCCACGCCTCGTTCCTGATCGAGCGCGTCCCGCACGCCGAGCTGGTCCTGGACCGGTTCGTCGCCGCGCTGAAGCCCGGCGGGCTGCTGCTGGTCCGGCTCCGCGACCGCAACACCGCGTTCGGCTTCCTCGACCGCACGGTCCCGAACTGGATGCACGTCGGCGGCCGGACGGGCCTGCCCCCGGCGATCTACGACCGGGTCGCGTCGCGGTCGGGGATGCAGTGGTACTGCGTCATGCGCGGGCTGGTGATCGCCGAGGAGTACACGTCCCGGCAGGCGATCAAGGCCCTCGGGGCCGGAACCGGCCTCGCCGAGCTGCTGTGCCGGCTGGTCTCGATGATCGGCCGGGGCCGCCTTCCGGCGGACCACAGCGAGGTCACGCTCGTGATCCGCAAGCCAGAGAACCGTTTCGCCAGGGTCATCTGACTCCCCCGCACAGGCGGGGCGGTGGTGCGTGCGCCCGGCGCGGCGCAGTATTTTTCCTGCGGAAACTCCATTCATTCTGTTCAGTCCGGCCGCCGCGCTCCGCCCGGCGGCGCTGACGCGAGATCGGAGATCGCGGTGACCGCCGAGCCCGGCCTTCCCGACACGCTGCGCGACCTGCCCGCCTGGACCCCGGGTCCGGTGGAGCTCGCCGACCTGGAGCTGGTCCTCGCCGGCGTGTACCGGCCGCTGACCGGGTTCCTCGGCTCCTACGACACCGCCATGGTGATCGCCGGCGGGCGGCTGGCCGACGGGACCCCGTGGCCGGTCCCGGTCACGCTGTCGGTCCCGAAGGAGCTGACCGACCAGGAGCGGATCGTCCTGCAAGACCCGGAGGGCGTGCCGGTCGCCGTCCTGAAGGTGGACGAGGCGTGGCAGGACCCGACGACCCGGGACTGGCGGCTCGCCGGGCCGCTGGAGGCCCTCCGCGCCCCCGCCCACGGGCCGTTCCACGGCCTGCGCCGCCGCCCCGACGAGCTGGAGCCCGTCGAAGGGAACGTTCTAGCGGTGGCCGTCCGCGACCCGCTGCACCGCAAGCAGCTCGGGCAGCTCAGGCAGGTCGCCGAGCGGCTCGGCGCCGGGTCCGTCCTCGTGCTGCCGCTGCTGGGCGGCGAGCACGACGAGTCGCTCGTCCGGGCGCTGCTCGGCGTCCGCAAGGAGCTGCCGGACGGGGCGCAGATCATCCCCGTCCCGCTCCCGGCGCGCGCTGAGCAGGGCATCCAGAAGGAGCGGGACGTCTTCCTCCAGGCCCACGTCGCCGCCGCCTACGGCGCCACGCACCTGTTCTGCGAGCACGAGGTCGAAGACACGGCGATCCCGGTGGTCGTGCCGGAGCCGTGGGCCTACGACGCCGACGTCGAGGTCTGGCGGCCGGTCGCGCGGATCGAGCCCGACCACGTCCAGGCCGAGCTGACCCAGGAGCGGCTGAACGAGCTGCTGGACGCCGGCGAGCCGGTCCCCGACTGGTTCACCCCGCCCGCGGTCGCCGCCGAGCTGGCGCTGGCCCGGCCGCCGAAGCTGTCGCGCGGCATCACGGTGTTCTTCACCGGCCTGTCGGGGTCGGGGAAGTCGACGGTCGCGCGCGGCCTCGCCGACGCGCTGATCGAGCGCGGCGGCCGGACGGTCACGCTGCTGGACGGCGACGTCGTGCGGCGGATGCTGTCGTCCGGCCTGACGTTCTCGCGCGCCGACCGCGACCTCAACATCCGGCGCATCGGGTTCGTCGCCGCCGAGATCACCCGGCACGGCGGCACCGCGATCTGCGCGCCGATCGCGCCGTACGCGGCGACCCGCGCGGAGGTCCGCCGGATGGTGTCGGCCGTCGGCGACTTCATCCTCGTGCACGTCGCGACGCCGCTGGAGGAGTGCGAGCGGCGCGACCGCAAGGGCCTGTACGCCAAGGCCCGCGCGGGCGTGATCCCCGAGTTCACCGGCATCTCCGACCCCTACGAGGACCCGGACGACGCCGACCTGACGCTCGACACGTCCCGGATGACGCCGGACGAGGCGGTCGCGAAGGTCCTCGATCTACTGGTGGACGGCGGCTGGGTACGCTCCGCGTAGATCCGGCTACGGAAACACGATAAATACCGAACCTAGGGATTCGCTCGGGGATACCAGGGTTACCAGGTCTGGATGACCTCCTTTACTCTGATGGACGAGTTTCCCTACAAACCAGGTAGGTCATGCCGATGGACTTCGATTGGACGATGGCGCTGGGCTCGTTCCTCGTCGCCATCATCGTCGGGCTGACGGGCATGGGCGGCGGCGCCCTGATGACGCCGATGCTCGTGACGTTCTTCGGGGTCAGCCCGCTCGCCGCCGTGTCCAGCGACCTGGTGGCCGCGGCGGTGATGAAACCCGTCGGCAGCGCGGTGCACTACCGCCAGGGCACCATCGACATGCGGCTGGTCGGCTGGCTGTGCGCGGGCTCGGTACCGGCGGCGTTCTCCGGCGTGCTGCTCGCGCGGGCGCTCGGCCACGGCGGCGAGGTCGAGGACATCATCAGCAAGGCCATGGGCGCCGCGCTCATGATCGCCGCCGTGGGCCTCGTGCTGCGCGGCTACCTGTCCCGCCGCGCGGGCGCCGCCCCCGGCGCCACGGAAGAGAAATCAGAGGGGAAGAGCGGCGGGACGGTGCCGAAGGTCAAGGTGCGTCCGGTGCCGACCGTGGTGGTCGGCGCGATCGGCGGGCTCGTCGTCGGCATCACCTCGGTCGGCTCCGGCTCGCTCATCATCGTCGCGCTGCTGGCCCTCTACCCGGCGCTGAAGGCCAACCAGCTCGTCGGCACCGACCTGCTGCAGGCCGTCCCGCTGGTGTTCGCGGCCGCAATCGGCCACCTGCTGTTCGGCGACTTCCGGATGGAGGTCACGGCCGCGCTGCTCGTCGGCTCCATCCCCGGCGTCTACCTCGGCTCGCGGATCTCCTCGCGCGCCCCCGGCGGCATCATCCGCCGTATCCTGACGATCGTCCTGGTCGCGTCCTCGTTGAAGATGTTCGGCCTGGGCGCCGTCCCGCTGGCGTGGACGATGACCGCCCTGCTCGCCGTCTCCGGCGCCGTCTGGCTCGTCCTGCGTCACCGCACGGCCCGGGCCCTCCGCGCCGAGGCGGAAACGGTCACGGTCCCGCCGGACGAGCTCGTCCGCTGAGCACCGGAAATAGGCGGAAACACGACCAGAAGCCCGCTAACCACCAGTACCGTGGTTCCCCTATCCGTTCACTCTGAGAAACCCCCCGCCCTGAGCAAGAAGGACCGTCATCCGTGATGCCGCATTCCATCCGGCGCGTCCAGGCAGGGCGAGTCCGCCGCCTGACGCCCGCCGTCCTGGCCGCCTGCGTGGCGCTGCTCGCCGTCCCCGGGCCGCCCGCCGCACAGGCCGATGACACCGCGGCCCTGGCCGCGCCGCGGGCCGTTCCGGGCGCGCTCGCCGCGGCTCCGAACGGCATCGACCTCGAGGACGTCGTCCAGGGCCTCACCGAGCACGGCGGGCTCTACATCGCCCCCGGCGTCCAGGACCTCAGCGACGGCCAGCTCGACCGGCTGCGCAGCCCGCTGGAGCGCGCCCGCCTCCCGGTCTACATCGCGATCTTCCCGGCCGGGACGCTGCCCGCCCGCAACACCGCCTTCAACCAGCTGATCGTGGACATCTACCAGCAGGTGAAGCGCAAGGGCACCTACGCCGTCGTGGTCGGCAAGACGGTGCGCGCCTACTCGTGGAGCTTCGCGCCGAGCACGACCGCGAAGGCGTGGGCGAGCGCGCGGCGCAGCGGCGGCGGGAGCCTGATCAACGAGCTCTCGCTGTTCGCGCAGAACGCGGGCAGCGCGGCGCCCGGCAAGGCCGGGCCCGGGCCGGACGTCGGCACGGAGAGCCCCGTCGCGACGCCCCCGCCCCCGCCCGACGAGAAGGCCGCGACCGACCCCGGCGCGGCACCGGAGGACGAGGGGTCCCCGATCGGCCTGATCGCGGGCGGCGCGGCGGCCGTGGCCGTGGCGGCGGGCGGCGCGGTGTTCCTGCTCCGCCGCAAGCGGAAGCCCGCGCTCTCCCCGGCCGGCGGACCCGCGTCCGGCGCGTCAGGTCCGGGCGGTCGGCGGCCGGGTGCCTCCCGAGGCCCCGGCGCCGCCGCGCAGGGACGGCCGCAGGCGCCGGGCTCCGTCCCGCCGCCGGGCTCCGTCCCGCCGGGGAGCGTCCCGCCACCCGGGGGCGGCAACCCGCCGCATCCGCGGCCCGGCGGCCCCGCGAGCGGCGACGACTGCCCTGAGGCCCGTTGATGGCCGCGCTCATCGCGTTCTGCGCGCTGGGCATGATCCTTTCGTTCGTCCTCGGGTACGTCTGGACGGTCCGTCCGGCGGGCGCCGGCGCGGGGCCGGTCGTGCGGCTGCGCACCGCCCGCGCGCAGCTCGACCGGACGCTCGGCCCGACCGGTTCCTTCGTCGTCTTCCTCGGCGCGGGCACGTTCCTGGTGACCGCGGTGTGCCTGCCCCTCGGGGAGCTGTGCCAGCGGCTCCTGAACGCCCACGACGTCCCGATGTTCGACCTCGCGCAGCGCCACGTGCGGCCCGGCGCGTGGACGGACGCGATGAATCTCATCACCCGGTCGGGGAACGTGTGGGAGACCCGGTTCGTCGGGCTGGGCGCGGCCGTCGTCCTGACGCTCGTCGCGCTCCGGCTGCGCCGCCGCCCGTGGGTGCCGATGCTGCTGATCGGCACGGTCATCCTGGTGGAGCGGTTCCAGCAGACCGGGCTCGCCAAGCTCGTCGACCGGGGCCACCCGCCGACGACGCTCGGCACCTACCCGTCGGGCGGGTGCGCCCGGCTGATCTCGATCTACGGCGTGATCGTGCTGATCACGCTGTCCTACATGAGGGCGGGTCCCCGTCTGCGCGCCATCGTGTGGGGCGGGCTCGCCGCGTTCGCGTTCCTTGAGGGGTACACGCGCTGGCACCTCAGCAAGCACTGGATCACCGACGTGTACGCCGGCTGGATCTACGGCTACCTGCTGCTGGCCGTGTTCGTGTTCGCGGGCTGGTCGCTGCTCGCCGAGCCCGGGGACGGGGAACGCCCGTCCGGGGACGCTGAGCGCGAGCCGGTCAGGGCGGCGTCAGGCGGTTGAAGTCCGGCATTCTGGCGATCTGCCGGAACGCGTTCGCCGAGGCGCCCGTGGCGTTCCACCTCGTGTCACCCACGGGCGTCTTCGGCGACTCGAAGTAGAGGAGCCCCTTCAGCCGGGGGTAGTTCGGAAGCTGCCGCGGGACGGACGCGAAGAACCGCCGGCTGAAATCCGGGTCGTCCTTGCGGTTCACGGTGCCCCATTCGGCGAGCATGAGCGGCTTCTCCGGGAACCGCTTCGAGGCCCATTCATAGAACCCGGGCCATGCCGGATAGTCCGGGCGCGTCTTGTTGACCAGGGTCGCGAAGTCGTTCACCCATTTGTCCGCGTACAGGTCGGCGGCGACCCAGTCGATCACGTCGTCGCCCGGGTAGAGGTCGTTGAACCAGGGCTGCGCGCCCCAGTTCGGGACGCCCATGTACGCCATCACGGTCACCGCGTTGTCCGCGCCGCCGTCCCGCAGCCGCTTGACCACGTGCCGGACCATGGCGGCGTAGTCGCGGGCGGTGAAGCCCGACCCGGGCGCCGGGCGGACCTCCTCCTCGGGCTCGTGGTGGACGGCGAGGAAGAACCGGTCGGGGTAGACGTCGCGGATGCGGCGGGCGACATCGTCGATGTGCCGGTCGACCACCGGGTCACCGGCGGCGACCTGCGCCCACGTCCGTCCCAGCTCGGGCTTCCAGTTGAGGAACAGCAGCCGGGGCCGGGCGCCGTCGCGCGCCATCGCGATCTGGCGGTCGGTCGGGAAGATCTCCCCGTCCCGGTGGTACATGTGGATGGCGTCGGCGGGGCGGCGGGTCTTGTCCTCCCAGTCGGCGAGGGCCTTCTCCGTCGACTTGGTCGTGAACACGCCCGGCGCCACGCCCCACCACCGGCCGCACTCCGGCACCAGCTTCGCGGAGACCGCGCAGCCGGGGCCCTTCTCGGGCTCTTCCCCGATGGAGATGCCGATCGCGACGCCCACCACCAACGCGACGGCGCTCGCCGCCGCGGCGAGGGCCCAGCGCACCTTCCTCGTCATCGCAAACAAAAACAGAACTCCAGTCGCACAAAAGGGCGTCGTAGATAAGGGCCAGGCGCCCACCGTATTCGGGCGGGCGCCCGGCCCAACATCTGTACCGCGTTACGGATCGGCCGGGGCTGCCAATCAGCCGACGAACAGGCCGCGGCCTCGCCAGTCCTCCGTGCTGATCACGGTGGGGCTTCCGCTCGGCACGCCGCCGGTGAACGTCACCGCGTTCAGCTTGCCGTCGGGGGCGACGTAGTAGAGCTTGCCGCCCGAGACGAACATCCCGCGGACGTTCGACCAGCCCGAGCTCACCGCGACGTTCTCGGAGCCGATGATCCCGCTCTCCGGCGTGAAGGAGCGGTAGAACAGCGAGTCGCTGCCGGTCCGGGTGTAGTACATCCGGCCGTTGTCGTAGAACATCCCGAGCGTCAGGCCGCCCGCCACCGCGCTGTAGAAGTCTGGCGCGGTGCCCTTCCAGGACGGCTCGTCGGCGTCCCACTGCGCGTCCGCGTAGGGGTTGACGACCTGCTCGGCGCCGACCGCGGTGCCGTTGAAGGTGCGCTTGTACAGCGCGCCGTCTGCCTTGGCGTACCAGAGGACGCCGTCGATCAGCATCGAGCCGCGCACGTCCGACCAGTTCATGCCGCCCGCGACGGTCTCGGTGACCTCGGGGCCGACCGTCGTGCCGCTGACGGTGCGCGAGACGAGCTTGTTGGGCTGCAGGACCGTCCCCGGCGCGGCGACGTACACCTTGCCCGGGAGCTGCTTGGTCACGTCCTCCGGCAGCGTCGAGCCGCCCGCGAACGGGAAGTAGCCGATCTTCCCGCGGAACTTCTGCGACGACGGCGGCAGGAAGTAGTTGGTGTCGCTGCCGACCCACAGGCCATCGTCGGTCACCAGCAGCGACCACGCGCCGTCGCCGCGGGGGTCGCGGCCCGGGTTCCAGGAGAACGGGATGCCGTTGCGCGGGTCGAGCGCGGCCAGACCCGGCCGGGTCACCGCGCCGTAGCGGGACCTGTCGCGGCCCAGCGGGTTGTTGGACCAGCGCGGGTGCCCGCCGGCGAACACCGCCGAATCGGAGATCGCGATCGAGTCGAGCGTGTCGCCGCCCGTGTAGTTCGTCCACACCGGCTTCACGTTCAGGCCGCTGTCATCGGTGTTCCAGCGGGTCGCGCTGTCGCAGAGCTGGGTGGTGCCGCCCGGGCCGCCGGTCGTGGCGACCGCCACGTACTTGCCGTCCGGCGACATCGCCATGTCGCGGACGTAGCTGTCGAAGACGGTCGCGCACGAGGAGGCGAACCCGTCGGTCTTCCAGTTCGTGTCGAGCGCGTCGGTGGCGTCGCCGAGGGTCAGCCGGGCGAACTGGCGCCGTTCCTGACCGCCGGCGGTCCGGAAGTTCCCGATCGCGTACATCTTGGTGCCGTCCGGGGTGGCCTCGATCCGCCGGACGCGCGAGGTGCCGCCGTTGTGGACGCCGGTGAACGGGACCATGCCGAACTTGGTCGACAGGCCGCCCGTCGTCTGGCTGAGCGCCGCGAGCCCCTTGCGGTTCGCGCCCGCGACCGAGGTGAACTGCCCGGCGATGTACACCCTGCCCTTCGCCACCTCGATGTCGAAGACCGCGCCGCCCTGGATCCCCGGCGTCTTCCAGGTGCCGTTGGCGGTCTCCTTGCCGGTGGCCACGTCGAGCCGGGCGAGCTTCGGCCGGGCGGCGCCGTTGACCTTGTTGAACTTGCCGCCGACGAGCACCGACTTGCCGTCCGCGCCGGGCGCGAGCGCCTCGACCGTGCCGTCGAGCTGCGGACGGAACGACGGGTCGAGCCGCTTGGTCGTCGCGTTGATGGCCAGCAGGTGGGTCACCGGGTACGTCGTCTCGCCCTGCTTGACCGACTGGAACTTCCCGCCAACGATGATCTTGTCGCCGACCTGGGCCATCGCGTAGACCACGCCGGCCCAGCCGCCCTGGTTCGGCTCGATGTTGGGGGTTCCGCCGTAGGGCGTCTCGACGGGCATCTTCCCGGCGGCGAGCGCGGCACTGGCGACGACCGGGACCTGGCGGTCCTCGGCGAACTGGGGGGCGGCCACGAGGCCGATCCCTGCCAATGCCGTCACCGCAACCGCGGTTTCACGGCGCAGACGCGACACTTATGCCTCCTTGGCGGGGAAATCATCGGTAAGAAGAAAGTGGTGACCAATGCGCCCATCGTGTCGCAGGTACATGCTCTTGAGACGAGAGTTACCCGACTGATACCTATGGGGGGAGCCTGCGGTAGCATAGCGGTGGCTCGGCCCGGCCGCCAGGCCACATCCGGCACCCGGACGGCACGCGGCGACAGGGCGATAACGGACGGTGACGGACGCGGGAGGAATGGCCCCGTCCACATACATCGGATCCGCGCCGGTGATGTCCGGGCGCACGCCGATTGTCGGAAGCATGCCCGCCGAATCGATATAGTGACCGCGACGCCACGCCCCCCACCTCATCCAGCAGCCAGCCCCATCGGCCCGGCAGTTCGCGCGGCGGCGGGGCGGTGACCGCGAAGGGGACTGAAGTGTCGTCTAGACCAGCACCCTCCCGAGAGTTCGTCGACTACACAGGGTTGATTCGGCGACGCTGGGGGATCGTTCTGTGCTGCGCCGCGTTCGTCTTCGCGGGCGTCGCCGCATACACGTTCACGCTGGCCAAGACCTACACCGCCGAGGCGCAGGTCCTCGTCGCGCCGACCGGGTTCGACGACTCGGCGCCCGAGGCTGCCAAGAGCAAGCTCGACGTCAACCTCGACACCGAGGCACAGGTCGCCAAGTCGCTCGAGGTCGCCAAGGAGGCCAAGCGGCTGCTCAAGTACGAGGACAGCGAGAACCACCTGCTGTCGCACGTCACGGTCTCGGTCCCGCCGAACTCGGGCGTCCTGACGATCGCCTTCACCGACGACACGGCCCGTGCCGCCGCGAACGGCGCGAACCTCTTCGCCCAGGCGTACCTCAACCAGCGCACGGCGTCCGCGCAGGCCAACATGAAGGCCCAGATGGACGTCATCAGCAAGAAGATCCAGGAGCTGAGCGAGGAGAACAAGGTCCTGCTGGACAAGATCCCCCGCTACAGCGGCGCCGCCCGCACCTACGCGCGCAGCCAGCAGCAGATCATCAGCCGCCAGATCACCGAGCTGACCGGTCGCCTGGGCTCGCTCACCACCACCACGATCAACCCGGGCCGGATCATCAGCACCGCCTCCACGCCCACCCGGCCGAGCGGCCCGAACGTGCCGCTCTACCTCACCGGCGGGCTCATGGTCGGGCTGCTGGCCGGGCTCGGCGCCGGCGCCGTCCGCGACCGCCTCGACACCCGGCTGCGCAGCGCGGGGGACGTGGAGCGGATGCTCGACATGCCCGTCCTGCTGGAACTGCACCCGGCCGGCAAGGGCGACCGGCTCGGGCTGCTGCCCGCCCGAAGCCGCAACGGGCAGGAAGTGCACGAGCTGAGCCACCAGCTCAACGCCGTCCTCGGGCACGGCAACCATGTGATCCTCGTGACGAGCGCCACCGAGGGCCCCGGCGCGGGCCTGTCGGCCGCGAACCTGGCCGCGGCGCTCGCCCGCACCCAGTCCCGCGTGGCGCTGGTCTGCGCCGACCTGCACTCCCAGGAGTCGGCGCGGCTCACCGAGGCCCCGGCGAGCGTCGGGCTCGCGGAGGTCCTGCTCGGCAAGCGGTCGCTCCGCAACGCGATGGTCCGCTCGCCCGTGCAGAAGCGGCTGTGGGTCGTCCCGCCGGGCATCGACACCGACCTCGCCTACGAGCTGCTCCAGACGCGGCAGATGGTCCACATCATCGACCAGCTCCGCTCCAACACCGACTACGTCGTCATCGACGCGCCGTCCACCGCCAGCAGCGCCGACGCGCAGGCGATCGCCGAGGCCGCCGACACCGCGCTGGTCGTCGTGGAGGTCCCGGACGCCAGGCGCAAGGACGTCGAGGAGTCGGTGCGCGCGCTCGACCGGATGAGCGTCGCGGTGCTCGGCACGCTCGTCGTCCCGGCCCAGCCGCACTCCACCGCCCGCCTCCAGCCGCGCCGCGTCCCGCGCCCGGCGCCCGGCGCGGGCTCGGCGGCCGGGTCGCCGTCCGGCTCGCCCTCGTCCAGCCCGGCCACATCCGGCCCCGGCATCGACCTCGAGGCGTTCGGGGACGGGCCCGCGGACCGCACCCTCGTCGACCCGCCCCGCGACCGTGCCGTCGCCGGGCCGCGGCGGACGATCGCCAAGCCCGACGAGGGGGAGACCGAGCACCGCCCACCGGCCAACGGCAGCGAACCGGACACCACGTCGGTGATCCCCCGCTTCAGCGGCGGGCACGCGGACTCGGACGACGAGTCCGGCCGCCCCTGAGCCGTCTCGACGATCCGACGACAGATGCCGTCCCCCCCGAGTACGCCCGCGAGCCCTGCGCCGGAAACCGCGCCGGGCGGCGGCCTCGCGCCGCCGACGCGGAGCGAGGAGCCGCTGCCGACCCGGCTGCGCCAGCTGCCGCGCTCGACCTGGCCGCTGATCGCGCTGCTCGTCGGCTACCCCGTGTGGTGGCTCGTCGGCCTCGGCGTGTTCAGCTTCGTCATCTGCGCCGTGCCGATGGCGCTGGTGCTGCTCAATCGCCGCCCGATGCGGGTCCCGCCCGGCTTCGGGCTGTGGGTGCTGTTCCTGATCTGGTACCTGGTCAGCCTCACCATGCTCAGCGAGAACCCGCCCGGCGCGTACGGCGAGTTCGGCATGGGGCGGATCATCTCGGTCCTGGTGCGGCTGGCGATGTACCTCGCGTCCGCGGTCATCGTGCTGTACGTCGGCAACCTCAGCGAGCGGGAACTGCCGCGCCTGCTGCTCGTGCGGATGCTCGGGGCGATGTTCGTCACGACCACGTTCGGCGGGCTGCTCGGCGTCGTGTTCCCGAACTTCACCGTCACGCCGCTGTTCGGGATGCTGCTGCCCGGACGGGTGCGCTCCGACTCGTTCGTGCAGAACATCATCAACCCCACGGCTTCGCAGATCCATTGGGTCGGCGCGGTCAAGGCGGTCCGCCCCGAGGCCCCCTTCGAGTGGGCCAACACCTGGGGCAACAACTACTCGATCCTGCTGATCTGGTTCGTCATCGGCTGGTGGGTGTACGCGTCCCGCAAGCGCCGGATGCTGGGCGTGGGGATCTTCGCGGTGTCCCTGATCCCGGTGGTGTACGGGCTGAACCGCGGGCTGTGGCTCGGCATCGGGGTCAGCGCCCTCTACATCCTCGTCCGGCTGGCGCTGCGCGGCCGGGCCATGGCGCTCGGCGTGGGGGCGGTCGCGCTGGTGCTCGGCGGTACCGCGTTCGTGATGTCGCCGCTGTACGCCCAGGTCGAGACCAGGCTCGACAACCCGCAGAGCAACAGCATCCGCGCCTACACGCGCGAGAAGACGATCGAGGCGACGTTCACCTCGCCCATCATCGGCTACGGCAACACGCGCTACGCCGTGGGCAGCGACAAGACGGTCGTGACCGGCAAGACGCAGGCGTGCCCGCAGTGCAAGCACCCGCCGCTCGGCTCGGACGGCCAGCTGTGGCTGCTGCTGATCTCGCAGGGCTTCGTGGGGGCGGGCCTGTACGTCCTGTTCTTCCTGAACGCGATCCGGCGATATTGGCGGGACATCTCCCCGATCGCGACGGGCGGCGTCCTGACGATGCTGCTCGTGCTGTACTACATGACGATCTATGACGGGCTCTACACGCCCATGCCCCTCTACCTGCTGTCCTTCGCGGTGTTGTGGCGCAACGGCATGGACCTGGCGCCGCCGCGCGTCGAGCCGGTCGCCGTCCGCGCCAAGCGGGCCCGCGACAAGGCGCTCAGCGCCGCCCGGACACGGCGGCTGCTGGAGACGAAGACGCGCCGGGCCGCGCTGTCGACGCGCACGAGCGGCAGGCCGGTGAGGATCGGGGAAGGGCAGCGTGTTCGTACTCGGGAGGGGCAACGTGAGCGACACGGCGGACCGGCTGGCGGCATTGAATGAGACGGCCCGGCTGCTGTGGCCCGAACCGGCCCGCGTCACCTTCGGCTCCGGCGACCGGCTGCTGGCGCCCGGCGCCCGCCGGCCCAGGATGCTGCTGCCCGCCGACCGGGCGGCGTCCGTCGCGGCGCTGCGCGCCTACGGGCGGGTCGAGTCGCGCGCCGCGCGGGCGGTGACGGCCGGGCTGATCTGGTCGCTGCGCGGCGGTGTCGGGCGGGCGGTGCTGCGGCGCGGTATGCGGGTGGACGTCCCCGAAGGCGCCGAGACCGTGGAGACGTACCTGAGCGCGGCGCTGGGGCGCCCGGTGTGCGCGGCGCTCTATGCCCGGCCCGCCGGACGCGCCAACGACAAGCCTGTTCTGCAGGCGCTGTCCCCTGGCTCGGGCGGGCCCCCGGTCGCGTTCGTCAAGGTCGGGATCAACGAGCTGACGGGACGGCTCGTGCGGGCCGAGGCGGAGGCGCTGGCGAAGCTGCCGCGCCCGGCGGACGCCGTCGTCCGCGCCCCGGAGGTGCTGCACTTCGGGTCGTGGCGGGGGCTGGACATCCTGGCGCTGACCCCGCTGCCGACGTGGGAGCCGGCCCACCCGGTCGCGCCCGACACGCTGGCCGCCGCCCTGCGCGAGATCGCCGAGGCGGCCGGGACGCAGCGCGTCCGCCTGGCGGCCTCCCCATACTGGAGCGTTCTCAACGACCGCGCCGCCGCGCTGCCCGGAGAGGCGGCGGACCGGCTGCGCGCGGCGCTCGCGGCGATCGGTGAGCGGCACGGCGACGACGAACTCGTCTTCGGTTCCTGGCACGGCGACTTCACGCCCTGGAACGCCTGCGGCTCGGACGGCGGGCTGCTGGTGTGGGACTGGGAGCGGTTCGCCTCCGACGTCCCCGTGGGGTTCGACGCGCTGCACCACCGCCTCCAGCGGGCGGTCTCCGACCCGGCGGCGGACCCGGCGCGGGCGGCGTCCGGCTGCGTCCGCGACGCGGCCGGCACCCTGGCCCCGCTCGCCGTGGAGCCCGCGCGGGCCCCCCTCGTCGCGCGGCTGTACCTCGCCGAACTCGCCGCGCGCTATCTCGCCGACCGGCAGGCCGAGGCGGGCGCCCGCCTCGGCGACGTCGGGGCGTGGCTTCTTCCCGCCCTCACCGAGGGTTTGCACGAAACGAAGGAAACGAATGGCTGACAAGCACCAGGCAGCGCGTCCCCCCGGGCACAAGCGGCTGGCCCAGGCCGCCGCCGTCACCGCGGGCAAGGCCACCCACCGCGCCCGCATGCTGCCCGGATTCCTCATCGTCGGCGGCCAGCGCTGCGGGACGACGTCGATGTACCGGACGCTCAGCCAGCACCCGGCGCTGCTCAAGGCCCTGTGGCACAAGGGTGTCCACTACTTCGACACCGGCTACGACAAGGGCCCTGCCTGGTACCAGGGGCACTTCCCGCTGCGGACGACGGCGGCGCGCGTCGAGCGCCGGCACGGGGTGAAGCCGCTGGCGTTCGAGTCGTCGCCGTACTACGGGTTCCACCCGCTGGCGGGCGCGCGGATCGCCGCCGACCTGCCGCAGGTGAAGCTGCTGATGCTCGTCCGCGACCCGGTGGAGCGCGCGTACTCGGCGCACTCCCACGAGCTGGGACGCGGCTTCGAGACCGAGCCGTTCGAGAAGGCGGTGGAGCTGGAGGAGGAGCGGCTGGCGGGCGAGGCCGAGCGGCTCGCGGCCGACCCGTCCGCGACGAGCCACGCCCTCCAGCACAACGCCTACCTCGCGCGGAGCCGGTACATCGAGCAGATCGAGCGGCTGGAGAAGCTGGTGGGCCGCGACCGCCTCCACGTCGTGGACAGCCACGAGTTCTTCACCGAGCCGGAGACCGTGTACAAGGGCGTCCTGGACTTCCTCGGCGTCCCGCCGCTCGGCTCGCCGGTGTTCGAGCGGCACAACGCGCGCAGCCGCTCCCCGCTGCCGGACGAGCTGCACGCGCGCCTCGACGAGTACTTCCGCCCGTACGACGAGCGGCTGGCGGAGTGGCTCGGCCGCACCCCGTCCTGGCGCCGGTGAGCGCCCCCACGACCGGCGCGGCCCCGGGCCCGAGCGAGGGCGCGGCCCCGAAGGGCGCGAAGGGATCGAAGGGGTCCGATGTCGGGTCGCTCGCCCGCGGCGGCGCGCTGAACATCGCGGGCGCGGGGATCTCGGCGGTGACGCAGCTCGTCGTCGTCGCCGTCATCACCAACGCGTTCTCGCAGGACGAGGCGGGCATCCTGTTCGCCGCGACGTCGGTGTTCCTGCTGTTCGGCGCGATCAGCGAGCTCGGGACGCAGACGAGCCTGGTGTACTTCATCGCCCGGTACCGGTCGCTCGACCGCAAGGAGTGGATCGGTCCGCTCGTCCGGCTGGCGCTGCGGCCGATGCTGCTGTTCTCCGCGCTGCTCGGCGTCGCGCTGTTCGTCGCGGCGCCGTGGGTGGCCGAGGCCATGATCCGCGGCGACTCCGGCGACGGCGTCACCTACCTGCGGGTGCTGGCGGTGTTCCTGCCGGTGATGAACCTGTCGGCCGGGTCGCTGGCGGCGACGCAGGGGTTCCGGCGGATGCGGCCGGCGGTGCTGATCGAGAACATCGGCCGCCCGCTGCTGCAGCTCGCCGCGGTCGGCGCGGTGGCGGTCGCCGGGGCGTCCGGGCTCATCGCGGTCGCGTGGGTCGGGCCGTACCTGCCCGCCGCGGTGCTGGCCGTCCTCGCGATGCTCGCGATGGTCCGCCGCACCGCACCGGCCGACGGAGCCGGAGCGGACGTCCCGCCGGACCTCGGCCGCCGGTTCTGGGGCTACGCGCTGCCGCGCGGGCTCGCGGGCATCACCCAGATCCTGCTGCAGCGCATGGACATCCTGCTGGTCGCGTCGATGCTCGGCGCGCGCGACGCGGCGATCTACACCGCGGCGTCGCGGCTGCGGGTCGTCGGGCAGCTCGCCAACCAGGCCATCTCGCAGGCCGTCCAGCCGCAGCTCTCCGAGGTGCTCGCGCACGACGACCGCCGCTCGGCCAACACCCTCTACCAGACCGCCACGAGCTGGCTGATGCTGGCGAACTGGCCGCTGTTCCTGCTCGCGGTGATGTTCGCCGAGCCGCTGCTGCGGCTGTTCGGGGAGGGCTACCGCGACGGCGTGTCGGTGATCGTGGTGCTGGCGGTCGCGATGCTGCTCCGCGCGGGGACGGGCATGGTCGAGGTCGTCCTGATGATGGCGGGCAAGACCACCTGGAACCTCGCGAACATCGTGCTCGCGCTCGGCGTGAACGTCTGCGTCAGCGTGCTGCTGATCCCGCACATCGGGATCATGGGCGCGGCGCTCGGCAACGGCGCGGCGCTGCTGGCCCGCAACGTCATCCCGCTGCTGCAGCTCAAGATGAAGCTGAGCCTGCACCCGTTCGGGCGGGGCTCGCTGGCGTCCGCGGCGCTCGCGGGCGTGTGCTTCGGCGCGGTCCCGCTGGCGGTGCGGCTGACGGCGGGCGACGGGCTCGCCGAGCTGGTCGCGGCCGCGGCGGTCGGCACCGTCGGGTACGTCGCGGGCCTCTACCTGCTGCGGCGCCCGCTGCGCCTGGACGAGGCGGCCCGCTCGATCCTGCGCCGCGGCCGTCCGCATAGCTGACCGTCCGGGGGCGCGCGCTCGCTGTGCGGGCGCCCCCGGGGCAGTGGTCTAGCGGCGGAACCTGTCGCGCGCGCAGCCGGTGAGGAACCGCGCCGCGAACGGCAGGTCGTGCAGGATGTAGCGGCTGAACAGGCGGCGGGGCTCGCTCGCCAGCCGGTGCAGCCACTCCAGGCCCGACCGCTGCATCCACTCCGGCGCGCGCTCGATCTCGCCCGCCGCGAACGGGATCGCGGCGCCGCACCCCACGAACCAGGCGCCGGGCAGCGCGGGCCGCAGGACGGTGATGAGCCGGTCCTGGCGGGGGAACCCGAGGCCGACGAACACCAGGTCGGGCTTGGCCGCCGCGAGGTCGGCGGCGACCGCGGCGACCTGGTCCGCGTCCCGGTCGAAGCCCATCGGCGGCGCCGACGCGCCCGCGACGCGCAGCCCCGGATACCGCTCGGCGAGGACCTCTCCGGCCCGCTCCGGGACGCCCGGCGCGCCCCCGCCCAGCAGGTAGATCGACCGGCCGTCGCGCGCCATGGCCTCGCTCAGCGTCCAGATGAGCGACGCCCCGGTGACGCGGGCGGGCAGCGGCCGGCGGGCGAGCCGCGCGCCCCACAGGATCGGCGTCCCGTCCGCGACGACCAGGTCGGCGCCGGTGACGAGCGACCGGGCCTCCGCGTCGCGCCGGGCCTGCCGCACGATGTCGATGTTCGGCGTCACCAGGTGGCCGCCCGCGCCGCCCGCGACACCGGCGGCGACCCGCTCGACCACCTGCTCCTCGGTCAGCGCGTCGAACGGCACACCGCGCAGGACGATCCGGGACGCGTCCTCCACCGCGTGGCCGGTCATATGCCGTGCCCCCGCGAGTGCAGGGTCCGCAGCACCCGCTCGTCGGAGACGATGCCGGACGCGACCGCCAGCGCGAACGGCACGCGCCGCTCCCGCCAGTTCGCGCGCAGCGCCCGCCGCGACCAGGTCAGCGCCTCCCGGCGCTGGCCGAGGCCCGCCTTCCAGAACGCGATCTGCGCGTAGACGCGGGCCGACCCGACCGGGTCCGCGGCCAGCTCCGGGTGGTGCTCCAGCATCCACCGCAGGCCGTCGATCTTGGTGGCGTACTCGCCGGCGAACAGCGACGTCCGGCCCCACAGCACCCGCACCAGCGGCTCGTCGACGTTCACGATCGGGTGCCGGCGGGCGGCGCGCAGCGCGAAGTCCCAGTCCTCGTTCTGGCCCGCCGGGATGGTCTCGTCGACCAGCCCGATGCCGTCCGGCCCGGTCAGCGCCGCGCGGCGCGCCAGGTAGGTGGACGAGTGGACCATCACCATCCGGGACCGGACGAGGTCCGCGTGCGTCACCTCGGCGGCGCCCGCGAGGCGCGCGTTGCCGCCGCCGCGGAACTCCACGAGGATGCCGCAGCTCGCGAGCACCGCGTCCGGCCGCTCCGCGAGCGCGGCCGTCTGCGCGGACAGCTTCTCCGGCAGCCACGCGTCGTCGTCGTCGCAGAACGCCACGAGCTCGGTGTCCAGCGCGAGGATGCCGGTGTTGCGCGCCCCCGCCAGGCCCGGGGTCCGGTCGTTGGTGACGACGCTGACGCGGCCGTCCGCGCCGGGCACGTCCGCGAGCGACGGGTCGGGCTCGGCGCGGTCGTACACGATCACGACCCGCAGCTCGCCGGGATAGTCCTGGGTCAGGACGGCGTCCAGCGCCGCGCGCAGCAGCTCCGGACGGTTGTGCGTGGGGATCACCACGCCGACGGACGGATGCCCGTCCCGCTCCCGCGTCATGCGTCGCCTCCGAGGTAGCTGTAGTGGCGCAGCAGCGGCAGGGTCATGGCGGTGACCCTGCGCTGGTCGGCGGACGGGAGCGCGGTCCGCCACCGGTCGTCGGACCGGACGTCGATGTGCCCCGTGCGGAACCGCATCGGGTTGCCGGACGCCGTGTGGTTGGCGGTCAGCTCCGCGCCGCCGTCCCCGACGAAGGCCAGCGCCTCGTCGCCCGCGGGCAGGCCCGCGAACCGGGCGATGTCGCGGAGCCGGGCGCGCGGATCGGCCACGAAGTCCTCGTAGCGCATCCGCCGCACCCGCACGCCGCGGCGGGCGAGGAGCTGGTAGGCGCCGTTCTCGGCGTTCCAGTGGACGGCGGTGCGCGGCGGCGACCACCGCGTCATGAACTCGTCGCCGCCCTTGTCGGCCTCCGGGCGCCGCACCTCGCGCGTCCACGAGTAGGCCACGCCGCGGCTGTCCCGCACGACGTGCAGGACCCGCAGGTCGAGGCGGCCGGTGCGGGCCGCCCAGCGCAGGCAGAACGCGAGCGACGCCTGCTTGCTGGAGTCGATCAGGACGGACGCGCCCGTCTCCCCCGCGACGGCCCGGTACAGCCGCAGGTAGTGGTCGACGTACTCGGCGACGAGCGCCGCGCGGTCGGCCGGAAGCCGGTCGCGGGCGAGCATCGGGATGTGCCGGGTGCGGTCGACGGCGGCGCGCAGCTCGGCGAGCCGGTCCAGGTCGAGCACGTCCCAGCCGCCGAACGCCGCCTCCCCGGCGCGCCGCCACACCGGGCACTCGCCGAACGGGACGCCGCAGCCGCACCGCTCCCCCGCGTGGACGCCGCGCTCCCACAGGTGGATGACCTCGCCGAGCGCCATCGCGCCGGGCAGCTCGCCGAGCAGCCGCTCGACCAGCGTGGTGCCGCTGCGGCCGAGGCCGCCGAGGAACAGCACGCGGGGCGGGTCCGTCCGGTCCGCGGGCCCGGTCTCGCTTCCGGCGGGCTCAGCGGACACGTCCGCGCTCCGGTGGGGGGACATGCGTCATCGGCTCGACCTCGCAGGTTCGGGGGGTGTAGGGAGCCCATTGTTCCGCACCTCACCGGGCGGTGTGACCCGGTTCAGTGTGATGCGTCTGCTTTGTGGTGGCCTCTCCTGGCTACCGGGCGCCGGTGATCATGCCGGCGCCGACGGTGTTGTTGGTGGCCTCGTCGATGAGGATGAAGCCGCCGGTGAGCCGGTTGCGGCCGTAGTCGTCGACGAACAGCGGCTGCGTGACCCGCAGGGAGACGCGGCCGATCTCGTTCAGCTCCAGCGCCGCGGCCTGCTCGTCGCGGTGCAGGGTGTTGACGTCCAGGCGGTAGTGCAGGTCCTTCACCAGGGCGCGGGCCGTGCGGGTCGTGTGCTTGATGATCAGCTTGGACCGGGGCGCGAGGGTGCGGTCGGGGGTCATCCAGCACACCATCGCGTCGATGTCCTGCGCGACCTCGGGCCGGTTGTGCGGGCGCGCGATCATGTCGCCGCGGGAGATGTCGATGTCGTCGGCGAGGCGCAGCGTGACCGACATCGGCGCGTACGCCTCGTCCACCGGGCCGCGCGGCCCGTCGATGTGCGTGATCGTCGTGGTCAGCCCGGACGGCAGGTGCACGACCTCGTCGCCGGGCTTGAGCACGCCGCCCGCGACCTGCCCCGCGTAGCCGCGGTAGTCGTGCAGCTCCGGGTCGGTGGACGCGTGCGGGCGGATCACGTACTGCACCGGGAACCGCACGTCGATCAGGTTCCGGTCGGACGCGATGTGCACGTGCTCCAGGTGGTGCAACAGCGACGACCCCTCGTACCAGGGCATGTTCACGCTGCGCTGGACGACGTTGTCGCCGTGCAGCGCCGAGATCGGGATGAACGTCATGTCGGTCACCTCCAGCTTGGAGGCGAACGCCGTGAACTCGTCCACGATCCGCTCGTAGACGCCCTGGTCGTAGTCGACCAGGTCCATCTTGTTGATCGCGACGACGAGGTGCGGGACCTGCAGCAGCGTGGTCAGGAACGCGTGCCGCCGCGACTGCTCCAGGATGCCCTTGCGGGCGTCCACCAGGATGATCGCGAGGTCGGCGGTCGACGCGCCCGTCACCATGTTCCGCGTGTACTGGATGTGGCCGGGGGTGTCGGCGATGATGAACTTGCGGCGCGGCGTCGCGAAGTAGCGGTACGCCACGTCGATCGTGATGCCCTGCTCCCGCTCGGCGCGCAGCCCGTCGGTCAGCAGCGCCAGGTTCGTGTACTCCTCGCCCCGGTCGGCGCTCGTCTTCTCCACCGACTCCAGCTGGTCCTCGAAGATCGACTTGGAGTCGAACAGCAGCCGCCCGATCAGCGTCGACTTGCCGTCATCGACGCTGCCGGCGGTGGCGAACCGCAGGAGGTCCATGCTTTTCACAGTGGAAGGGCCCTGCTCGGGCTCGGTTCCGGCCATTAGAAGTAGCCCTCCTTCTTACGGTCCTCCATCGCGGCCTCGCTGGTGCGGTCGTCGGCGCGGGTCTGGCCGCGCTCGGTGATCCGCGTGGCCGCGATCTCCTCGATCACCTCGTCCAGCGTCACCGCGGACGACTTCACCGCGCCCGTGCAGGACGCGTCGCCGACCGTCCGGTACCGGACGGTCGCCTCGAACTCCGGCTCGTCGTCGCCGCGGTTCGCGAACCCGGTCTCCGCGTCCAGCAGCAGCCCGTCCCGCTCGAACACGCGGCGGGTGTGCGCGAAGTAGATCGGCGGGAGCTCCAGCCCCTCCCGGCGGATGTAGTCCCAGATGTCCAGCTCCGTCCAGTTCGACAGCGGGAACACCCGCACATGCTCACCCTGAACGATCTTGGTGTTGAACAGGTTCCACAGCTCGGGCCGCTGGTTCTTCGGGTCCCACTGGCCGAACTCGTCCCGGAACGACACCACCCGCTCCTTCGCCCGTGCCTTCTCCTCGTCGCGGCGCGCCCCGCCGAACGCCGCGTCGAACCGGTGCTCCTCGATGGCGTCCAGCAGCGACGTCGTCTGCAGCCGGTTCCGGGACGCGCGGCGCCCCTTCTCCTCCACCACCCGGCCGCTGTCGATCGACTCCTGCACCGACGCGATCACCAGCCGGATGCCGAGGTCGGCGACCCTGCGGTCGCGGAACTCGATCACCTCGGGGAAGTTGTGCCCGGTGTCGACGTGCATCACCGGGAACGGGATCGGCGCCGGCCAGAACGCCTTCTGCGCCAGCCGCAGCATCACGATGCTGTCCTTGCCGCCCGAGAACAGCAGCACCGGCCGCTCGAACTCGGCCGCCACCTCGCGGAAGATATGGATCGACTCGGCCTCAAGGATGTCCAACTGGGACAGCAGATAGTCGCAACGCTGCATGTTCTAGGGCTCTTTTCACGCTGTTGTGGCAGATGCACCGGTGGCCGACGGGACGAGGCCACACCGGATCGAACGCCGGCCCGCGGTGATTCAGTCCCGCCCGGCGGTGGCCCTTTCGGGCGGTCCGCCGGGCAGCCCGGCCGTGCGGGCCGGTCGGGCCATGCGGGTCGCCCGGGCCGACTGGTCAGTCGGGCAAGGCGCCGCGCACGTCCCGGATGCCGGTCAGCAGCGTCGGCGCCGACACGGGGTGGCACACCAGGATATCCGGCAGCCGGGGGTCCTCCCGGTTGTACTCCAGCGGCGCCCCGTCCACCCGGGACGCGTGGGCCCCCGCGGCGAGCGCCACCGCCGCCGGAGCGGCCGAGTCCCACTCGTACTGGCCGCCGGCGTGCACATACGCGTCGACCTCGCCGAGCAGCACCGCGGATATCTTCGCCCCCGCCGACCCGATCGGCACGAGCTCCACGTCCAGGTCGATCCTGTCGGCGAGTTGCCGGAGGAAGTCGGGCGGGCGGGTGCGGCTGACGGCGATGCGGAGCTTGCCCGCGTCCGGCGCCGGGGCGTGCAGCGGGACCTCGCGCGGCTGCCCCTTGCGGGACGCGTCCTTCCCGGCCGTCACCGGGTCGGGCTCGCCGGGATCGACCCGGACGAGGGACGCGCCGCCGGTCGCGTCCGTCCGAAGCGTCAGGCCCTGCGCCGGGAGCGCGACCGCACCCGCCACGAGCCGCCCGCCGCCGGACGGGTCACGCCGCCACAGCGCCACGTGGACGGCCCAGTCGCGGCGGCCCTCCTCGGAGAACTCGCGGGTGCCGTCCAGCGGGTCGACGATCCAGACCCGGTCGGCGGTGCGCCGCTCCGCGTCGGAGGCGTTGCGGGTCGGGGCGCGGTCGTCGCCGCCCGCCCGCTTCCCCGCGACCGACGCGCGGCCCTCCTCGGACAGGACGGCGTCGCCGGGACAGCGCTCCGCCAGCGCCGCCATGAGGTACTCGTGCGCCCGCAGGTCGCCGGTGTCCTTCAGGGCCCGCGCGTCGGCGAATCCCTGCTCGTCCCGCACGTCCAGCAGCAGGCGTCCCGCCGCGGCGGCGAGGTCCGCCGCCAGCGCGTGATCGTCCGCCGCCGCTTGCACCGTCATTCCTTGATCACGTTCCCGGCTCGGCTGGTTTGCTCGGTCAACTTTCTCATGCGTCCAGGATGCCGCCGCGCGGCAGGGTGGACGATCCCGGCATGGGCGGTCGGATAGGCAGGGTCAGTACGCGCCGGAGCCGCGGAAGACCGCCGACCACGTCTTCCACATGATCTGCAGGTCGAGGGCGAGCGTCCAGTTGTCGACGTACCGCAGGTCGAGCCGGACCGACTCCTCCCACGTCAGGTCGGAACGGCCGCTCACCTGCCACAGGCCCGTCAGCCCGGGCTTCACCACGAGCCGCCGGTACACGTCGCCACCGTACTGGGCGACCTCCTCCGGCAGCGGCGGGCGCGGCCCGACCAGCGACATGTCGCCGCGCAGCACGTTGAACAGCTGCGGCAGCTCGTCCAGCGAGTACCGGCGCAGCCAGCGGCCCACCGGCGTCACCCGCGGGTCCGCGCGGATCTTGAACAGGACGCCGTCGTTCTCGTTGTGCTGCAGCAGCTCGACCTTGCGGGCCTCCGCGTCCCGGACCATCGTGCGGAACTTCCACACCGTGAACTCGCGGCCACCGCGCCCGACCCGCACCTGCCGGAACATCACCGGGCCCGCGCTGGTCACCTTGATCATGAGCGCGACCACCGCCAGCAGCGGGCTCAGCAGCACCAGCCCGGCCAGCGCCGCCGTCCGGTCGAACATCCCCTTGAGGACCTTGCGGACGCCGTCCAGCTCGGGGTGCTCCACGTGCAGCAGCGGGAGGCCCGCCACCGGGCGGATCGAGATGCGGGGGCCGGTCACGTCCATCAGCGCGGGCGCGACCACCAGCTCGACGTCGTCGCGCTCGATCTGCCAGGCCAGCCGGCGCAGCGCGGTGCCGTCCATCTCCGGGCAGGCCAGCACCGCCACCGAGTCGGCGCCGATCCGGTCGGCGACCGCGGCCGCCTGGCTGAAGTCGCCCAGCACCGGCACGCCCTCGACCTCGCTCACCGCGTCGTCGCCCGCGGCCAGCGCGGGCGGCAGGCACACGGCCGCGATGTCCATCCCGTGGTAGCGCTTCTGCTGCAGCACCCGGATGAGGTCGGCGACGGACGTGCGGTGCCCCACCGCGACCACGCGGCGCATGCACTCGCCGTTCCAGCGCCTGCGGTGCAGCCACTTGCGCAGCCGGTACCGCGCGAACACGTTGAGGAGCGTGCCAAGCGGCATCGCCATGACCACGTAGCCGCGCGCGACCTCCGTCTTGGTGGCGTACGCGATGATCGCCAGCGAGGCCGTGAAGATGAACCCGGCGCGCAGGACCCGGTGGAACTCCTCGTAGCCGACGCCGATGTACCTCGGCTGGTACGCCCGGCACAGCATGAGCGTCGGCACCCACAGCACGGGCAGCGCCAAGGTCAGCGCCACGTACGGCGCCGTGTAGGACCCCGTGGGGTTCTCCGGCACGCCCGGGAAGCGGAGCACGAACGCGATCACACCGGCCAGGAGCATGCTGAAGAAATCGAGACATCCGGCGAACCGGCGGTAGGATCCGCTCCAGCTCTGGGAGGTCACGCGTCGCTGCTCATGGCTGATCGATGACTCGGCCTGGACCTTGTCAACGACGGCCATAAACCACTCACCAATCCCCTGTAACGCGCGCCCCGTCAGCGCGATTCACACCGAAGACGGTTGAACGTCGCGTGAGGTTCACAAGCATCACGAACCTCGTTCGAGCAGCATCCTACGACCGCCTTTGCCGTGGTCAGCGGACAGACACCCCCAAAACCACGAGAACACCGGCAAAACAGGCCGGACGTGCGGCGGAACCGCCCCCGGACCTCGGGGATCGTCTCTCATCGTGATCTTGCGGTCCCGCTCTGTGGCCGGATCCGGTCAGTCCGTAGGAAAACGCAGGCCGTTCGCTCAGCCCGCGTGGAAGACGTTCTGCGCCGCGCCCAGCCCGTCGGCGATCAGCGCCTCCACCGCGTCCGCCGCCCGGTCCACGTCGAGGTCGAGGTCCTTCCGCTCGGCCGCCGAGAAGTCCTTCAGGACGAACGCGGCCGCGTCCATCCGCCCGGGCGGGCGCCCCACCCCGAACCGCACCCGCAGGTACTCCCGCGTGCCGAGCGACTTCGTGATCGACCGCAGCCCGTTGTGGCCGTTGTCACCGCCGCCGAGCTTGAGCCGCACCGCGCCGAACGGGATGTCCAGCTCGTCATGGACGACGATCAGCCGCTCCGCGGGCACCTTGTAGAAGTCGCACAGCCCCTTGACCGGGCCGCCCGACTCGTTCATGAACGAGCGCGGCTTCGCCAGCACCGCCCGCGCGCCCGCCAGCCGTCCCTCCAGCACCTCCGCCCGCGCCCGGTGCGCCTTGAACCGCCCGCCCGCCCGCGCGGCCAGGACGTCCAGCACCATGAACCCGGCGTTGTGCCTGTTCTTCGCGTAGCCCGGCCCGGGATTGCCCAGGCCGGCCACCAGCCAGAGATCCGCGCTCACCCGAACTCCTCCACAACGAGGACGGCCCCCGCCGGTGCGCACACCCGCAGGGACCGTGAAGGACTATGCGGCCCGAAGAACGCCGGTCACCCGGCGCCCGGCCGCCTCCGTCACTCGGAGGCGGACTCGCCCTCGGCGCCGGCCTCGCCCTCGCCCTCGGCGGCCTCCGCCTCGGCCTCGACCTCCGGCTCCGTGGACACGGTCGCGTCGCGGATCTGGACGATCAGGGTCTCCTCGTCCGCCATCAGCGTGGTGCCGGACGGCAGCTTCAGGTCCCTGGCCAGCACCTGGCTGTCGATCTCCAGGCCGCTGATGTCCAGCTCGACGGACTCGGGGATGTGCGTGGCCTCCGCCTCGACGGAGATCTCCACCGCCGTCTGCGCGACCTGGCCGCCCGCGACCACGTCGCCGACCAGCACGACGGGCAGGTCGACGGTGACCTTCTCGCCGCGCTTGACCAGCAGCAGGTCGACGTGCTCCAGGAACCCCTTGATCGGGTCGCGCTGCACGTCCTTCGGCAGCGCCAGCTCGGCGCCGCCGCCGAGGCCCTCGATCGTCAGCAGCACGTTCGGCGTCTTGAGCGCGAGCATCAGGTCGTGGCCCGGAAGCGAGATGTGCTGCGGGTCGGTTCCGTGACCGTAGAGCACGGCGGGCACCCTGCCGGCCCGGCGGGTGCGCCGCGCGGCACCCTTACCGAACTCGGTGCGCGGTTCGGCGGCGATGCGTACCTCGGACACGGCGAAAACTCCTCATTGTTGCGATCCACGGCCGTCCGCCATCGGACGTCCGCTACGGACAGTAGCGATCCTCGCACGCCAACGGGGGGCGGGCGACTCAAAGACTCATTGCGTTACCCAGGGAGCGCGGGACCTAACCGGCACGCACTGAACGACCTGAGGCAAACGCGGTCGCCAAAGTCTAGCCGATCGAAGACCCACCCCAAGCCGCAGCCGCCCCTCCGGCGCCTGCGACGCCGGGGCCAGAAGGAGGAGATATTAAGAATGCCCGCCGAAGAGGCTGGTGACCGAGCCGTCGGAGAAGACCTCGTTGATGGCGCGGGCTACCAAGGGGGCGATCGACAGGACGGTGAGCTTGTCGAACTGCTTCTCCTCCGGGATCGGCAGGGTGTTGGTCAACACGACTTCAGAGACGCGCGAGTTCTTCAAACGGTCGACCGCCGGGCCCGACAGGACGCCGTGCGTGGCGGCGACGACGACGCGGCTGGCGCCGTGGTCGAACAGGGCGTCCGCCGCCTTCACGATCGTGCCGCCGGTGTCGATCATGTCGTCCACCACGACGCAGGTGCGGCCCGCGACCTCGCCGACGACGTCGAACACCTTCACCTCGTTCGCCACGTCGGGGTCGCGCTTCTTGTGGATGATCGCCATCGGCACGCCGCCGAGCCGGTCCGACCAGCGCTCGGTCACCCGGACCCGGCCCGCGTCCGGTGCCACCACCGTCACCTGCGAGGTGTCCAGGCGGCTCTCGAAATGGTGCGCCAGCAGGTCCAGCGCGAACAGGTGGTCGACCGGGCCGTCGAAGAAGCCCTGGATCTGCGCGGTGTGCAGGTCGACCGTGATCAGCCGGTCGGCGCCCGCGGTCTTGAACAGGTCCGCCATCAGCCGGGCCGAGATCGGCTCGCGGCCGCGGTGCTTCTTGTCCTGCCTGGCGTACCCGAAGAACGGCGCCACCACGGTGATCCGCTTGGCCGACGCGCGCTTCAGCGCGTCCACCATGATCAGCTGCTCCATGATCCACTGGTTGATGGGCGCGGTGTGGCTCTGGATCACGAAGGCGTCGGAGCCGCGGACGGACTCCAGGAAGCGCACGAACGTCTCACCGTTCGCGAAGTCGTACGCGGACGTCGGCGTGAGGTCGACGTGGAGGTTGTCGGCTACTTCCTTGGCCAGGTCCGGGTGGGCTCGGCCGGTGAAGAGCATCAGCTTCTTCTGGCCGCTCGCTTTGATCCCACTCACCTCTGACAACTCCCCCTCAATGGAAAATGCCTTCACGTGGGTTGTTGTCCCCACTCCCCGCGCACCACAAGAGTCCGGGGCACGGGGTTGCCTTGTTGTTCGCGGAGGACGCCGATGTCCTCCACCTCCCCGCCTTGGGGCGGGGCAGTCTTCGCCGGACGCGCCGGGTTACGGCGCGTCCTCCTCATGAGCCTCTTGGGCTTCGTCCGCCTCTTCCGCCTCGCGGGCCCGGCGGGCGGCTTCCGCGGCGGGCGTGCCCGCGCGCTTGCGCTCGACCCAGCCCTCGACGTTGCGCTGCCGTGCCCGCGCGACGGCCATCGCCCCCGGCGGGACGTCCTGGACGATCACCGAACCGGCGGCCGTGTAGGCGCCGTCGCCCACCGTCACCGGCGCGACGAACATGTTGTCGCTGCCCGTCTTCACATGGGACCCGATGACGCTGCGGTGCTTCTTCACACCGTCGTAGTTCACGAACACCGAGCTCGCGCCGATGTTGGAGTGCTCGCCGATCTCCGCGTCGCCGACGTAGGTCAGGTGCGGGACCTTGCTGCCCTCGCCGATGTCGGCGTTCTTGGTCTCGACGAAGGTGCCGATCTTGCCCTTGCGGGCCAGCCGCGTCCCGGGCCGCAGGTAGGCGTACGGCCCGACCGACGCCTCGGGGCCGATCTCCGCCTCGACGCACACCGCGTTGGTCACGGTCGCGCCGTCGCCGACCCGGGTGTCGGTGAGCGTGCAGCCGGGCCCGACGCGGGCGCCCTCGCCCAGGTGCGTCCGGCCGTGCAGCTGCGTGCCCGGGTGGACCTCCGCGTCCCGCTCGGCGGTGACCTGCACGTCGATCCAGGTCGTGGCGGGGTCGACGATGGTGACGCCGGCCCGCATGTGCGCTTCGAGGATGCGGTCGTTCAGCTGCCTGCGCGCCTGCGCGAGCTGGACCTTGTCGTTCACGCCCTGCGTCTCGACCCAGTCGGCGGCCAGGTGCGCGCCGGCGCGGTGGCCGTCCCCGCGCACGATCGCGACCACGTCGGTGAGGTACTCCTCGCCGTTGGCGTTGTCGGTGGTGACGCGCTTGAGGGCGTCCGCGAGCAGGGCGCCGTCGAAGGCGTACATGCCGACGTTGATCTCGTTGATGGCGCGCTGCGCCTCGGTCGCGTCCTTGTGCTCGACGATCGCCTCGACGCTGCCGTCCGCCGCCCGGACCATGCGCCCGTAGCCGGTCGCGTCGGGCATCTCGGTCGTCAGGACGGTCGCCGCGTTGCCCTCGCCCTCATGGGTCCGGACGAGCGCGGTGAGGGTCTCGCCCCGCAGCAGCGGGACGTCGCCGTTCAGGACCACCACGGTCCCGTCGAGCGCGCCGGTCTGCTCCAGCGCCATCCGGACGGCGTGCCCGGTCCCGTTCTGCTGCTCCTGGACGGCCGGTTCGGCGTCCGGTGCGGCCTCGGCGAGATGTTCCACGACCTGCTCGCGCCGGTGCCCGACGACCACGACGAGCCGCTCGGGCTCCAGCTCGCGGGCGGCGGCCAGCACATGGCCGAGCATGCTTCGCCCGCACAGCTCGTGCAGGACCTTCGAGGTACGGGACTTCATCCTGGTGCCCTCGCCCGCGGCGAGAACGATGACGGCGGCCGGTCGGCTCGCAGCACTCACAAGGAGGCTCCTCGGCATCGCGGACGGGATCGGTTCGGCGAGCACGTCCACCCGCGACATCCCTGTCCACCAGGCCGGACGCACCCGACACGGGCAGGATACCGCCCGCTCCGGACCTGTCACCCCGCCGCCCACCCGTGGCACGATCCAGCCACCACCGATGGCCCGACCTGGACGATCGACGGCGCGCCCCGGACGCTCGCAAGGGCTCCGGCGCCAGGACTCGAACCTGAACTATGGGTACCAAAAACCCAGGTGCTGCCAATTACACCACGCCGGATCAGGCGGGACATTCCCCCCGCCGGAGATCACCTGCCGGACCAACGATACCGGTCGGAGGGTCGGCGCCCACACCCATTACCGGCCCCCGCGACGGGCGGGGACGGCCTCGGGCCGGAACGGGACGTCGGTGCGAGAAGAGTGTTTTGTGGCTCGTGGGGCAGTTTCCTGCTGAATTTACCGTTCGTCGGTGTCCAACCTACGGTTCCGTAGGTTACGGTGGCGTAGGTAGGGCATCAGTAGCAGGAAGCGCGAGTCACAGGGAGTGGTTACGCAATGACGACAGCGCCGGCCGTGGGTCCTCCTCGCCGCCAAGGGCTCCCGGAGACCGAGCCCGTGCCCCAGGGGAACGCCGAACGCGTGCTGGTCGCCGTGTTCACGGGCGTCCCGTTCCTGGCCCTGTTCGCGGCGATCCCGCTGGCCTGGGGCAGGTTCCTGGGCTGGACGGACATCATCCTCATGGCGGTCTTCTACGTGCTGTCCGCGGGCGGCATCACGGTCGGATACCACCGGCACTTCACGCACGGGTCCTTCAGGGCCAAGCGTCCGCTGAAGGTCTTCCTCGCGCTCGCGGGGAGCCTCGCGATCGAGGGGCCCGTCATCATGTGGGTCGCCGACCACCGGCGGCACCACAAGCACTCGGACAAGGAGATGGACCCGCACTCCCCGTGGCGCTTCGGCAACGACTGGAAGGCGCTGACCAAGGGGCTGGCGTGGGCGCACTACGGGTGGCTGTTCGACGGGAACCGGACGTCCAAGCGCCGGTTCGCCAAGGACCTGCTGAACGACTCCGACATCAGGCGCATCCATCTCGCGTTCCCCGGGCTGGTGGCGGTGTCGTTCCTGCTGCCGGCGCTGATCGGCGGCATGGTCTCGATGTCGTGGGCCGGGTTCCTGACCGCGCTGTTCTGGGCGGGGTTCGTCCGGATCACGCTCGTCCACCATGTCACGTGGTCGATCAACTCGATCTGCCACACCTTCGGCAAGGAGGACTTCGAGGTCCGCGACAAGTCCAGGAACGTGTGGTGGCTCGCCATCCCCTCGCTGGGCGAATCGTGGCACAACCTGCACCATTCGGACCCGACGTGCGCGCGGCACGGGGTGCTGAAGGGGCAGATCGACATCAGCGCGCGGATCATCTGGCTGTTCGAGAAGGCGGGCTGGGCCTATGACGTCCGGTGGCCGAACGATGACCGGCTGGCCGCGAAGCGCACCAAGCAGGCGGTGTGAGCGCCACAATTGATGCCGTGACAGATCCCGCACCCCGGACCCGCAGAAAGCGGATGACGGGCAAGGAACGCCGCGAGCAGCTGCTCAACATCGGGCGGACGCTGTTCGCCGCGCGCGGGCTGGACGGCACGTCGGTGGAGGAGATCGCCTCCGCGGCGGGCGTGTCGAAGCCCGTGGTGTACGAGCACTTCGGCGGCAAGGAGGGCCTGTACGCGGTCGTCGTCGACCGGGAGTTCGAGCGGCTGCTGAGGCTCGTCACCGAGGCGCTGAACTCGGCCGTCCACTACCGGAGCAAGCTGGAGAAGGCCGCGCTGGCGCTGCTGAAGTACATCGAGGAGAACCCGGACGGCTTCCGGATCCTCGTCCGGGACTCGCACGGCGGCACCGGCACCGGCAGCTACGCGAGCCTGCTGAGCGAGATCGCCGGCGAGGTGGAGTACATCCTCGCGCAGGAGTTCGACCGGCACGGCTACGACGACAAGTTCGCGTCGCTGTACGCCCAGAGCCTGGTCGGCATGGTGGCGCTGACGGGCCAGTGGTGGCTGGACGTCCGCAAGCCGCGCCGCGAGGACGTGGCCGCGCACGTGGTGAACCTCGCGTGGAACGGCCTGTCGGGGCTGGAGCCGAGGCCGTCGCTCGATCCGCGCCAGCGGCGCAAGGAGCAGGAGCGCGCGGAGAAGCGCGCGGAGAAGGCCGCCGCGAAGGCGGAGAAGGCCGAGGAGAGGGCCGCCGCCAGGGAAGAGAAGGCCGCGGCCAAGGCGGAGAAGGCCCAGCGCAGGGGCCGCCGCGACCCGGAGATCGCCGACCCGTCCGCGTGACGGCCGAAGGCCGCGTGACTACCGGTCCGCCTGCATGAATTCCAGACGGTTGCCCACGGGGTCGTCAGCGTAGAAGCGGCGGTATCCGGCGGGCGGCACCGGCGGCCGTCCGGAGTTCGTCCGGATGGCCGCCGGCTGGGGTCGCCGGTCTCGGGTCGCGAGGCCGGGATACGCCGGACGCCGCCGGACCATCCGAGGTGGCACACCGCAGGGGAACGATTCGCGTCCCTCGGCAGGGCCTTGGCGGCACCCCGTCCTTGGGCGTCGAGAGGCCGCGGCTCGGCACGGTGTCTCTCGACATCAAGAGACAGCATGCACCAGACGGTATCTTGAGGTCAAGAATCGACGCGCGTGGCGATCACGAAGATCCGCCGGAACGGGAACACGGTGCCGTAGGGCGCTGACGGGTACGCCTGCCGCAGCCGCTCCCGGTACTCGGCGAGGAACTCCTCCGTCTCGGCGGGGTCGAGCGTGGACAGGACGGGCCGCAGCGCGCTGCCCTTGACCCATTCGAGGACCGGGTCGTCGCCGTGCAGGACCTGGATGTAGGTCGTCTCCCAGGCGTCGACCGCGCAGCCGTGGCGGGTCAGCTGGTCGAGGTAGCCGGCGGCGTCGAGGACGGGAGCGTCCCGCTGGAACGCGCCGAGCTTGCCGCGCCACCGGTCGGAGCGGCCCAGCTCGCGCAGCAGGACGTGGCTGGGCTCGCCGAAGTTGCCGGGGACCTGGAAGGCGAGCCGTCCGCCCGGTGTGAGCGCGTCCACCCACCGGGGCAGCAGGTCGAGGTGCTCCGGGACCCATTGCAGGACGGCGTTGCTGACGATGAGGTCGACCGGGCCCTCGGGCCGCCAGGTGGCGACGTCGCCGACGCGGAAGCTCAGCCGTCCCGGGATCTCGCGCCGCCGGGCCTCGGCGATCATCTCGGCGGAGCTGTCGAGGGCGTCGATGACCGCCCCCGGCCAGCGGGCGGCGAGGGTCGCGGTCAGCTCCCCCGTCCCGCAGCCGAGATCGACCACGCGGGCGGGGTCGGCGCCGTCGAGGCGTCCGGTGAGTTCGCGGAAGGGCCTGGCGCGTTCGCCGCCGAAGGCCTCGTACTGCGCTGGGTCCCACACCGTGTTCATAGTCCGCCTCACGTGTCCCGGCACTTGTCTCGATGTCAAGATACAACGGATCGGTCCGGAGACCGATGCCGGGTTCGGCCGGTCGCCGGATGCGGGGCGGGTGCCGCGCTTCCTAGGCTCGCCGGCATGACGCTGAGCAGAGAATCGGGCGGGTGGGCGCTGGTGCTCGGGCCGGGCG
>NZ_SMJX01000002.1 GCF_004348535.1 Actinomadura sp. KC216
GCCGAGGGCGAACTCGGCGATCTCGGCGCCGTCCGGGTAGGGCGGGGCGAGCGGGGCGTTGAGGACCTCGTGGCGCGGTGGGACCGGGATGGGCTCGTCCCTGCCTGGGAGCGCCTTCTCCGGGGTGACCATCTGGGTCTTCGCGAAGCCGAACATGCCTCCAGGTTAGCTCTCACGAGGGGTCATGAGTGTTGTTCCTTATGGCTGATTACGTCCTGGTAGGTTGCCTTCGTGAGGCGGGGCATCGCGTTCGGGGTCGCGGCGTACGGGCTGTGGGGGCTGTTCCCGCTGTACTGGCCGCTGCTGAAGCCTGCGGGCGCGGTCGAGATCCTCGCGCACCGGATCATGTGGTCGCTGGTCGCGGTGGGTGCGGTGCTCGCGGTGCAGCGGCGGTGGGTGAGGGCGTTGAGCGTCCGGCAGGGTGGGCTGCTGGCGCTGGCGGCCGTGGTCGTCACCGTCAACTGGGGGACGTATATCTACGCCGTCAACAGCGGGCAGACGATCGAGGCGGCGCTGGGGTACTTCATCAATCCGCTGATCAGTGTGCTGTTCGGGGTCGTCGTGTTCCGGGAGCGGCTCCGGGGGTGGCAGTGGTGCGCGGTTGGGATGGGTGCGGTGGCCGTGGTCGTGTTGACCGTCGACTACGGGCGCCCTCCCTGGATCGCACTGGTACTGGCGTTCGCTTTCGGGACTTATGGGCTGATCAAGAAGTTCGCCGACATGCCTTCGGCGGAGGGCCTGGCGGTCGAGACGGCTGTGCTGTTCCTGCCTGCTCTGGGGTTCGTGGTCTTGCTGGAGGGGCAGGGCGACGGGACGTTCGGGCATCAGGGTGTCGGGCAGGCCCTGCTGCTGGCCACGGCGGGCGTTGTGACCGCTGTGCCGATGATGTTCTTCAACGCGGCGGCGATCCGGCTGCCGCTGACGGTCATCGGCATGTTGCAGTACCTGGCCCCTGTGCTGCAGTTCGCCATCGGGGTGTTCGTCCAGCATGAGGAGATGCCGCCGAGCCGCTGGGCGGGCTTCCTGCTGGTGTGGCTCGCGCTGGTGATGCTGACGTGGAACGGACTGCGCGTCGCCCGCCGGGAACCGCTCCCCGGGAGCGCCCGGGGCGGCTAAAGTGCCGGACGTCACACGCGCCCGGATCCAAGGAGCCCCCGTTGCGGCTGGTCAGCGTCATCGTCCTAGGAACGGGCCTCATCGCCGCAGGCATGCTGGCCCCGGGGACCGGCGACGCGACGGACGACGGCGCCGTCCTGGTCGACCCCGACGTGGCGCATCCGGGCCAGCGGGTCGACGTCTCGGTCCCGCAGTGCGTGAGCCATGGGCAACAGGTGATGTCCGAGGCGTTCACCAGGCCGGCGAAGAACGGAACCGCGACGATCGGGCGCGACATAAAGCCGGGCACCTACACGGTGGTGGCGAGCTGCGGCGGCCACCGGCTGATGGGCGAGATCGCGGTATCCCGGCGGCGGCCCTGGCCCACGCTCCCGCTGGCCGACCGCTAGAAGATCATTCGACACGCTTCACCTATTTCGAACCTGAATTCGATTTAGGTCGAGTCGAATGTTAGCGACTGCCAGTGAAGCGAGTCTGACTTCGTGACAAATTGCTTGCAAAGTGATCCACGTCACCTGGGATTGGTGAAACTCCTACCGAGAGGATGCTTGTTTTCGTTAAATGATCATGTGATACTCCACTCGAAACCGTCAACAGTGCACAACCATCAACAAAGTACGTAAATCAGCCCCAGCGACCGAAGTCTCTCAGGGTCCCCGCCGCCCGACCACCGCGCCCGCCGTCATAGGGGTCGAGAATGTCCGTCGATGCTGGTCCGCGATCCGTTCACGATGCTCCCGTCCTGTCCCTCGGGCATCTGCCGGCGCTGTTGCGGGACCCGTTGAAGGCATTCGCCGCGATCGGCCGGGAGGCCGGCGGCCGGATCGCGCGGGTGAACCTCGGCCCCTTCCGCCCGTACCTGATCACCCACCCTGAGCACCTGCAGTACGTCCTGCGCGACCACGTGGCCAACTACCGCCGCGAAGGCATGATGTGGAAGCCGCTCAGCCGGCTCACCGGCGAGGGCTCCGACGTCGATCCGAGCTGGCCGGTCAAGCGCAAGGTCTTCCAGACGCTGCTGTCCGGCCCGAGCATCGCGGCCTTCTCCGACGAGATGACCGCCACCATCGCCGAGGCCGTCGACGATCTCGGCGCGCGCGCCGAGCACGGCGGGCCGGTGGACGCCTTCGCGGAGATGACCCGCGTCGTGTACCGGACGATCATCCGGGTCCTGGTCGGCGACCGCATCTCGCTGTCGGAGATCGACGAGCTCGGCCGCGTGATGGTCACGGCCACCACGTCGTCGTTCCGGTCCCGGATGCTGATGCCCTTCATGCCCCTGTCGATCCCGCTTCCCGGCGACCGGGCCTTCAACCGCTGCGTCCAGGCCGTCGACGATCTCATCCTCCCCATCGTCCGGGAGGCGCGGCGCACCGGCGCGGACGGGCAGGACGTCGTCTCCATGATGATCCGGGCGCGGGACGGCGAGGGCAGGGGCGTCGACGACCAGGCGGTGCGCGACGGCATCGTCGGCCTGTTCGTCGCGAGCACCGACACCACCGTGTCGGCGCTCTCCTTCATCTGGGCGGCGCTGGACGCCCACCCCGAGATCCGCGCCAGGCTCTACGACGAGATCGACACGGTGGTGGGGACGGACACCCCCGGCTTCGACCACGTGCCAGACCTCGTCTACACCAAGAAGCTCCTGCACGAAGTCCTGCGCTGGTACTCCGTCGCGTGGATCACCCCCCGGACCGTCCGGGCCGACGACGTCATCGACGGGGTGCGGATCCGCGCCGGATCCACCGTGATCATTTCTCCCTTCCTGACCCACCGGCTGCCGGAGTTCTGGCCGGAGCCCGAGGTCTTCGACCCCGAGCGCTTCGCGCCGGACGTCTCGCGTCACCGGTTCGCCTACATGGCCTTCGGCGGCGGCCCCAACCAGTGCGCCGGACGCGTGTTCTTCTTCCTCGAGGCGCCGCTCATCCTGGCGACACTGCTGAGCCGGTTCCGTCCGGTGCTGCAGAACACGGCGCCGGTCGAGCCGCGGGTCGACATCACGTTGAAGCCCCGCGAACCGATCCGGATCCGCCTCGTCCCGGTCAAGCGGTGATGGCGCCCGGAATGGATCCGGTTCCGTTCGGCGGCGGGGAGACGTCTGCCGCGGCGGAGCACGGACGGATCTGCGCCCTGGCGATGGAATGCCAGCGCGACTTGCAAGAGTGCGTCGACGCCTATCCCGATCTCTTTCCCAGCAAGCCCTTCGACGGGCGGCTCTTCTCGGCCGTGGCGCTCGCCAACGCGTTCGGCTCTCCCTGGGCGACCGCGGCCGATCTCCGGATCGCCATCAAGACGTCGATGTGGAACTTCGCGGCCGACTGGCAGATCGACTACCTCGCCGGGACGCGGGACGAGGTCCAGCGCCTGATCACGGGATGCCTCGCGGTCGCGGACGGCACGAAGCCCGCCGGTGGCAGCGCGATCACGACCTTCCTGGCGGAGATCGTGGAGGATCTTCGCGGCGGGCCCGCGTCCGGCATCCTCCCGGTCTGGCGTGACCAGCTCGGCCGCTGGCTGGCCGCCATGGCCCGCGAATGGGAGTGGAAGGCGGACCTGGCCGCCGGCCGCGCCGCACCGCCGACTTTCGAGGACTATCTGGCGAACGCCGACAACTTCGGCACCACCTGGGTCAACCTCGCCCACTGGATCCACACCGGGGACGCGGCGACCGTCGCCCGCGTCGACGAGCTGTGGGCGGCGAGCCAGGAGGTGCAGCGCATCCTGAGGCTCCTCAACGACCTCGCCACCTACCGGCGCGACGTCGAGTGGGGTGATCTCAACGCCCTGATGCTCGGCGTGGAGCGCGGCGACGTGCGGGGACGGATCGAGGAGATGGTCGAGCACAGCCGGAAGCTGATCGACCCGCTCAAGGACGACTGCCCCGAGGCCGCCGCCTACCTCGAACGGCAGATCGGTTTCAGCGTCGGCTTCTACGGCGTCACCGACTACTGGGGGACGCTGTGAGCGTCGAGGACAACGCCCCCCAGACGGGCACGACCGAAGCGGATGGCGGCGCCGATCTCCACGCGGCCGCGCGGGAGCTGGTCGCCGGGCTGCTGGACGAGCCATGGGGGCAGGTGTCCCCGTCCGTCTACGAGACTGGGCGGCTGGTGACCCTCGCCCCCTGGCTCAGGGGGCATCGCCGGCGGCTGGAGCACCTGGTCGCCACGCAGCGTCCCGACGGCGGCTGGGGCGGGTTCGGCGGCTACTCGATCGTCCCCACGCTGAGCGCGGTCGAGGCGCTCCTCGAGGCGCTGCGCCGGACGCCGGACGGCACCGCGGGCACGGCGGCCCAGCTCCGGCCCGCCGAGCGCGGGCTCCAGCAGCTGGCGCGGATGCTGCCCTGCATGGACGCGCGAGCCATTCCCGACACGCCCGCGAACGACCTGATCATCGCCGCCCTGATCCGGTCGATCAACGACCGTCTCGGCGACGTGACCGGGCGCGCGGGCACGGCGCTCTCCCCACTCTCCTTCGCCGGGCGGCTGGCCCTCCCGGCGGGGGTGGACGGCGCGCGGCTGGAGATGGTTCGGGCGGCCGTCCGCAACGGCACGGGCCTGCCGCTGAAGGTCCTGCATGCCCTGGAGGTCGTAGGCACCGCCGCGCGCGGGCATCACGCGATCAAGCCAGAGCCGACCGGGACGGTGGGAGCGTCCGCCGCGGCCACCGCCGCCTGGCTGGACGAGACGGGCCGGTCCGGTGACGCCGCGGCCCGGGGCAGGGCCAGGCGTTTCCTCGAACGCGTGGTGGACGGCCACGGCGGCCTGGCGCCCTGCGGCATACCGATCACCGTCTTCGAACGGTCGTGGGTGGTGAGCGGCCTGATCCGGTCGGGTCTGGCCGTCCGCGTGCCGGCGCAGATCGTGTCCGAGCTGGCCGCCGCGCTCGGGCCGGGCGGGGCCGCCGCCGCTCTGGGGCTGCCCGCGGACGCGGACACCACGTCCGTGACCCTGTACACGCTCGCATTGCTCGGTAAGCCGCACGCCCCGGACGCGCTGTGGGAGTTCGAAACGGAAACGCACTTCTGCACGTGGCCCGGCGAACAAGGCTTCTCGGTCACCGTCAACGCGCATGTCCTCGACGCCTTCGGCCAGTATCTGCGCACCGCGTCCATGGGCGGTACGCCGCCACCGCATGGCGTCCCCGCGAACGCCGGGATGGCGCGTTACCGGGAGGCCGTGCGAAAGCTCACGCGCCTGCTGAGCGAGCGGCAGCGGTACGACGGAAGCTGGTCCGACCGCTGGCACGCCTCGCCCTACTATTCGACGATGTGCTGTGCGCTCGCGCTGAGTCAGTTCGGCGACGACGCCGGAAACCGGGACGTCGGGACGAGCGTCCGGTGGGCGCACGAGTGGGTCCTCACGACGCAGCGTTCGGACGGCTCATGGGGCCGGTGGGAGGGCACGGCGGAGGAGACCGCTTATGCGTTGCAAACTCTGGCGCTGACCGGGCCCATGGCACCGGAAGTAGAAGAATCCTTCAACCGCGGGTGCGATTTTCTCCACCGGACGGCGAACGGCCGGGACGATTGCGGGATTTCCGGCCCGGCGCTTTGGCATGACAAGGATCTCTACCATCCGAGGGCGATTGTGAAAGGCGCGGTGTTGTCCGCGCTTCACCTGGCGGACACCGCACGGCAAGCGCACGGTGGGGCTGTCCGCCGTTCGCACATGTAACGTAGGTCACAGTTCGCGGCTCTCCTCGGGCGACTTTCTTTCCGATGTAGACAAACTGCGCCAATTGCACCGTCTATGTTGCTAAGGTACAGCGGGTGCACGGCGGCGACCTCTCTCGCAATGCACCCAGCGACAGCAGCGGCTCGAAGGCGGCAACCCCCCGGTAACGGACCGCGAGTCATCCGGAACTCGTTGAGGACAGGTTGATGCGCATCCGCAACACGCGTCTGCGGACCAAGATCACGGCCCTGATCGCGTCCCTGATCGCACTGTGGGCCTTCGCCGCTTGGGTCACCCTCCGGGAGGGACTGACCCTCGTCTCGGCCAACACGATCGACCAGAACGTCACCCGGCCGATGGTCGACCTCGTGACGAGCCTGCAGAAGGAACGCAGGCTGTCGCTCGTCTATCTCAACAGCCCCGGCCTCCAGCAGCGGCAGGCGCTCGACACGCAGCGCGCCGAGGTGGACGCCGCCCGGACGATCTACCGCCAGCGCGCGGGCGACGCGTCCGGCGCGGGCGGTGACTTCCTCGAACGGCGCATCAAGGAGTCCTTCGGCCTCCTCGACGGCATCACGGCCGGACGGAACGCGATCGACGCCCGGAGGGCCGACCGCGAGTCGGCGATGCGGCCCTTCAACGCGCTCATCGACTCGGCGTTCCGCATCTACAACGCCGCGGGCGGCGTCAACGACGAGGGGATCGCCAAGGACAGCCGGGCCCTGAACTCGCTGACCCGGGCCAAGGAGATCCTCTCCCGGGAGGACGCCGTGCTCGCCGGCGCGCTGGCCGCCGGCCGCCTCTCGAGCGCCGATCACGCGCAGTTCATCGCCCTCGTCGGCACGCAGCGCCATCTCCACCAGGAGGCGGCGGCCGAACTGCCCGCCGCCGACCTCGCGGACTACCGGCGGGTGACGGAAAGCGCCGCCTACCGGCAGGTCCGTGCCATGGAGGACCGCGTGTTCCAGAGTCGGCCCGGCACACCGCTGCGCCTCAAGGCCGAGGACTGGCGGAGGTCGATGGAGGTCGTCCAGACGGGACTCGAGGACGTCGTCCTGAACGGCGGCGAGCGGCTGGTCGAACGCGCCAAACCGGTCGCGGTCGGGGTGTTCGTGCGGTTGGCGCTGGCCGGGGGGCTCGGGTTGCTGGCGGTCATCGCGTCCGTCATCGTGTCGATCACCACGGCGCGGGCGCTGGTGCGGCAGCTGGAGCGGCTGCGGAGCGCGGCGTGGGAGCTGGCGGAGAAGCGGCTGCCCGGGGTCGTGGAGCGGCTCGGGCATGGCGAGACGGTGGACGTCGCCGCCGAGGCGCCGCCGCTGGAGTTCGGCACCGACGAGATCGGGCAGGTGGGGCGCGCGTTCAACGCCGTCCAGGAGACCGCGATCCGCACCGCCGTCGAGCAGGCCGAGCTGCGGCGCGGCGTCCGGGACGTCCTGCTCAGCCTGGCCCGCCGCACCCAGACGCTCGTGCACCGGCAGCTGACCATGCTCGACACCATGGAGCGCCGCCGCGACATCGAGGTCAAGGAGCTGGAGGAGCTGTTCAAGCTCGACCACCTCGCGACCCGGATGCGGCGCAACGCCGAGAACCTCATCGTGCTGTCCGGCGCGCTGCCCGCCCGCGGGTGGCGCAACTCCGTCCCGATGGTGGACGTCGTGCGCGCCGCGGTCGGCGAGGTCGAGGACTACACCCGCGTCACCGTGCTGCCGTTCGGGCCGGTCGAGCTGGCCGGACGCGCCGTCGGCGACCTCACCCACCTGCTCGCCGAGCTGATCGAGAACGCGGTGTCGTTCTCCCCGCCCGAGACCGTCGTGCAGGTCGGCGGGCACATGGTGGCCAGCGGCTACGCCATCGACATCGAGGACCGCGGGCTCGGCATGACCGACGACAAGCTCGACGAGATCAACGCGCGGATCGCCGACCCGCCCGACTTCAACCTGCAGAGCTCCGTGCAGCTCGGCCTGTTCGTGGTCAGCAGGCTCGCCGAGCGCTACAACGTGCAGGTCTCGCTCAAACGCTCCGCCTACGGCGGGACCACCGCCGTCGTCGTCATCCCCCGGGAACTCGTCGTCGAGCAGGCTCCGGCGCCCCTCCCGGCCGCCACCACCAAGAACGGCCTGGAGGTGCGCCGGCCCGCCGCGATCGGCGCCGCCTCCGGGCCCGGTGGGGGAACCGGGCCGCAGCCCGCGCTGATGGCGGTGCCGCCGCCCGAGCGCGAACCGGCTGCGTCCGAGCGCGAAACGGCTCCGTCCCCGTCCGGCTCCGACGGTGCGGGCGAACCCGGCGGGCACCCCGCCACCGGCGAACCCCGGGCGGACGAGCCCGCCGGGCATGACGAGGCCGACGCCGGTCCGCGGCCCGAGGCGGAGGACTCCCATCCCCGGCCAGAGGACCAGCCACCCGTGCCCGACATCTCCACCACACCGTCCGGCCTGCCCGTCCGGGTTCCGCAGGCGAACCTGGCCGAGCCGCTCCGTACCGACGAACCGGTCGCGGCCGGCGAGCCGGACGAGCACGACGACCCCGGCCGCTCCCCCGAGGAGATCCAGCGGATCATGGGCTCCTACCAGCGCGGCACCCGGCAGGGCCGCTCCGACGCCGCCCGAGCCGAGCAGGCGGGCGAGGCCGGAGAGAGCGGCAAGATCCTCGGCACCAACGCAGCGGAAGGCGAGGAAGATCAGTGACGCAGAAGACCGGTTCCGCATCCGATCTGGGCTGGTTGCTGGACGATCTCGTCCACCGGCTGCCGCACGCCAGGAGCGCCGTCGTGCTGTCGGCGGACGGCCTGCTCATGGCCTCCTCCGAGGGCGTGACGCAGGACGACGGCGAGCACCTCGCCGCCGTCGCCGCCGGGATCCAGAGCCTCGCCAAGGGGGCCGGGACCCGGTTCGGCGGCGGGCCCGTCCGGCAGACGATCGTCGAGATGCAGTCCGCGTACCTGCTGGTGACGGTCGCCGGCAAGGGCGCCTGCCTCGCGGTGCTGGCCGAGGAGGACGCCGACGTGGGCCTCACCGCCTACGAGATGGCGATGCTCGTCACGGCGATGGGCCACCACCTCACCTCGCCGGCCCGTGCGGAGGGCGCGGAGGGGCGTCCCGCATGATCCCCCCGGACGACCCCTCGCTCGATTTCTGGGCGGAGGATCCGGCGCCCCCCGAGCCGGCCCCGCCGGCCCCGCCGTCAGAGCAGGACGCCGCGGAACGCTGGCTCGACGAGAGCGCCGGGCCGATGGTGCGCCCGTACGTGATGACGAGCGGCCGCACCGAGCCGTCCCGCGGCAGCTTCGACCTGATCACGATGGTGGTCGCGGTCGGCGTGGAACCCGACACCACGGTCGGGCTCGGGCCCGAGCATCTGGCCATCATCCGGCTCTGCCAGACCGTGATGTCGGTCGCCGAGATCACCGGCCATCTCGACCTTCCCGTCGCGACGGTGCGGGTGCTGCTCGGCGATCTGCTCGACAAGGGGTTCGTCTCCCTGCAGGAACCCGAACCGGAGGCGGACATGCACGACATCAGGATCTACAAGGCGGTGATCGATGGTCTCCGGGCCCTCTAGGCGCAGCACCCCGGCAGGGGGTGTGCGCGCCCGCCGGCTCCCCACCGCGGTCAAGATCGTGATCGCGGGCGGCTTCGGGGTCGGCAAGACCACCATGGTGGGCACGGTCTCGGAGACCCAGCCGCTGCGCACCGAGGAACTCCTCACCGACCGCGGCGTCGGCGTGGACGACATCGCGGGCGTCGAACGCAAGGACACCACCACGGTCGCGATGGACTTCGGCCGCATCACGATGCGGGACGAGTACGTCCTCTACCTGTTCGGCACCCCCGGCCAGAAGCGCTTCTGGTTCATGTGGGACGAGGTCGCGCTCGGGGCGCTCGGCGCGGTCGTCCTCGCCGACACGCGGCGCCTGTCCGACTGCTTCCCGTCGGTCGACTACTTCGAGCGCCGCAAGACGCCGTTCGTCGTCGCCGTCAACTGCTTCGAGGGCGCCAAGCGGTACGACCTCGCGGAGATCCAGATGGCCCTCAACCTGGGGCCGAAGGTTCCGGTGATGCTCTGCGACGCCCGCCGGCTCGACTCGTGCAAGGAGGTCCTCATCGACCTCGTCCTGCACGCCATGAAGTACCGGGGGCTTTCTGAGGAAGCCCAGCCGCAGAACGTCTAGGCGACGTCAGCCCGTCCTTGAGACCACGTAGTCGCAGAGGTGGGTGAGGGCGTCGCGCGCCGGGATGGCCGGGAGGGTGAGGAGTTCCTTGCGGGCGTCCTCGGCCCAGCGGCCCAGGTCGGCGCGGGCGCGGTCCATGGCGGGGTGCGCGCGCAGCAGCGCGAGGGCCTCGGCGTGGAGCGCGTCGTCGGAGAGGTCCTGGACGAGGAGTTCGCGGAGGCGGGCGTCGTCCGGGCCCGAGCCGATCCCGGCGAGGACGTGGTGCATCGGCAGCGTGCGGATGCCCTCGCGGAGGTCGGTGCCGGGGGTCTTGCCCGACTCCTCCGTCTCGGACGCGACGTCCAGGATGTCGTCGGACAGCTGGAACGCGATGCCGATCTTCTCGCACGCGGACGTGACCGTCCGGACGATCTCGGGCGGCGCGCCCGCGAGGAGCGCGCCGAAGTGGCCGGAGACGGCGATCAGCGAGCCGGTCTTGTCGGCGACGACCTGGAGGTAGTGCTCCAGATGGTCGGCCTCGGGACGCGGGCCGACGGTCTCCTGGATCTGGCCGCGGACGAGCCGCCCGAACGCGCGGGCCTGGATGCGGACGGCGTCCGGACCGAGGTCGGCGAGCAGGTCGGACGCGCGGGCGAACAGGTAGTCGCCGGTCAGGATCGCGACGGTGTTCGTCCAGCGGGAGTTCGCGGACTGCTGGCCGCGGCGGACGGTCGCCTCGTCCATCACGTCGTCGTGGTAGAGGGTGCCGAGGTGGGTCAGCTCGACGACGACGGCGGCCGGGATGATGCCGGGCGCGGACGGGTCGCCGAAGTGGGAGGCGAGCAGCACCAGCATCGGCCGGAACCGCTTGCCGCCCGCCTCCAGGAGGTGCTTGGAGGCGTCGGAGAGCAGCGGGTCCTCGCCGCGGACGCGGTCGAGGAGGAGGGCCTCGACGGCGGCGAGGCGCTCCTTGGCGTCGGCGGCGAGCGCCGCGTCGATGGAAAGCCCGAACGGGCCGGACTCGATGCCCGGCCCGCCGGGTTTCTCGCTGGAAGGGTTGCTCACCCAGGACTCCCTACCGGACGAACATGTGGGTCGTGGCTTGTCCCGCAAGGTCCAGAATGGGCTGTGGGAGCACGCCGAGTACCACAGTAGCCGTCGCGCCGAGCGCCACCGCGACCGCGGTCGCCGGCCCGGCCACCACGACCGGCCCGTCCGCGTCCGGCTCGCTGAAGAACATGACGACGATCACACGGACGTAGAAGAACGCCGCCACGGCGGACGAGACGACCGCGACGATCACCAGCGGTGTCGCGCCCTCCTCCACGGCCGCCTTGAACACCGCGAACTTCCCGGTGAACCCGCTGGTCAGCGGGATGCCCGCGAACGCCAGCAGGAAGAAGGCGAACACGCCCGCGACGACCGGGGACCGCTTCCCGAGCCCCGCCCACCGCGACAGGTGGCCCGCCTCGCCGCCCGCGTCCCGCACCATCGTGACGACGGCGAACGCGCCGACGGAGGTGAACCCGTAGGCGAGCAGGTAGAACAGGGTGCTCGACAGGCCGTCCGGGGACGCCGCGATCACGCCCATGAGCAGGAAGCCCGCGTGCGCGATCGACGAGTACGCCAGCATCCGCTTGATGTCGGTCTGTGTGATCGCGATGATCGACCCGATGGCCATGGTGAGAATGGCCACACCCCACATGAACGGGCGCCAGTCCCATTCGAGGGTCTCGAACACGACGTAGTAGACGCGCAGGATCGCGCCGAACGCGGACACGACCGTGCAGGACGCCATCAGCGCCGTGATCGGGGTCGGGGCGCCCTGGTACACGTCCGGCTTCCACATGTGGAACGGGACGCCGCCGAGCTTGAACAGCAGCCCGACCGACAGCAGCGCGACCCCGGCGAGGAGCAGCGTCTCGTTGCCGGCGTCCTTGCCGATCTGCGCGGAGATCTCCGACAGCCGCACCGACCCGGCGTAGCCGTACAGGAGCGCGGCGCCGTACAGGAAGAACGCCGAGGAGAACGCGCCGAGCAGGAAGTACTTGACGGCCGCCTCCTGGGAGAGGAGGCGCCTGCGGCGGGCGAGCCCGCACAGCAGGTACAGCGGCAGCGACAGGACCTCCAGCGCCACGAACATCGTGAGCAGGTCGTTCGCCGCCGGGAACATCATCATGCCGCCGACGGCGAACATCATCAGCGGGAAGACCTCGGTCTGGATGACGCCCGCCTGGGTGACGCGCTGCTCGGCCTCGCTGCCCGGCAGCGCGGACGCCTGCGCGGCGAAGTGCCCGCCGACCGCCCCGGCGCGGCCGTCGCCGCGCTCGGCGATCAGCAGGAGGCTGACCAGCGCCAGCACCAGGATGGTGCCCTGGAGGAACAGGGTCGGGCCGTCCACGCCGAGCGCGCCTTCGGCGGCGACGTGGTGCGGGTCGTCGCGCCATGCCAGCGCCACCGTCCAGGCGAAGCCGCCGGCGAGGCCGAGGAACGCGAGCGGCACCTGGAGGTAGTAGCGCCACGTGCGGCCGACGAACGCCTCGACCAGAACCCCTGCCACGGCGACGCCGAAGACCAGCAGCATCGGGGCGAGCTGCCCGTACTCGATGTGCGGCGCGGGGATGTCACCCCCCTGCGCCAGAACCATGGTCGCTTGACCGCCGGTGTTCATGGACGGGCTCCGTTCTCGGCGACGTTACCGGTGATGTCCGGCGCGGGGTCCTGCTTGTCGACCCGCACCAGCGTCTCCTTCACCGAAGGGTTGATCACGTTCAGCACCGGCTGGGGGAAGACGCCCATCGCGATGATGATCGCGATGATCGGGGCGACGGCCCATTTCTCGCGGGCGTTCAGGTCCTTCATGCCCTCGACGGCGGGCGCCTTCGGACCGCCCATGGTCCGCTGGTACATCCACAGGATGTAGATCGCGGCGAGGACGACGCCGCTGACGGCGAGTGCACCGGCCCACTTGTAGCGCTCGAACGTCCCGACGATGACCAGGAACTCCGAGACGAACGTGGACAGTCCGGGCAGCGACAGGCCGGACAGGCCCGCGACGAGGAACGTCCCGGCGAGGACCGGCGCCGCCTTCTGAACGCCGCCGTAGTCGGATATCCTCGCCGACCGGCGCCGGACGATCATGAAGCCGATGACCAGGAACAGCGCGCCGGTGGAGAACCCGTGGTTCACCATGTACAGCGTCGCGCCGGACTGGCCCTGCGACGTCATCGCGAAGATGCCGAGCACGATGAACCCGAAGTGCGACACCGACGTGTAGGCGATGAGCCGCTTCAGGTCGACCTGCCCGATCGCGAGGATCGCGCCGTAGATGATGCTGAGCACCGCGAACCCGAGCACGACCGGCGTCGCCCACTTGGACGCGCCGGGGAACAGCTCCAGGCAGAACCGCAGCATCCCGTACGTGCCGACCTTGTCGAGGACGCCGACGATCAGCACCAGCGCGCCGGGCGGGGACTGCTGCGCCGCGTCCGGGAGCCAGGTGTGCACCGGCACCATCGGCGCCTTGATCGCGAACGCGATGAAGAAGCCGAGGAACAGCCACTTCGCGGTGGTCGGGTCGAGGTTCATCTTCGACAGCTCGTCGAACATGAACGTGCCGTGCCCGACGCCGCCCTCGGAGACCGGCTTGCTCGACAGCGGGTACAGCCAGATCACCGCGACGAGCATCAGCAGCCCGCCGAGCAGCGAGTACAGCAGGAACTTCACCGCGGCGTAGGAGCGCTGCGCGCCGCCGTAGTACCCGATGATGAAGTACACCGGGATGAGCATCGCCTCGAAGAAGACGTAGAACAGGAACACGTCGGTCGCGGCGAACACGCCGATCATGGCCGCTTCGAGGGACAGCAGCAGCGCGAAGTACGTCTTCACCGAACGCTTGGCGGGGACGTCGACGCCGCCGGACCGGTCGGCCTCCGTCCAGGACGCCAGCATCACCAGCGGGACGAGGATCACCGACAGCAGGATCAGCACGAGCGCGACCCCGTCGACGCCGACCGCCCAGTGGACGCCGAACTCCTTGATCCACCAGTACTTCTCGTCGTACTGGAAGCGTGCGCCGTCGGGGTCGAACCCGGCCGCCATGACACCGGCGAGGACCGCGACGACGAGGGAGACGCCGAGCGCGAACCGCTTGACCAGCGTCTCCCGCTCGCGCGGGATGACGCTGAGCAGAACCGCGCCCACCAGTGGCAGCGCGATGAGGACGCTCAGCCAGGGAAAGTCGTTCACGAGACATTCACCGCCAGCAGGGCGGCCACCACGAGGGCGGCGCCGAGGAACATCGAAAGGGCGTAGGAGCGGGCGAAGCCGGTCTGGACGCGGCGGAACCGGCCGGACGTCCCGCCGATCCCGGCGGCGGTGCCGTTGACGGCGCCGTCGACGCCGCGGCCGTCGAACCAGACCGCGAGCCGGGTCAGCCACTGGCCGGGCCGCATCAGCAGCGACTCGTTCAGCGCGTCGCCGTACAGGTCCTTGCGGGCCGCGACGGTGACGAACGAGCCCTTCGGCGCCTCGCGCGGCACCTTCCGGCTGCCGTACTGCCGCCACGCGATCGCCGCACCGATGATCATCAGCACGAAGGTGGCGATGCCGGGCACGGCGAGCGGCTTGAACTCGTGGTGGTGCTCGGGCGCCCCGACGACCGGTTCGAGGAAGTCGGCGAACCCGCCGAGGACGAGGAACCCGCCCGCGCCGACCGAGCCGACCGCGAGCAGGATCAGCGGCCAGGTCATGACGGCCGGGGACTCGTGCGGGTGGGCGTCGTCGTCCCAGCGCTTCTCGCCGAAGAACGTCATGAACATGACCCGCGACATGTAGTACGCGGTGATCCCGGCACCGATCAGCGCGCAGGACCCGAGGATCATGCCGGACGTGCCGCCCTTGTCGAACGCGACCTCGATGATGCCGTCCTTGGTGAACCAGCCGGACAGGCCAGGGAAGCCGATGATGGCGAGGTAGCCGAGCCCGAACGTCGCGTAGGTGATGACCATCACCGAGCGGAGCGCGCCGTAGTGGCGCATGTTCACGTCGTCCTTCATGCCGTGCATGACGGATCCGGCACCGAGGAACAGGCCCGCCTTGAAGAAGCCGTGCGCGATGAGGTGCGCGATGGCGAAGACGTAGCCGGCCTTGCCGAGCCCGGCGGCGAGGTGCATGTAGCCGATCTGCGACATCGTCGACCCGGCGAGGGCCTTCTTGATGTCGTCCTTGCCGCACCCGATGATCGCACCGAACAGCAGCGTGGCCGCGCCGACGATCGTCACGACGAGCTGCGCCGTGTCGGACATCTCGAAGATCGGCCCGGCCCGGACGATCAGGTACACGCCCGCGGTCACCATCGTCGCGGCGTGGATGAGGGCCGACACGGGGGTCGGGCCCTCCATCGCGTCCAGCAGCCAGGACTGGAGCGGGAGCTGCGCCGACTTGCCGCACGCGCCGAGCAGGAGCAGCAGCCCGATCGCGGTGGCGGTGCCGGTGCCGAGCTCGGACGCGAGGCCCGCGTGCTCGGCGCCCTCGCCCAGGATCGGGCCGTAGCCGACCGTCCCGAACGTGGCGAACATCAGCGCGATCGCGATGATCAGCCCCATGTCGCCGACGCGGTTGACGACGAACGCCTTCTTCGCGGCGGTCGCGGCGGTCGGCTTGTACTGCCAGAACCCGATCAGCAGGTACGAGGCGAGACCGACGCCCTCCCAGCCGAGGAACATGACCAGGAAGTTGTCACCGAGCACCAGGAGCAGCATCGCCGCGACGAACAGGTTCAGGTAGGCGAAGAACTTGCGGCGCTCGGGGTCCTCGGCCATGTAGCCGATGGAGTAGATGTGGATCAGGGAGCCGACGCCGGTGATCAGCAGCACGAAGCTGATGGACAGCGGGTCCACCAGCAGGTCCATGCCGACCTTGAACGAGCCGACGTCGATGAAGTCCCACAGGTGCAGGGTGCGGCGCCGTTCCTCGGCCTCGTACCCGAGCATCTGGACGAACATCGCCGCGCCCACCGCGAACGACGCCACCGACATGGTGACGCCGAGCAGATGCCCCCACCTGTCGGTGCGGCGACCCCCGAGCAGGAGGATCGCGGCGCCGGCGAGCGGGAGCGCGATGAGGAGCCAGGACGCGGCCTGGATGCCTTCCGCTTTCATTTCCGGCCTCTCAGTACTTCAGCAGGTTCACGTCGTCCACCGACGACGACCTGCGGGTCCGGAAGACGGTCATGATGATCGCCAGGCCGACCACGACCTCCGCCGCGGCCACCACCATCACGAAGAAGGCGATGATCTGGCCGTCCAGGTTGCCGTGCATGCGGGAGAACGACACGAACGCCAGGTTCGTCGCGTTCAGCATGAGCTCGACGCACATGAACACCACGATCGCGTTGCGGCGCACGAGGACGCCGAGCGCTCCGATGGTGAACAGGATCGTCGCGAGCGCCAGGTAGTGTCCCGGACTCATTGACCAGCCTCGCCTTCGTTACCGGACGCGGGAGACCCGGACTTGACGGCGCGGCCCTCGGCGTCGGCGTCGCGCGCGTCCTCGGTGACGGCCCGCACCGCGCGGACGTCCCGCTCGACGGCCTCCTCCTCGGTCCCGCCGTACAGGTCGGGATGCCGCTCCGCGGTGTCGGTGCGGGCGGCGATGACCGGGTTGACCGACAGCTCGGACGGCGTCCCGTCGGGCAGCAGCGCCGGCATGTCGACGGCGTTGTGCCGGGCGTAGGTGCCGGGCCCGGGCAGCGGGCCCGGGTGGTCGCCGGACAGGAACCGTCCCTTGGACAGGTCCTTCTGCGTCGGCTTCGGCTCGGTGCGCTCCCGGTGCGTCAGCACCATCGCGCCCAGCGCCGCGGTGATCAGCAGCGCGCTGGTCACCTCGAACGCGAACACGTACTTGGAGAACAGCAGCCGGGCCAGGCCGACGACGTTGCCCTCCGCGTTGGCCTGCTCGAGGCCCGCCGCGCCGCCCAGCGCCGCGTTCCCGAGCCCGACCGTCAGCAGGACGATGAACCCGACCGCGGCGATCACGGCCCAGAACCGCTGCCCGCGGATCGTCTCCACCAGCGAGTCGGTGGAGCTGACCCCGACGAGCATCAGCACGAACAGGAACAGCATCAGCACCGCGCCGGTGTACACGATGACCTGGACGAACGCCAGGAACGGCGCGTTCTGGATCGCGTACAGCGCGGCGAGCGACAGCATCACGGTCGCCAGCAGCAGCGCCGAGTGGACGGCCTTCCGCACGAGGATCATGCCGAGCGCGGCGCAGACCGAGACCACGGCGAGCACCCAGAAGAAGAACGGCTCGGCGGCGTGCTTGTCCGCGACCTCCGCGGCGAGCACGTGGGCGGCGGAGGTCATTTGCCTTCACCGCCCTTGCGGGACCTGCCGCGCTTGGCGGCCTTCTCCTGCTTGACCGCCTCGTCGACGCTCGCCCGGCCGCCGCCCTCGGACGGGACGGTGGGGGCGTCGTCGGACGGCTGGAGTCCGAGGCGGTAGTAGTCCTCCTCGGTGTCGCCGAGCCGCATCTCGTGCGGCGGCGCCTCCATGCCCTCGCGCAGCGGCGCCAGCAGCATCTCCTTGGTGTAGATCAGGCTCTCGCGGCTGTCGTCGGCGAGCTCGTACTCGTTGGTCATCGTGAGCGCCCGGGTCGGGCACGCCTCGATGCACAGCCCGCAGAGGATGCAGCGCAGATAGTTGATCTGGTAGATGCGGCCGTACCGTTCGCCGGGCGAGTACCGCTCGTCCGCGGTGTTGTCCGCGCCCTCGACGAAGATCGCGTCGGCGGGGCACGCCCAGGCGCACAGCTCGCATCCGATGCACTTCTCCAGACCGTCCGGCCACCGGTTGAGCTGGTGCCGCCCGTGGAAGCGCGGGGCGGTCGGCTTCTTCACCTCGGGGTACTGAACGGTCTCGCTCTTCATGAACATCTGGTGGAACGAGACCCCGAACCCCTTGACCGGGTTCAGGAAATCAGTGAGTCCCACTGGTGACCTCCTCAGGAGGGGTTTCGATGGATGCCCCGGCCGGCTTCCCGCCCCGCCCGTGGTAGTGGGGAGCGTCCATGGGCGGCACCGGGAACCCGCCGGCGGACGGATCGGGCGCGCCGCCCGGCTCCGCCGCACCCGGCACGATCTCCTTCTCGTCCTCGCCGCCGCGGACCATCTCCCAGACCACCGTCGCGAGCAGCACCACCGCCGCGGCCACCGCGGCGTAGATCACGATCTGCCGCATGTCGTAGCCGTCGTTGCGGAGCGCGCGGATGGTGCCGACCAGCAGGATCCAGCCGAGCGAGAAGGGCATCAGCACCTTCCAGCCGAGCTTCATCAGCTGGTCGTAGCGGACGCGCGGGAGCGTCCCGCGCAGCCAGATGAAGAAGAAGATGAACAGGAACACCTTGGCCAGGAACCACAGGATCGGCCACCAGCCGGAGTTGGCGCCCGCCCACACCGTGGAGATCGGGAAGGGAGCGCGCCAGCCGCCGAGGAACAGCGTGGTGGCGAGCGCGGACAGCGTCGTGAGGTTGATGTACTCCGCGAGGAAGAACATCGCGAACTTCAGCGACGAGTACTCGGTGTGGAAGCCGCCGACCAGCTCGCCCTCGCCCTCGGGCAGGTCGAACGGAATGCGGTTCGACTCGCCCATCATCGTGATCACGAAGACGATGAAGGACGGCAGCAGCAGGATCACGAACCACTTGTCGTGCTGCGCCGCGACGATCTCCGAGGTGGACATCGAGCCCGCGAACATGAACACGGCGACGAACGACAGGGCCATCGCGATCTCGTAGGAGATCATCTGCGCGGAGGAGCGGAGCCCGCCGAGCAGCGAGTACGGCGACATCGACGACCAGCCGGCCAGCACGACCCCGTAGATCCCCAGCGACGACATCGCGAGGACGAGCAGCACCGCCACCGGAAGGTCGGTGAGCTGCAGCGCCGTCTCATGCCCGAAGATCGACACCTGCGGGCCGAACGGGATGATGGCGAACGAGATGAACGCCGGCACCGCCGCCATGACCGGCGCCAGGACGAACACGACCTTGTCGACCTGGCGGGGGACGATGTCCTCCTTCAGGGCGAGCTTCACGCCGTCCGCGAGGCCCTGCAGCAGGCCGAAGGGCCCGGCGCGGTTCGGGCCGACGCGCAGCTGCATCCGGCCGATGACGCGCCGCTCGATCCACATCGTCAGCAGCACGGTCACGACCAGGAACGCGAAGACGACGACGACCTTGCCGCCGATCAGCCACCACGGGTCGTTGCCGAAACCCTGCAGCGGCTCCTGCGCGGGCGCCGTCGGGGTCGGGTTCATTTCACGCCTCCGGCATTCTCCGTCGCGGCGGTCGCCGCGGTCGCGCCGGACGCCGCGGTACCGCCGGACGCCGCGGTACCGCCGGACGCGGCGGTCGCGTCCGGGAGCGTCGCGCTCGCGATCTTGACGACGCCTCCGGCGGCCGCGCCCAGGTCCCGGTGCACCGCGCAGCCCGCCGAGTTCGTCGGCAGCCACACGACCCGGTCGGGCAGGTCGGCGGTGATCTCCAGCGGGAGGGTGACCTCGCCGCGCGCCGCCGTCACCTTCACCGCGCCGGTCGCGCCGATCTCCTCGGCGGTCGCGGGCGACAGCCGGGCGATCGCGCCCTTGGCGGTGCCCGCGAGGAACGGCTCGCCGTCCTGGAGGCGGCCCCGGTCGAGCAGCAGCCGCCAGGTCGCGAGCACGGCCTCACCGGCGTCCGGGTGCGGCGGCAGCGGCTGCGCGACGTTCGGCGCGTCCGGGCGGTCGCCGCGGTAGGCGCCGAGCTCGGCGAGCTCGCGGCGGGCCATGTCCGGTCCCGGCAGGCCCAGGTGGACGTCCATCTCGTCGGCGAGCGCGTCCAGGACCCGCAGGTCGGACATCTTCCCGGCGGCCTTCAGCACGATGTCGAACTGGCGGCCCCGGCCCTCCCAGTCGACGAACGTCCCGGACTTCTCCGCGACGGCCGCGACCGGGAACACCACGTCGGCGCGGTCGGTGACCGCGCTCGGCCGCTGCTCCAGGCTGACCACGAACCCGGTGGCGTCGAGCGCGCGGAGCATCGCGTCCGGGTCGGCGAGGTCGTAGGGGTCGACGCCGCCGACGAGCAGCGCGCCCCGGCGCCCGTCGGCCGCGGCGGCGATGATGCCGTCGGCGTCCTGGCCGGGCGCGGCGGGGAGTTCCGCGACGCCCCACCGGCGGGCGACCTCGGCCCGCGCCTCCGGGTCGGTGACCGGGCGGCCGATCGGCAGCAGCCCGGGCAGCGCCCCGGCCTCGATCGCGCCGCGCTCCCCGGCCCGGCGCGGCACCCACGCCAGCTTCGCGCCCGTCACCTGCGCCAGCCGCACCGCCGCCGTCAGCGCGCCCGCGCTGGTCGCGAGCCGCTCGCCGACGAGTATCACGGCGCCGGGCGCCTCCAGCAGCGTCCGGACGTCGGAGCGGGCCGCGTCGCCGATGATGGAGCCGAGCGCCTCAGCCTCGGCACCGGGCGCCGTCTGCAGGAGCGTCCCGCCGACCTTGCCGAGCCCGCGCGTCGCGAACGGCGCGATGCCGAGCACCTTCAGCCGGTTCTTGCGGAACGCCTTGCGGAGCCGCAGGAACACGATCGGCGACTCCTCCTCCGGCTCGAAACCGGCGAGGAGCACCGCGGGCGCCTTCTCCAGATCGGCGTACGACACCTCGATGGAGCGTCCCGCGACCGACGAGGCCAGGAACTGCGTCTCCTCGTCCGACAGCGGGCGGGCCCGGAAGTCGACGTCGTTGGTGCCGAGCGCGATGCGGGCGAACTTGGCGTAGGCGTAGGCGTCCTCAAGCGTCACGCGGCCGCCGGTCAGCACCCCGGCGGAGCCGCGCGCCGCCGCGAGGCCCTCGGCCGCGACGGTCAGCGCCTCCGGCCACGACGCCGGCTCCAGCACGCCGTCCTCGTTGCGGACGAGCGGGTGCGTCAGCCGCTCCGGCTGCGTCGCGTAGGTGAACGCCCAGCGGCCCTTGTCGCAGTTCCATTCCTCGTTGACCTGCGGGTCGTCCCCGGCCAGCCGCCGCGTGACCTTCCCGCGCCGGTGGTCGGTGCGCATCGAGCAGCCGGACGCGCAGTGCTCGCACACGCTCGGCGTCGACACCAGGTCGAACGGCCGCGACCGGAACCGGTACGCGGTCCCGGTCAGCGCGCCGACCGGGCATATCTGCACGGTGTTGCCGGAGAAGTAGGACTGGAACGGCTTGCCGTCCGCCGCGCCGACCTGTTCCTTCGCGCCGCGCTCGAACAGGTCGATGAACGCGTCCCCGGCGATCTGGTCGGAGAACCGGGTGCAGCGGGCGCACTGGATGCAGCGCTCGCGGTCGAGCAGCACCTGGCTGGACAGCGGGATCGGCTTCGGGAACGTCCGCTTGACCTCGACGAACCGGGTCTCGCCGCGCCCGTTGGACATCGCCTGGTTCTGCAGCGGGCACTCGCCGCCCTTGTCGCAGATCGGGCAGTCCAGCGGATGGTTGATGAGCAGGAACTCCATGATCCCGTGCTGGGCCTTGTCGGCCACCGGCGAGGTGAGCTGGGTCTTGACGACCATGCCCGGCATCACGGCGGTGGTGCACGACGCCTGCGGCTTCGGCATCCCGCGGCCGTTCCCGGCGTCGGGGATCTCCACCAGGCACTGCCGGCACGCCCCGACCGGGTCGAGCAGCGGATGGTCGCAGAACCGGGGGATCTGGATGCCGAGCAGCTCGGCGGCCCGGATGATCAGCGTGCCCTTCGGCACCTCGATCTCGAAGCCGTCGATGGTGCACGAGACCATCTCGACCTTCTCCACCGCCGACTTGTCGTCGGTGACGGTCACTTGGCACCTCCCCAGAGGGTGGACTTGGCCGGGTCGAACGGGCAGGCGCCCTGCTCGAAGTGCCGCACGTACTCGTCGCGGAACAGCTTGATGGACGAGACGACCGGGCTCGTCGCGCCGTCGCCGAGGGCGCAGAACGAGCGGCCGAGGATGTTGTCGGAGATGTCGAGGAGGGTCTCCAGGTCCTCGTCGGTGCCCTGGCCCGACTCCAGCCGCTTCAGCATGAGCTTGTACCAGTAGGTGCCCTCGCGGCACGGCGTGCACTTGCCGCACGACTCGTGCGCGTAGAACTCCGACCAGCGCAGCACCGCCCGGACGACGCACGTCGTCTCGTCGAATATCTGCAAGGCCCGGGTGCCGAGCATGGACCCGGCGGCGCCGACGGACTCGAAGTCCAGCGGGACGTCCAGATGCTCGTCGGTGAAGATCGGCGTTGACGAGCCGCCGGGCGTCCAGAACTTCAGCCGGTGCCCCTCGCGAATGCCGCCCGCCATGTCGAGCAGCTCCCGCAGCGTGATGCCGAGCGGCGCCTCGTACTGGCCGGGCCGCGTCACGTGCCCGGACAGCGAGAAGATCCCGAAGCCCTGCGACTTCTCCGTGCCCATCGAGGCGAACCAGTCCGGCCCGTTCCCGACGATCGAGGGAACCGACGCGATCGACTCGACGTTGTTGATGACAGTGGGCCCGCTGTACAGGCCCGCCACCGCGGGGAAGGGGGGCTTCAGCCGGGGCTGGCCGCGGAACCCTTCGAGGGAGTCCAGCAGCGCCGTCTCCTCGCCGCAGATGTAGGCGCCGGCGCCGCTGTGGACGACGACGTCCAGGTCGTAGCCGGAGCCGAGGATGTCCTTGCCGAGGTAGCCGGCCTCGTACGCCTCCGCGACCGCCTGGTGCAGCCGCCGGATCACGTGGAGCACCTCGCCGCGCACGTAGATGAACGCGACGTTCGACCTGATCGCGTACGAGCTGATGACAACGCCCTCGATAAGAACATGTGGGTTGGCCATCATCAGCGGGATGTCCTTGCACGTGCCCGGCTCGGACTCGTCGGCGTTGACGACCAGGTACCGCGGGTTCGGGCTGGTCGGCGGAAGGAACCCCCACTTCATGCCGGTGGGGAAGCCCGCGCCGCCGCGGCCGCGGAGCCCGGAGTCCTTGACCGCCTGGACGATCTCGTCCGGCTCCATCCGGAACGCCTTGCGCAGCGCCTTGTAGCCGCCGTCGCGCTCGTAGCCCGCGCGGGTGAACGAGTCGGCCTGGTCCCAGTTCTTGGTGAGGACAGGGGTGAGCGTGGTCACTTGTTCCGGCCTTCCTGGCTGCCGGGCTTCGCGTCGCCGGGGACGGGCTTGCCCGGCTCGTGCGGCGGCGCGCTGATCTCCTCCGGCCGCACCGGCTCGTCCGGGCGGTCCCGGTCGACGTCCGTGGACGGGGCGGCCCAGCCGCGCTCCTGCGCGAGCTTCAGGCCGCGCAGCGACTCCGGACCGGCCTGGACGCCCTCGCCCGCGCGCCCGTCCGGGAACCCGGCGAGGACGCGGGACGCCTCCTTCCACGTGGCCAGGCTCTCCGGCCCGCGCGTCGGAAGCACGCGCTCACCCGAGCGCAGGTCGTCGACGAGCTTCTTCGCCTTCTCGGGAGTCATGTTGTCGAAGAACTCCCAGTTGACCATCATCACCGGCGCGAAGTCGCAGGCGGCGTTGCACTCGATCCGCTCCAGGCTGACCTTGCCGTCCGGGGTGGCCTCGTCGTGGCCGACGCCGGTGTGCTCGCTCAGCTCGTCCCAGATCTGGTCGCCGCCCATCACCGCGCACAGCGTGTTGATGCACACGCCGACGTGGTACTCGCCGACGGGCTTCTGCTTGTACTGCGTGTAGAACGTCACGACGCCGACGACCTGCGCGGGCGTGATGCCGAGCTGCTCGGCGCAGAACTCGATGCCGTCCTGCGTGACGTGCCCCTCCACCGACTGCACCAGGTGCAGCATCGGCAGCAGGGCCGACCGCGGCCGGGGGTACCGGCCGATGATCTCCTTCGCGTCCCGCTCCAGGCGCTCGCGAACGTCGGGTTCGTACGTCATCGGTCCACTCCCCCCATGACCGGGTCGAGGCTGGCCACGGCGGCGATGATGTCGGCGACCATGCCGCCCTCCGACATCGCCGGGGTGGCCTGCAGGTTGACGAAGGACGGCTCGCGGAAGTGGACCCGGTAGGGGCGGGTGCCGCCGTCGCTGACCACGTGGGCGCCGAGCTCGCCGCGCGGCGACTCGATCGGCGCGTACGCCTGCCCCGCCGGCACCCGGAAGCCCTCCGTCACCAGCTTGAAGTGGTGGATCAGCGCCTCCATCGAGGTGCCCATGATGTGCGCGATGTGCCGGGGCGAGTTGCCCATGCCGTCCGCGCCGATCGCGAGCTGCGCGGGCCAGCCGATCTTCTTGTCCTCGATCATCACCGGGCCCTTGACGGTCTGCAGCCGGTCCAGGCACTGCTCGACGATCTTCAGCGACTCCTCCATCTCGTCCATCCGGACGAGGTAGCGGCCGTACACGTCGCAGGTGTCCTGCGTCGCGACCTCGAAGTCGTAGGTCTCGTAGCCGCAGTAGGGCTGCGACTTGCGCAGGTCCCACGGCAGGCCCGTCGCGCGCAGGACGGGGCCGGTGACGCCGAGCGCCATGCAGCCGGTGAGGTCGAGGTAGGCGATGTCCTTCGTGCGGGCCAGGAACACCGGGTTGGCGTCCATCAGCTTCCGCAGCGCCTGGATGCGCTTCGGCATCCGGTCGAGGTAGTCGCGGATCTTGCTGGTCGCGCCGCTCGGGAGGTCCTGCGCGACCCCGCCTGGGCGGACGTAGGCCATGTTCATCCGCAGGCCCGTGATCTCCTCGAACAGGTCGAGGGTGTACTCGCGCTCGATGAACCCGTTGAGCATCACGGTCGTCGCGCCGAGTTCGAGACCGAACGTCGCGATCGCGACGAGGTGCGAGGAGATCCGGTTCAGCTCCATCATCATCACGCGGATGATCTGGGCGCGCTCCGGGATCTGGTCGGTGATGCCGAGCAGCTTCTCCACGCTCATGGAGTACGCCGTCTCGTTGAAGATCGGCGCGAGGTAGTCCATCCGGGTGCAGAACGTGGTGCCCTGCACCCAGGTGCGGTACTCCATGTTCTTCTCGATGCCGGTGTGCAGGTATCCGATGCCCACCCGGGCCTCGTTCACCGTCTCGCCGTCGAGCGTGAGGATCAGCCGGAGCACCCCGTGCGTGGACGGGTGCTGCGGCCCCATGTTGACGACGAGCCGCTCGTCGCCGAGGTCCTCCGCGCCGGCGACGACCTTGTCCCAGTCCTGCCCGCCGACGTCGAACACCTTGCCCTCGGCGGCCTCGTCGGCCGCGTAGGCGTCGTACTCGGTGTACTTGGCCGAGCTCATACGTACGACCGCCTTTCGTCGGGCGGTGGGATCTCCGCCCCGCGGTACTCGACGGGGATGCCGCCGAGAGGGTAGTCCTTGCGCTGCGGATGGCCGACCCAGTCGTCCGGCATCTCGATGCGCGTGAGCGCGGGATGACCGTCGAAGATGATCCCGAAGAAGTCGTAGGTCTCGCGCTCGTGCCAGTCGCTCGTCGGGTAGACGGGCACCAGCGACGGGATGTGCGGGTCGGCGTCCGGGCAGGTCGTCTCCAGCCGCACGCGCCGGTTGTGCGTGATCGACAGCAGGTGCGTGACGGCGTGCAGCTCGGCGCCCTCGTCCTTCGGGTAGTGCACGCCGGACGTGCCGGAGCACAGCTCGAAGCGGAGGGACGGCTCGTCCCGCATGGTCTTCGCGACCTCGCGCAGGTGCTCGCGCTTGACGAAGAACGTCAGCTCGCCGCGGTCGACCACGACGCGCTCGATGGCGTCACCGAAGTCGGGGTAGGCGCGCTCCAGCTCGTCCGCGATCTCGTCGAACTCGCCGGGCTCGGCGGCGCCGCCGGGCCCGCCGTACGGGCGGGCGGCCGACACCTTCGGGCTCTGCCGGACGACGAGCCCGCCGTACCCGGAGGTGTCGCCCGTCGTGTTGGCGCCGAACATGCCCTTGCGGACGATCGGCTGCTCCCGGCGCTCCTCCTCGGTGTGCGCCGGGAGCTTGTCGGCCCCCTGCTCGGCCTGCTGCTCGGGGTGCTCGGAACTCATGTCAGGCCCCCTGTCCCAGCAACGGGAGCTGGCGGCGCTTCGCCACTTCCAGCTCCGTGATCTGCTTCGCGCGCTGCGGCCCGAGCTTGGTGTTCTGGATCTTGTCGTGCAGTTTCAGGATCGAGTCCAGCAGCATCTCCGGCCGCGGCGGGCAGCCGGGCAGATAGATGTCCACCGGAACGATGTGATCGACGCCCTGCACGATCGCGTAATTGTTGAACATTCCGCCAGACGACGCGCAGACGCCCATGGCAATGACCCACTTGGGCTCGGTCATCTGGTCGTAGATCTGCCGCAGCACCGGCGCCATCTTCTGGCTCACCCGGCCCGCGACGATCATCAGGTCGGCCTGCCGGGGCGTCGCCGAGGCGCGCTCCATGCCCCATCGGGAGAAGTCGTGCCGGGGGTCGCCGGTCGCCATCATCTCGATCGCGCAGCACGCCAGGCCGAACGTCGCCGGCCACACCGAGCTCTTCCGCGCCCATCCCGCGACCTGCTCGACCGTGGTCAGCAGGAAGCCGCTGGGGAGTTTCTCCTCAAGACCCATGTCAGTCCCACTCCAGACCGCCGCGCCGCCAGATGTAGGCGTACGCGACGAGGACGGTGACGATGAAAAGGACCATCTCCACAAGTCCGAAGATCCCCATACGGTCGAATGCGACCGCCCACGGGTAAAGGAAGATGATCTCAATGTCGAAGACGATGAACAGCATCGCCGTCAGGTAGTACTTCACCGGGAAACGCCCGCCGCCGACCGGCTGCGGGGTCGGCTCGATTCCGCACTCGTAGGCGTCGAGCCGGGCCCGGTTCCATCGCTTCGGCCCGGTGAGCGAGGCCATGACCACGGAGAACGCGGCGAAGCCGAAGGCGAGCACCCCCAGTACGATGACCGGAATATAGAGATCCATGTCTCTACAGCCTCTCCTCGCGACGTACGGCGGTGTACGGGACAGGGTTGTACGCGTCGGGCCCTCCGCGAGCCGCCGCCACCCTAGCCAAGGCGATCAATAGCACTCCCCTCCAGGGGGTCTGGTAAGGCACACTAGTCCGCTCACCTGCGGAAGCTTGGTTCTCTGGGCCTGTGCTCATGCCGCCGGAGCCACCTTCTGCATCGCGTTGATGACGCGGTCCATGGCGTCCCCGCCCTTGGGGTCGGTCAGGTTGGCGAGGAGCTTGAGCGTGAACCGCATCAGCGTCGGGTGCGGCAGGCCGTGCGCGGTGAGGAACTTCATGATCCGCGGGTCCCCGATGGCCTGGACGAACAGCCGCGCGAGGGTGAAGTAGCCGCCGTGCTCGTCCTTCAGGATGCGCGGGTACTCGTAGAGCGTCCGCTCGCGCTGCGCCGGGGTGCGGCGGGCGAGGGCCTGCACCATGATGTCGGCGGCGAGCCGCCCGGACTCCAGCGCGTAGTCGATGCCCTCCCCGTTGAACGGGTTGACCATGCCGCCCGCGTCGCCGACGAGCAGCATCCCGCGGGTGTAGTGCGGCTGCCGGTTGAAGCCCATCGGCAGCGCCGCGCCGCGGATCTTGGAGGTGGCGTGGTCCTCGTCGAACTGCCACTCCTCCGGCATCTGCGCGCACCAGCGCTTCAGCATGGCGCGGTAGTCGACGCTCTGGAACTGCTTGCTGGTGTTGAGGAGCCCGAGCCCGACGTTGGACGTCCCGTCCCCGACGCCGAAGACCCAGCCGTAGCCGGGCAGGAGGCGCTCGCCGTCCCACAGTTCCAGCCACGCCTCCATGAAGTCGTCGTCGTGGCGCGGGGTCTGGAAGTAGCGGCGGACGGCGACGCCCATCGGCCGGTCCTCGCGCCGCCGCAGCCCCATCGCGAGGGAGAGCCGGGTCGAGTTCCCGTCGGCCGCGACGACCAGCGGCGCGTGGAACTCGACCTCCTCGCCCTCGTACTGGGCGGTGACGCCGGTGATGCGGTCGGTGCGCTCGTCCAGGATCGGGCCGGTGACGTTGCAGCCCTGCAACAGCTGCGCGCCCGCCTTGGCGGCGTGCTCGGCGAGGAACTGGTCGAAGTCGGTGCGCTTTCGGACGAGCCCGAAGTCGGGGAAGCTCGCGAGCTCCGGCCACGGCAGCTCGACCTTGACGCCGCCGCCGTAGATGCGCAGGCCGCGGTTGCGTCCCCAGCCGGGGTCGTTGACGTCGACGCCCATGCCGATGAGCGCGCGGACGGCGCGCGGGGTGAGGCCGTCGCCGCAGATCTTGTCGCGCGGGAAGGTGGCCTTCTCCAGCAGGAACACGTCCATGCCGGCTTGCGCCAACCAGTAGGCGGTCGACGAACCGGCGGGGCCTGCCCCGACGACGACCACATCTGCGTGTCGGACGTCTGCGTGCCGGGCGGAGTCGGTCACGGCGCTTCCTCATTCAGCTCGTTCGCTTGTGAAGCACTTCACAAGGGTCCGGTGGGGAGTCTATTCCTTTATCACGACCGGTGCGTAATTCGGGGCCGGTCGAGCATGGACCGGTCCCGAACCTCGGAGCCGATCCCGTCCGGGATCATCCCGGATTGACGGCGTGGTGCAGCGCGGCGACCCCGAACGTCAGGTCGCGCCAGCGCACGTTCTTCCAGCCCGCGTCCTGGATCAGCCGGGCCAGGGCCGCCTGGTCGGGCCAGGCCAGCGTCGACTCGGCGAGGTAGCGGTAGGAGTCGGGGTTGGAGCTGACCCGCGCCAGCAGCGGCAGCCCGTACCGCAGGTGCGTCCGGTGCCCGAACGCCAGCAGCGGGTTCGGCGGGTGGCTCACCTCGCAGACCACCAGCCGCCCGCCGGGCTTGGCGACCCGCCGCAGCTCGCGCAGTGCCCTGCCGGTGTCAGCCACGTTGCGGAGGCCGAACGAGATTGTCACCGCGTCGAACGACCCGTCGGCGAAGGGCAGGCGCAGCGCGTCCCCCGCGACGAAGCTCAGCCCTTGGACGCCCGCCTGGCGGCGTGCCCCGACGCAGAGCATTCCGAGCGAGAAGTCGCACGCCACCGTCTCGGCGCCCGCCTCGGCGAACGGCACCGACGACGTGCCCGTCCCGGCCGCGAGGTCCAGCACCCGCTCGCCCGGCCGCGCCGCCAGCGCCCGCACGACCTCGCGCCGCCACCGCCGGTCGCGCCCGCCGGTCATCAGCGTGTTCAGCAGGTCGTACCGCTCGGCGGTGCCGTCGAACATCGCCGCGACGTCGGCGGGCTTCTTCTCCAGGGAGGCGCGGCTCATGCGTCCTCGCGGGTGACGGACTTCTCGAACCTCTCCCGCTGCGCGCGGGCGCCGCGGGCGACGGCGGCCGACATCCGGTCGCGCTGCGCGGACAGCAGGACGTAGCTCACGACGCCGCTGATCAGCAGCGCCAGCAGCAGGAGCAGGAACCCGCGGGCCCCGAGCAGCGCCAGCACGCCCACGGTCACCGCGAAGATCGCGAGCCGCGCGACGGAGTACAGGATGACGGAACGCATGACTCTCCGAGCGTAACGCCTACCTCAGAACGTCCAAGAAGAGGGCCGGGTCTACGTTGCCGCCGGAGAGAACGGAGACGTAGGTGCGGCCCTCGGGGAGCTCGGCGTGGTGATAGAGGTAGGCGGCGGTGGCGACGGCGCCGCTCGGCTCGGCGATCAGGCGGGCCTCGCGGGCGAGGCGGCGCATCGTCACGCGGATCTCGTCCTCGGTGACGGTGACGACGCCGTCCACGTGCGCGCGCATGTGGGCGAACGGCAGGTCGCCGACCTGCTGGACGCGGAGCCCGTCGGCGATGGTGCGGCCGGTCTCCTCCGCGCCCCACGCGACGGGGCGTCCCGCCGCCATCGAGTCGCGGGCGTCGGCGGCGAGCTCCGGCTCGACGCCGATGATCCGGGCTTCGGGCCGCAGCGCTTTGACGGCGGCGGAGACGCCCGCGATGAGCCCGCCGCCGCTGATCGGGACGAGCACGACGTCCACGTCCGGGCGGTCCCGGACGATCTCCAGCCCCACGGTGCCCTGCCCCGCGATCACCCGCGCGTCGTCGTAGGGCGGGATCATCGTGAAGCCGTGCGCGGCGGCGAGCTTCTCGGCGGTCTCGGCACGGGCCTGCGAGGTCGGCTCCACGTACACGACCTCGGCGCCGAGCGCGATGCACGCGTCCACCTTCACGCCGGGCGTGGTGTGCGGCATGACCAGGACGGCCTTGATGCCGAGCGCGCGGGCCGCGTACGCGACGGCCTGCGCGTGGTTGCCGCTGGAGTGGGTCACGACGCCGCGCGCCCGCTGCTCCGGCGGGAGGGAGGCGATGGCGGAGTAGGCGCCGCGCACCTTGAAGGCGCCGATCGGCTGCAGCGACTCGGCCTTTACCAGCAGCGACGGCTCCCCGGTGGCTCCGGCGCCGGACGGGAACGGCACCAGGGGCGTCCGGACGGCGACGCCCGCGATGCGCTCGGCGGCCCGTTCGATCTCCGGGAGCGAAACAAGATCGGACATGGACCGGAGACTACTTCCACGGGGCCGGGCACGGCGGCCGCTGCGGGGCGGACAGAACATGTCCACACCCCGTTCAGCCGTGGTTTGGCAGGTCAACCGGGGTCAGCGGGGAACGTCCTCCGAACACTCTCCGAAGGCCGCACGCACCGAGGGTGATCGGTGCTGCTCGAAAAACTACGGTCCGTGATCTTTTCCGAAAACAAGGGAGAAATCGGTCTTGACCCGCCACACTGTTAAACAGTCCACCCGCGCCGAGAGCGGGACAAAGGGGGAGAGAAAACGTGGAGAGCACGAGCGAGCGCCTGCTGACCCCAGGAGAGGTCGCCGCCCTCTTCCGGGTCGACCCGAAGACGGTCACCCGGTGGGCCGCCGCGGGGCGGATCAGCAGCATCCGCACTCCGGGAGGCCACCGGCGCTTCCGCGAGTCCGAGGTGCACGCGCTGCTGCGCGGCGATGAGCCGATCGCCGAGCATTCGGCCCGCTGACCTGCCCGAACCTCGCTGATTTCCGGGCCCGTCCCGCCCTTCGGGCCCGTCACCGGCCTCAGCCGCCCGGACCGCCGCGTCGTGGTAGTCCCCCGGGGGAGACACCCGCCCGGGCGGCCGGGGCCGTTCCGTTTCCCCGGCACGGCGCCATTCCCCGAAAGAATTTCGCATTTCCCCGGGGGCGGAGTTTCCGGAGTCAGTCGCCGTTCTCGGCGGGGCCGTCCGGCTCTCCCGGGGCGTCGGACTTCCATTCCTCGAAACGGCGGAGCAGGTCGGCGTCCTCCTCCCGCCAGCGGCGGCGCCGGTCCTCCAGCTCGTCCTCGGTCAGCGACTCGCGCAGGAGCCGGTCGTAGTCGGGATCGCCGGGCCCGATCTCGACGTAGGCGTCGGCGATGATCCGTCCCTCGCGCGGACCGGTCCCGGACCCGCCCTCGGCGCCGTCGGCGAGAACGCTGTGCGGAACCCGGAGCGTGCCGTCCGGGAGCCGGATCACGTACATCGTCGTCCACCCTCGCGATTCGTCAAAGCGCGCCCTGACATCAGGATCTCCTAGATCCCGTACCTGCGGTTGAAGAAGAGCATGACCTCCAGCGCCATCCGGATGTTGCCGGCGAGCATATCGACGAGGGCCGGGCGCTGCCGGGAGGAGATCGCGGCGAACGCGTCCGCGAAGAACTCGCGGCGGCCGAGCGCGTTCGGCTGGCGATGGAAGTCGCTCGCCAGATGCGGCAGGCACTCCTCGTACAGGCGCTGGAAGGCCGGGCTGTCGGAGGTCCACTCGCCGTCGTCGCCGTCGATGTCGTCGAGCGCGTGCCCGACCTCGTGCAGCATCACGTCCGGCGTCGGCGACGGCCGGTCCCCGACGACGATCTTGCGGTCGCCGTACGCGCCCGCGCAGATGTCCCACGTGGCGCGGCCCGACGGCAGCGGGCGGTCCCGCAGGTGGCCCATGTCGTCCAGCTGCGGGACGCCGCCGGGGCCGACGTAGATGCCGTCGAGCCCGGACGCGAGCTTCTCCTTGAGCCCGTCCGGCAGCGCCGCCAGGCTGTCGATCGCCCCGATGACCTCGGGGCCCGGAGGCCCGTCCCTGACGTCCCACTGCCGGTACAGCACGTTCTCCAGGACGCCGCAGTGCCGCCGGCCGTCGGTGACGTGCGGCACGCCCGGCGGGTGCGGCGCCACGCGCAGCCGGTCGTCGTCGAGCTCGAAGTCGCTCCACGAGTAGTCGCCCGCCCGCGGACGCCCCCGCCTGCGGCGGCCGAACCTGCCGGCGAGCAGGCCCGACGCGTCGTCGCTCTCGGGGCGGTCGCGGCCGGCGTCCCCGCCGTCCGGCACGCCGCCGGGACCCAGCGCGTAGTCGTCGTCGCGGCCCGCCTTGCGGAACCGGCCGAACCGGTCACGCGGCTGGTTGCTGCGCGGGCGCACCTGCCCCGAGTCGGGCGGCGACGGGGAGTAGGCGCCGTCGTCGCGGCGGAGCGTGCGGTCCTGGGCCGCGCCGTCCGCGCGCACGCGCCCGCCGCGGAACGGTTCGCGATGCCACAGCTCCCGGGGACGGGGCTTGCGATGGACGCCTTTGAAGCGCATCGGGCTCCTCTGTCAGCGGACCCGCGGGGGTAGCGAGCGGCGTCCGCCGCGCGACCGGGTCCCGGAGGAAGGGTAAGCCGGAACCCGACACGCCGTCATCCCCAGGAGTCACGCGTCCCGGAAATCTTTCACGCGTAGGAGTGCAGGCCGGAGAACATGTAGTTCACGCCGAAGAAGTTGAACAGCAGCGCGGCGAACGCGATGAGCGAGAGGAACGCCGCCTTGCGGCCCTTCCAGCCCGCCGTCGCGCGGGCGTGCAGGTAGGCCGCGTAGATGATCCAGGTGACGAAGGACCAGATCTCCTTCGGGTCCCAGCCCCAGTAGCGGCCCCACGCCTGGTCGGCCCAGATCGCGCCCATGATGATCGCGGCCGTCCAGATCGGGAACGCGAACATCGTCACGCGCATCGCGAGCCGGTCGAGGCTCTCGGCGGACGGGACGTGGGCCAGCGCACCGCCCCCGGCCTTCGGCCGGTCCCCGGCGCGGGCCTCCTCGCGGGACTTCAGGAAGTACAGGACCGTGGCCGCGCCCGCGACGGTGAACGCACCGGTCGCGATGATCGCGGCGGACACGTGGATGGCGATCCAGTACGAGTTGAGCGCCGGGGTGACCGGGCCCACCGAGTCGTACAGCCAGATGTTCGCCACGCCCAGCGCGACGACGGCGGCGAACATGACGAGCGCGCCGAGGAAGCGCGCCCGGTAGCGGACCATCACGACCATGAACGCGGCGACGGCGGCGAACGAGATGGCGGTGAGGAACTCGTACATGTTGCCCCACGGCCACCGGCTCGCGGCCAGCCCGCGGGACACCAGGACGCCGAGGTGCGCGCCCACGCCGAGCACGCTCAGCAGGATCGCGAGGCGGGCCCAGTCGACCTGGGGACGGTCGCCGTCCGCGTCGCCGTCCGCGTCGTCGTCGGCGTCAGCGGCCTTGGCGGCTTCGGGGGCGTCGACGTCCGCGCCGCCACCGGTGCCGACCAGGACCTTGGCCTCGGACTTCTGCTGGACCGACGCCTTGGCGGCGGCGGCCGTGGCGGCGCCGCGGCGGCCGAAGCCCATGTCGGCGGCGTAGGCGACCAGCGCGATGATGTACATCATCACGGTGGTCAGCATGAGCTTGTCGCTCAGGTTCGCGAGGTCGGCGTTGCTCACCTGGTGCTCACCTCGTCACTCCTTCGATTCGGTCGCCGGGCCGTCCGGCTCACCGCGCAGGGCGGTCACGATGTCGTCGAACTCCGAGGTCGCGCTCCCCAGCGTGAGACCGCCGACCTCGACCACCGTACGCCCGCCCTCCGCGGCGCTCGCACGGACCCACACCCTGCGCCGCCTGACCATGAACGACGTCGCCACGCCCAGCACCGCCAGGATGGCCGCGACCAGCGCGGGGATGCGTCCCGGGTCGTGGTTGACCGACAGGGTCGCGTACTCCTTGAGGCCGTCGAACGTGATCGACCCGGCGCCGCCGGGCAGCGTGAACGTCTCCCCCGGCTCCAGAAGCTTCTGGCCGTCCTTGACGGGCTGGAGCGTCTTGCCGATGCCCTCCAGCTTGTAGACCGACTGCGGGGTGCCGGAGTCGAGGCCGATGTCGCCCTTGAAGGACGTGATCGTGACGACGGGACGCAGCGGCGCCGGGAACCCCGAGACGATCTGCTTGCCGTCCTCGCTGGCCATGGCGGTCGGCCACAGGATCCCGTAGAAGGCGAGCTGGTCCGGCTCGGCGTCGGGGGCCTTGATGACGCCCTCGGACGTCAGGTTCCGCCCCTCCATCACGATGAACGGCACCGAATCCTGGAAGGCGACGTTGCCCTTGGCGTCCCGGACGGTGAACACCGGCGCGTACCCGTGGCCGAGCAGGTACACCTTCGCGCCGCCGACCTTCAGCGGATGGTTCATCCGCAGGTCGTAGCGCTCCTCCTTGCCGCCGGGCGTGGCGCGGAAGCGCACGTCGGCGTTGAACCGCGTGGCCTGGCCGCGCTTGTCGCCGCCGGTCTCGAACTCGGCCTTGAAGTCGTCGAGGCTGACGGTGAAGGGGGCGAGCTCGCCGTCGTTGAACGCGCGCCCGGGGGTGAACTGGTCGTACTGGCTCAGCGAGTTCGCGAACGTCCGGCCCTCCATCAGCAGGACGTCGCCGCGGTAGCCGAACAGGTTCCCGAGGCCGAGCGCGAACAGCAGCGCCAGCAGCGCCAGGTGGAACAGCAGGTTGCCCGTCTCGCCGAGGTAGCCCTTCTCGGCGGACGCGGCGCCGCCGGAGATGTCCACCCGGAACCGGCGCCCGCGGAGCACCTTGCGGGCCTCTGCGAGGACGTCGTCGGGGGACGTGTCCGTCTCGTACGTCGCGGACTGCGGCAGCCGTCCCAGGTTCCGGGGCGCCGCAGGCGGGCGGGCCCGCATCGACCGGTAGTGCTGCATCGCGCGCGGGATCACGCACCCGGCCAGCGACACGAACAGCAGGATGTAGATCGCCGCGAACCAGGGCGCGGCGAACACGTCGAACATGGAGAACCGGTCGAGCCACGGGCCGAGCGTCCTGTGCTCGTCGAGGTAGGCGACGACCTTCTCGGGCGCCTGGCCCCGCTGCGGCAGGATCGACCCCGGCACCGAGCCAAGCGCCACCAGGAACAGCAGGATCAGCGCGGTGCGCATCGTGGTGAGCTGCCGCCAGCCCCAGCGCAGCCAGCCGAGCGGGCCGAGGCCCTTCGGGCGCGGCACCTCCTCCGGCGCCTGGCGCGCGGCGGGCGCGCGCGTGCCCGCGTCCTCAACGTCGTTCCTGGTTTCAGTCATCTCAAATAACCGGTTCGAAGCCGCTGATCCACGACCTCAGCTCGATGGTCAGGTGCCCCCACAGGCCGCTCACCAGCAGCACCCCGATGAGCACGAGCATGCCGCCTCCGGCGCGCATGACCAGGGGGTAGTGGCGTTTCACGGCACCGAACGCGCCCAGCGCCCGGCGGTAGGCGACCGCGGTGGCCACGAACGGCAGGCCGAGCCCCACACAGTACGCCAGGGACAGCAGTGCGCCCCGTCCGGCGCTCGCCTCGGTGATCGCGAGGCCCTGCACCGCGCCGAGCGTGGGGCCGATGCAGGGCGTCCAGCCGAGCCCGAACAGGACGCCGAGCAGCGGCGCGCCCGCGAGGCCGGCGGCCGGGAGGCGCCCCGACTTCATGGTCCGCTGCAGGCCGGGGATGAAGCCCATGAACGCGAGGCCGAACACGATCGTCACGGCGCCGAGGACGCGGGTGATCGGGTCCTGGTACTCCAGCAGCCACCGGCCGAGCCCTCCGAAGATCACGCCGTAGCTGACGAACACGACGCTGAACCCGGCGATGAACAGCACGGCGCCCGCGAGGAGCCGGCCGCGCCGCTGGTCGGCGAGGTCGGCGCCGCTCATGCCCGTCACGTAGGACAGGTAGCCCGGGACGAGCGGCAGCACGCACGGCGAGGCGAACGACACGAGCCCGGCGAGGGCGGCCAGCGGCGCCGCCGCGACCAGCGACCCGCTGACGACGGTCTCGCCGACCGTGCTCATCCCGCCGCGCTCATTCTTCCGGGGGCCATCGGCTCACGTCCCCGCGAGGACCTTGGCGACCAGCGGGTTCAGCTTGGAGTACGTCGTCGCGCCGATGATCCGGGCGGCGACGCGGCCCTGCCGGTCGAGGACGAGCGTGCTCGGGATCGCGCTCGGCGGGACCTCCCGGAACGCCAGCGTGACCTGCCCGCCGTCGTCGAACAGGCTCGGGTAGGTGACCTTGAACTTGCGCTCGAACGCCTGCGCGTTGGCCTTGGAGTCCTTGAAGTTGACGCCGAGGAACTCGACGCCCTTGGCCTTGTTCTCGTCGTAGACCTGCTGGAGCGACGGCGCCTCGCCGCGGCACGGCGCGCACCACGACGCCCAGAAGTTGACGACGACGACCTTGCCCTTGAGTTCGGCGAGCGTGAACCGCTCGCCGTCGAGGCGCTCGCCGCCGACGTCCTGGACGCTCTTGCGGTCGGCGGGCTTGTACTCGGTGATGTTGCCGTTGCCCGAGATGAAGCGGTTGTCGCCGCTGTCCGGACCGTTCCCCGAGGCGCTCGTCCCGGCGCACCCGGCCAGCAGCCCGCACAGCGCGACCGCAGCGGCGGCGGCGCGCACGGGGGAGACTCGGGGGCTCAACGGACCCTCCAATTCAGGACGTTCAGGACGAGTTCAGGCGAGCTACTACAAGACGTAGTACACAAACTTAGCGGTGCGGTCAGGCACCCGCGACACTGGGGCCCTTGGCGATCCCCGCCGCGGGCTCGCAGTAGGCGACCTCCACCAGCCGGGTGCCCGCGAACGTCAGGCTCGTCAGGCTGGCCAGGCCGCATTCGCGCCGCTGGGGGTGGTGCCAGAGGCGGCGGCGCTCGGCGTGCAGGCGCAGCACGTAGATCGGCAGCTGGTGGCTGACGCACACGGCCTCGTGGCCCTTCGCCGCCTCCCGCGCCCTGACCACGGCCGCGCGCATCCGGGCGGCGAGCTCCTTGTAGGGCTCGCCCCAGGACGGCTTGAACGGGTTGACCAGATGCCGCCAGTGCTCGGGACGGCGCAGCGACCCGGCCCCGGCCCCGAACGTCAGCCCCTCGAAGTGGTTGCCGGCCTCGATCAGACGATCGTCCACCGTGACGGGCAGGTCGAACGCGTCGGCCAGCGGCGCGGCCGTCTCCAGCGCCCGCTGCATCGGCGAGGAGAGGATGGCGGTCACGTCCCGGTCGGCGAACCACTTGGCGACGGCCTTCGCCATGAGGACGCCGTCCTCGCTCAGACGGTAGCCGGGCAGCCGCCCGTACAGGATCCCGTCGGGATTGTGCACCTCACCATGCCGCAACAGGTGAACGGTCGTTTTCTCGGTCATCGCCAGCAAGATTACCTAGGCGCGTTCGGGCTTCCGTCCACCGGCCAGGGCCTTGGCCCGCGGTGGTCAGCCGGAGATGGCGGAGACGGCAGGGGGGCGCGTCACCCGGTGATCGCGGAGACGGCGGGAAGGTCCGCCGGGACGGCGGCGCGCAGGGCGCCGAGCGCGGCGCGGATGGCGGGGCGGCGGGCGGCCTCCTCGCGCCAGACCGCGTACACGCGGCGCGACAGCGGGTCCGACAGCGGGACGATCACCACGCCCGGCGGGACGTCGCAGCGCCCGAGCCGCGGCAGTATCGCGTTGCCGAGCCCCGCCTCGACCAGGGACAGCTGCGTGGCGAACTCGTAGGCCATGTGGTCGATGCTGGGTTCGCTGTCGACGGCGCGGAGCGTCCGCAGCAGCCAGTCGCAGCAGATGCTGTCGGGCGACGAGCTGATCCACGGGTCGCCCGCCAGCTCCTTGAGGTCGATAGTGTCGCGCCCGGCGAGCGGGTGGCCGGACGGCACCGCCACGTCGGCGACGTCCTCGCAGATCACGCCCTTGCACAGGCCCTCGGCCATCGGGAGCGGCTCGTTGTTCCAGTCCTGGACGACGGCCATGTCGAAGTCGCCGCGCGAGACGAGCGGCATGCTGCGCATCGGGTCCTCTTCGAGGAGCTGGACGCGCAGGTCGGGATGGTCGGCGCGGAGGGCGCGCAGCGCGGCGGGCATCAGCCCGCGGATCGCGGTCGGGAACGCGGCGACGGTGAGCTGCCCGACGACGGAGCCGCGGTGGGCCTCCAGGTCGGCCTGCGCCTGCTCGACGAGCGACAGGATCCGCCCGGCGTGGGCGACGAGCAGCTCGGCGGCGTCGGTGAGCCGGACGCCGCGGCCGTTGCGTTCGAGCAGCTTCTGGCCGGTCTCCCGCTCCAGCTTGGCGAGCTGCTGGGAGACCGCCGAGGTGGTCACGTGCAGGACGTCGGCGGCGGCGCTGACCGAGCCGTACGTCGCGACGGAGTGCAGGGCCCGCAGCCGCTCTAGATCAAGCATGTAAGTAATACTAAAGCGATGTGTCAAGAAGTTCTCGCTTGTCCTAAAGCGAGTTTCTGTCTGACGATCAAACCCATGAAATCGCGCCACGTCCTGCTGGCCACGCTGGTCGCCGCACTGTGGGGCTTCAACTTCGTCCCCATCCACTGGGCCCTCGACGATCTGTCGCCGCTGCTGATGGCCGCGCTGCGGTTCATCCTCGCGGCGGTGCCCGCGGTGTTCCTCGTCCGGCGGCCGCCCGTCCCGGTGCGCTGGCTCGTGCTGGTCGGCCTCCCGCTGGGCGTGGGGCAGTTCGGGCTGCTGTTCATCGGCATGGACATGGGCATGCCCGCGGGCCTGGCATCGGTCGTCCTCCAGGTCCAGGCGATCTTCACGGCGCTGTTCGCGGGGCTGCTGCTGCGCGAGCGGCTCGGCGCCCGGCAGGTCGCGGGCATGGCCGTCGCGTTCGGCGGGATCGCGCTGCTCGGCGTGGCGCAGGCCGAGGGCGGCAGCCCGGTCGGCGCGTTCGTCGTCTGCCTCCTCGCGGCGGCGAGCTGGGGGCTGGCGAACGTCGCCATACGGAAGATGGGCCAGGCGGCGACCGGGCCGGTGGACCCGCTGGGCTTCATGGTCTGGGTGTCGCTGGTGCCGCCGCTCCCGTTCATCGCCCTGTCGTTGACCTTCGAGGGGCCGGGCGCCGTGCCCGACGCGGCGCGCGAGCTGTCCCTGGCCGGGCTCGGCTCGATGGCGTACATCGCCTACATCTCCACGCTGTTCGGATTCGGCGTGTGGGGCTGGCTGATCCGCCGCTACGAGGCCAGCACGGTCGCCATGTACTCGCTGCTCGTCCCGCCGTTCGGGCTGGTCTCGGCCGGCCTGCTGCTCGGCGAGCGCGTGGACGCGGTCCGGCTCACCGCCGCCGCCCTGGTCATCGCGGGCGTCGCGGCGGGCAGCGTCCGCCCGCGCACCCGTGTCGAACTGCCCCGACCCGAACCGCAACCGGCTGAGACAAGGTGAGAGCCGTGCACGGAATCCACGCGTCGCTCGTGACGCCGTTCACCCGGTCCGGCGAGGTGGACGTCAAGTCGCTCGAACGGCTCGCCGTCCACTGCCTGGACGGCGGAGCCGACGGCCTGGTCGCGCTCGGCACGACCGGCGAGGCGGCCATGCTGAGCCCCGCCGAGCAGCGGACGGTCCTGGAGGTCTGCCGCGCCGTCTCGATCGAGCACGGGACGCCGCTGACCGTCGGCGCCGGGACGATCGGCACCGAGGACTCGATCCGGCAGGCCCGCGAACGGGCGCCGCTGGCCGACGCGCTGCTGGTCGTCGTCCCCTACTACCTGCGCCCGTCGGACGACGGCGTCATCGACCATTTCGCCGCCATCGGCTCCGCCGTGGATGTGCCGCTCATCGCCTACCACGTCCCCTACCGGACGGGGAAGCCGCTGCCCGCCGGGACGCTCCTGCGGATCCTCGCGCTCGACTGCGTCGCCGGGATCAAGCAGTGCGCGGGCGCCGTCGACCACGACACCCTCGCCGTGCTCGCCGCGCACACCCGCAAGGCGGTCCTGTGCGGGGACGACGCGTACCTGTATCCGATGCTCCAGCTCGGCGCGTCCGGGGGCGTCACCGCGTCCGCCTGCCTCGCGCCCGCCGCCTACGCCGCGATGGCCGCCGCGACCCGCGACGGCAACGCGCCGCGCGCGCTCGCGCTGCACAACGCGCTGCTCCCGATGGCGGACGCGCTGTTCGGCGAGCCGTCGCCGAGCGTCCTGAAGGCGTGCCTGGTGGACGAAGGGCTGATCGACGAGCCCGCCGTGCGCGCTCCGCTGCACGCGCCGCGGCCGGAGTCGGTCGCGGCGGCGCTGAGGGCGTTCAGGGCCGTCTAGGAGGACGACGCCTGGGCTGCTGCTCGGGCGGCGTGCGGTAGGGCGTCCAGGATGCGTCCGAGCGCCTCCTCGTCGTGCGCGGCCGACAGGAACCACACCTCGTAGGCGGACGGCGGCAGGTACACGCCGCGCTCCAGCATGGCGTGGAAGAACGCGGCGTACGCCTTGGCGTCCTGGCGCTGCGCGGCGGCGAAGTCGCCGACCTTCCCCTCGGTGAAGAAGATCGAGAAGAGGTTCCCGGCGTTCTGCATCGAATGCGCGACGCCCGCCCGCGCCAGCTCGTCCGACGCGGCCTTCGACACGGTCTCCGCCGCGCGGTCGACCGTCGCGTACACCTCGGCGGTGGCGTGCCGGAGCGTGGCGAGCCCGGCGGCGGTGGCGAGCGGGTTCCCCGACAGGGTGCCCGCCTGGTAGACGGGGCCCGCGGGGGCGAGCTGGTCCATGATGTCGGCGCGCCCGCCGAACGCGGCGGCGGGCAGCCCGCCGCCCATCACCTTCCCGAACGTCATCAGGTCGCCCGGGACGCCCTCGATCCCGAACCAGCCGGACGGCGACGCGCGGAACCCGGTGAGCACCTCGTCCATCACCAGCAGAGCGCCGTACCGCTCGCAGAGCCGCTTCAGCAGCGCGTTGAAGCCCGGCAGCGGCGGCACCACGCCCATGTTGCACGGCACCGCCTCGGTGATCACGCAGGCGATGTCGGTGCCGTGCTCGTCGAACACCGTCTCCAGCGCCGGGACGTCGTTGTACGTCAGGATGAGCGTGTCGCCGGTGGTCGCGCCGGTCACGCCGGGGGTGTCGGGGAGGCCGAAGGTGGCGACGCCGGACCCGGCCGCGGCGAGCAGCGCGTCGACGTGCCCGTGGTAGCAGCCCGCGAACTTCACGATCTTGGTGCGTCCGGTGAAGCCGCGCGCGAGCCGGATCGCCGACATCGTCGCCTCAGTGCCGGAGTTGACGAGCCGCACCTTCTCCGCCGGGGTCCGCGACGCGATCTCCTCGGCGAGCTCGACCTCGCCGGGCGTCGGCGCCCCGTAGGAGGTGCCGCGCCCGGCCGCCTCCCGCACCGCCTCGACCACGGCCGGATGCGCGTGCCCGAGGATCAGCGGACCCCACGAGCACACCAGATCGACGTACTCGTTTCCGTCGGCGTCCGTAAGGTAGGGGCCGCGCGCCGACGCCATGAACCGGGGCGTCCCGCCGACGGCGCCGAACGCCCGCACCGGCGAGTTCACCCCACCGGGCACCACCCGCGTGGCACGATCGAACAAGTCCTGGGAGCGATCGAAACCTGTCATTACTTCAGTCTCTCAGTTGCAGTTCGGGAACTTGCCTTGACCTCGCCGGGTACGGGCCGATATTCCACCAAGTACGACATGGCGCCCTGTCTCTGCATGCGGTCTCACGGCGCCCCTTCAACTCCCCGGCCGGCTCACCGGGACATGCGCATCGGAGGGAAGGCTTTCACCGTGGTCAACGGCTGGACGGTCCCGGGCTTCACCCACGAACGGGAGCTGGGTGGCGGCGCCGAGGGCCGGGTGGTGCTGGCGGTCGACGACCTGACCAGCACGAAGGTCGCGATCAAGTACCTCGACGGCGGGCTGCTCGCCGACGAGGCCTTCCTGACGCGGTTCCGCGCGGCCGCGCGCATCCTGTCCCAGCTCGAGGACCCCAACGTGGTCGACCTGTACGACTTCGTGGAGACCCCGGACGGCGCCGCGATCGTGATGCAGTGCGTCGACGGCGTCAGCCTGCGGCACGTCCTCGCCGCGCAGGGCCCCGCCGGCCCGCTCGCCGCCCTGTCCATGCTCGGCGGGACGCTGCTCGGGCTCGCGTCGGCGGGCGAGCACGGGCTGACGCTGCACGGCGCGCTGCGCCCGGCGAACATCATGATCGACGCCGACGGCAACGCGCGGCTCACCGACTTCGCGACGGCGCGCCCGGGCACCGAGGCGCAGTCCGGCGCCGCGTACGCGGCGCCCGAGCTGTGGGACGGCTCGCCCGCCACCGTCGCCACCGACCTGTACGCGGCCACCGCCGTCTTCTACGAGTGCCTCACCGGCCGTCCGCCCTTCACCGGGCGGAACCTGGCGCGGCAGCACCGCGAGGCGCCGATCCCGGCCGACGGGGTTCCGGGGCCGCTGCGCGATCTCGTCCACCAGGGCCTCGCGAAGGACCCGGCCCGGCGTCCCGCGTCCGCCGTCGACTACCTCGCCGCGCTGGAGGAGGCGGCCGTGTCGGCGTACGGGCCGTCCTGGGAGGCGCAGGGCCGCGGGCGGCTCACCGAGCTGGCCGCGCAGGCCGCCCTCCAGCCCGAGCCGCCGAAACCCAAGCCGGCCCGGAGCAGCGGGCGCAACCCGATCGTCGCGGCGAAGCAGCCGGGCGGTGGCGGTTCCCGGACGCGCTGGGTCCTCGCCGCCGTCGCCGTGCTCGTCGTCGCGGGCGCCGGGGCGAGCGCCGCGACGCTGCTGAAGGGCGACAAGAAGCAGCCCGCCGCGCCGACGACGGCGCAGAGCAGCACCCCGCAGCCGACGCCGCCCGCCGCCGGGGGCATCGACGCGAACCAGCTCGTCGCGCGGATCGACCAGGCCGTCGCGCAAGCGCCCGGCGCCCTGTTCAGCTACCGGCAGACGGGCTGCTGCGGCTTCCCCGCCGCCGGCAAGGGAACGCTCGGGCTGGCGCCGGGCGGGCAGGCGTCCAGCGCGCTGCCGTCGTACTCGCTGACGCTGTCGGGGACGGGCGCGGCCCGCAAGCCCGTCCGCGCGCTCATCGTCGAGGACCGGTTCTACGTGCGCGTCGGCAAGAAGTGGCGGTCGTCACCGCTGACCGGGCGCGGCTACCCGGCGGCGGCCGACCAGGTGCGGCAGGGCAGCGCGGTCGCGAACCTGACGGCGCTGCTCCGGTCGTCGACGAAGCTCACCAAGACCGGCGCGATCTACGAGGGCGAGGCCCCGGCGGCGGCGCTGGCGCAGGTCCCCGACCTCGGGCCCATGTACGCGCGGATGGCCGAGGCGACCGGCGCCCAGCAGATCGCGTTCGCGATCAAGTTCGACGCGGGGTTCCGCCCGACCAAGTTCTGGGTCCGCGCCGGGCCGGAGAAGGGCCGCAACCAGACCATGCGCGGCTCCTACACCAAGTGGGGCCGCAAGCCCGCCATCAAGGCGCCGAGCTGACGCCTCCGCAGGCCGTTCCGCGACGGGCTATCCGGCGACGTCGCAGCTGTCGGAGAGGACTTCGAGGAGCCGCAGCGGGTCGGGGAGCGGGTCGCTGGACGGCGGCCGCAGCCAGCTGACCTCCCGCCCTGACGGCAGGACCGACGGCGGCGCGACGACGTAGCTGTCGCGGCAGTGCCACCGCATCCCGGGCGTCTCGGCGACGTCCTCAGGGGAGCAGTCGAGGTGGCAGGACCACCATTCGTCCTCGTCGACGGGCGCGCCGCGGGTCGCGACGAAGAACAGGCTCCGGTCGCCGCCGACGGACGCGACCGGCCCGACGGGCAGGTCCTCGCGGGAGATCCGGTCGAGCGCGAGGGTGCCCGCGGCGGCGGGGACGTCGAACACGTCGAAGACGCGGCCGGTCGGCAGGATGATGTTGGCCTGCGGGCGCTCGGCCCACCAGCGGTCGATGACGGCGGTGTCCACGCTGGCCTGGTGCGCCCAGGCCGCCGACACCGGATGCGCGCCCGGGTCGGGACAGCCGATCCGGTCGCACGAGCACGCTCGGCCACCGCCCTTGCGGTCGATGGCGTTCGGGGGGTGGGCGCCGGGGAAGGTCGGCCAGCCGAGGGCGGCGTAGTCCCGCGCCGCCGAGGCCATCCGGTCGCGTGCCGCTTTCAGCCGTCTGTTCCCCGAGACCGCCAGCATTTCCGCCCCCAATACCCCAAGGTCGAACGTGGGTTCCTGGTTACCGATGATGCCCGGCGGGCGAAACCGCGGGCACGGCAACCCCCGGAAAACGACCCTAAGTAACTAGGGGCCGTCCCAGAACGGCGGGACGGCGGGTCAGTCCGCTCGGGCCAGCCGGCGCGCCACTTCGGTAGCCCAATAGGTCAGGGCGATGTCGGCGCCGGCGCGGCGGATGGACAGCAGCGACTCCATGATCGTGCGGTCGCGGTCGATCCAGCCCTTCTCGGCGGCGGCCTCGATCATCGCGTACTCGCCGCTGACCTGGTAGGCGACGACGGGCACGGCCACGGTGTCGCGGACGCGGCGGATGACGTCGAGGTACGCCCCGGCCGGCTTCACCATGACCATGTCGGCGCCCTCGTCGATGTCGAGGAGCACCTCGCGGACCGCCTCGTCGGCGTTGGCCGGGTCCTGCTGGTGGGTGGACCGGTCGCCGAACCGCGGCGCGCACTCGGCGGCCTCCCGGAACGGACCGTAGTACGCGGACGCGTACTTCGCCGAGTACCCCATGATCGGGAGCTCGGGGTATCCGGCGCCGTCGAGCGCGGCGCGGATCGCGGCGACCTGGCCGTCCATCATGCCGCTCGGGCCGATGACCGCGGTGCCCGCCTCCGCCTGCGCGACCGCGATGGACGCGTACCGCTCCAGCGTCGCGTCGTTGTCGATCTCGCCGGACGCGGTGACGATGCCGCAGTGCCCGTGGTCGGTGTACTCGTCCAGGCACAGGTCCGTCATGATCACGGTCGCGTCGCCGAGGTCGGAGCCGAGGTCGCGCAGCGCGAGCTGGACGATCCCGTCCGGGTCGTCGGCGGCGGAGCCGGTGCCGTCCTTCACCGCCGGGATGCCGAACAGGATCAGCCCGCCGACGCCCGCCTCGACCGCCTCGTGCGCGGCCTTGCGGAGGCTGTCGCGGGTGTGCTGGACGACCCCCGGCATGGACGAGACGGGCTGCGCCTCGGCGATGCCCTCCTTGACGAACATCGGCAGCACCAGGTCGGCCGGGCTGAGCCGCGTCTCGGCCACCATCCGGCGCAGCGCGGGCGTGCGGCGCAGCCGGCGCGGCCGTGCCACCGGAAACCTTGCGGACATGTGAACCGAACTCCCCGTTACCTGCGGCGGCGCGCGCCGCGGCGCATCTGGCTGGGCTTGCGGGGCGGCTCCCCGGCCTCGGCCCGGGACGTCCGCCATCTCGCACCGTACTCGGCGAGGGCCTCCGCGAGGGCGGATACGGATGGTTTGTCCGCCATGACGTCGACGCGCAGCCCGTACTCCTCGGCCGTCTTCGCCGTCTGCGGGCCGATCACCGCGATGGCCGTCACCTTGTGCGGCTTGCCGGCGATCCCGATCAGGTTCTTCACCGTGGACGACGAGGTGAACAGCACCGCGTCGAACCCGCCGCCCTTGATCGCGTTGCGGATGTCCTCGTGCGGCGGGGCGGCGCGGACCGTCCGGTACGCGGTCACGTCCTCGCACTCCCAGCCGAGCTCGGTCAGGCGGGCGATGAGCACGTCGGTCGCGATGTCGGCGCGCGGCAGCAGCACCCGGTTGATCGGGTCGAGGTCCTCGTCGTAGGGCGGCCACTCGCGCGCCAGGCCCTCGCCCGACTGCTCGCCCGACGGCACCAGGTCGGGCTGGATGCCGAACTCGACCAGGGCCTTGGCCGTCTGCTCGCCGACGGCGGCGACCTTCAGCCCCGCGAACGCGCGGGCGTCGAGCCCGTAGTCGACGAACTTCTCCCGGACGGCCTTGACCGCGTTGGTGGAGGTGAACACCACCCATTCGTACCGTCCGGTGACCAGGCCCTTGACGGCGCGCTCCATCTGCTGCGGCGTGCGCGGCGGCTCGACGGAGATCGTCGGGACCTCGACGGGGACGGCCCCGTACCCGCGCAGCTGGTCCGACAGCGAGGCGGCCTGCTCCTTCGTCCGCGGCACCAGGACGCGCCATCCGAACAGCGGCTTCGTCTCGAACCAGGACAGCTCGTCGCGCCGGGAGACCACGTCCCCGACGATGATCATCGCGGGCGCCTCCATGCCCTTGGTGTCGGACGCCAGCTTCTGCAGCGTCGACACGACGGTCTCCTGCTCGGTGGTCGTGCCGAGGCTCGTCATCGCGGCCGGGGTGGAGTCGGGGCGCCCGGTGGCGACCAGGCCCTTGCAGACCTCCGCGACCGCGCCCTCCGCGCCGAGGATCACGAGGGTGGCGCCGGGGTCGGAGAAGCGCTCCCAGTCGACGCCGCCCGCGGCGGCGTCGATGACCCTGACCTCGCGGTGCCCGTCGTCGGTCAGCGGGATGCCCGCGTAGCCGGGCACGCCCGTCACGGCGGACACGCCGGGCACGACCTCGAACGGGACCCCGGCCTTCGCCAGCGCTCCGCCCTCGGCGGCGAGCCCGCAGGCCAGCCCGGGGTCGCCCTGCAGCAGGCGCACGACGCGGCGGCCCGCCCGCACGGCCTGGGCGGCGATCTTCACGGGGTCGCCGTCCGCCGAGTCGATGATCTCCACGTCCCGGCGGCAGTGGGACAGGATCTCCGGCGGGCAGTGCTCGCGGCCGACGATCACCGTGTCGGCGCGCTCCAGCTCGGCGGCGGCGCGCAGCGTCAGCAGGCCGGGGTCGCCCGGCCCCATCCCGACGATCACGACGCCGGCGGGACCGATCGCGCGGTCCGCCGGGCCGTCCTCGGCCTGCGTGGCAGCGCTTTCAGGCGCGGCGTCCTCGGTTCGGGTCTTCGAGACCGGGGTCTCTGCGGTGGTGCTCTTCGCGGCGGGGCTCAATCGCGCTCCCCCATCAACTGGTCGGCCCCCTGCGCGAGCAGCCGGTCCGCGAGATCGCGTCCGAGCCGTTCCGCGTCGTCCGGGTGGCCGCTTGCGGACAGCCGCACCTGCCGGCCGCCGTCGTACGAAACGACGGTCGCCGTCAGATGGAGCTTTTCATCTACTTCGGCAGCGTACGTCCCCACGGGCGCGGAGCAACCCGCCTCCAGCACGGCCAGGACCGTCCGCTCGGCGGTGACGGCACGCCTGGTCGGGACGTCATCGACCGTTCCAAGCAGGGTCCGGAGGTCGGCGCGGTCGGCGCTGCATTCGAGCGCGAGTGCGCCCTGCCCTGGGGCGGGCAGCATCAGGCTCTGGTCGAAGACCTCGGCGACGGCGTCCAGGCGGTTGATCCGCTTCAGGCCCGCGTGCGCGAGGACGACGGCGTCCAGCTCTCCGTCGGCGACCTTGCGGAGCCGGGTGTCGGCGTTGCCGCGGATCGGGACGATCTCCAGGTCGGGACGCATCGCGCGCAGCTGCGCCACCCGCCGCGGCGAACCGGTGCCGATGCGCGCCCCGCGCGGCAGATCGGCGAGCTTCGCCGGGCCGCAGAGCGCGTCGCGGGGGTCGTCGCGGTGCGGGGTCGCGGCGAGGACGATCCCCGGCGTCTCCGACGTCGGCAGGTCCTTCAGCGAGTGCACGGCGAAGTCCACCTCGCCGGACAGGATCTTGTCGCGAAGCGCGTTGACGAAGACACCCGTCCCGCCGATCTGGGCGAGCAGGGCCTTGGAGACATCACCCTGCGTGGTTACCCCGACCAGCTCCACGGCATGCCCGGTCAGCCGCGTGACCTCGTCCGCGACCTGCTGCGACTGCGTCATGGCCATCAGGCTCTTGCGGGTGCCGAGCCGCAGCGGGCGCCCGCCCGGCACGCTCATCCCCGTGCCCCGTGGGGGGCGACCCCCCACACCCCCCGGTTCGCTACCGCTCATCTTTCGTCTCCTCCACGCCCGGCCACGGTGCCGCGGGCGCTCACCGCCCGGACGTTCGCCGCCTGCGCGTTCACCGTCTCCGCGCTCAAGCCCTGCTCAGCCAGCTCACCCAACCCGTGCCCGCCCAACGCGTGCCCGGTCACCCCGTGAATGGTGCTCACGCAGTCGGCCTCGGCGCACTCCGGGTCCACCGTACGGGCGGAACCGCCCGCCCATTCATGATCCTCGGTGTCGCGCATGTCGGCGCGGGCCACCGCCTCCGGCGCCTTCGGGTCGAGGTCGAACAGCTCGCGCAGCGCGTCGGCGTAGGAGTCGCCGCCCGGCGACGACGCCAGCTCCTTGACACGGACGGTCGGCGCGTGGAGCAGCTTGTCCACCACGCGCCGGACGGTCTGCTCGATCTCCTGGCGGGCCCGCTCGTCTATCCCGGGCACGCGCCCGGCGAGCCGGGCCAGCTCGGCCTCGACAACATCTGCGGCCTTGCTGCGCAGCGCGACGACCGTCGGGGCGACGGCCGCGGCTCGGGCGGCGCTGAGGAACGCCTCCACCTCGTCGCAGACGATCCGCCGGACGGCCTCGACCGCCTTCGGGCCGATGGCGTGCGCGGCCTCCTCGGCCGTCCGCAGGTCGTCCAGCCCGGCCAGGCCGACGCCCGGCAGGTCGCGGACGGTCCGCTCGACGTCGTGCGGCAGGGCCAGGTCGAGGAAGAACCGGTTCCGCCCATCGGAGCCGACGCCCTGGGCCTCAAGCCGCGCCGTCGTCAGCACCAGCCCGGTCGCCCCCGTGCAGGACACCACCAGGTCGGCCGCCGCGACCGCGGAGTCGACCTCCGAGAGCTCGATCGCGCGGGACGGCGCGTCCAGCGACACGGCCAGCCGCACCGCCTTCTCGTGGGTGCGGTTCGCGACCACGATCTCGCGCGCCCCGGCGCGGCTCAGCGTCGCCGCCGCGAGCGAGCTCATCGACCCGGCGCCGACGACCAGCGCGCGGACGCCCTCCAGCGGGCCGAGGTGCCGGGCGGCGACGTCCAGCCCGACGCTGACCAGCGAGGCGCCCGCCCTGTCGATGCCCGTCTCGTGGTGGGCGCGCTTGCCGACGCGCAGCGACTGCTGCAGGACGTCGTGCAGCTCGCGGCCGAGCGTGCCCTCCTCCTGCGCGACGCGGAACGCCTGCCGGATCTGCCCGAGGATCTGCCCCTCGCCGACGACCATCGACTCCAGCCCGCACGCCACCGCGAACGCGTGCTGGACGGCCCGCTCCTCGTAGTGGACGTACAGATGCCGCGACAGCTCGTCCAGCGGGACGCCGGACTGCTGCGCGAGAAGGTCGGAGACCGCCGAGACGCCGCCGTGGAACTTGTCGACCACCGTGTAGATCTCGACCCGGTTGCACGTCGAGACGATCGCGGCCTCGGCGACGTTCGCGGAGCCGTGCACGGCGTGCAGCAGCTTCACCAGGTCGTCCCCGGCCACCGCCGCCCGCTCCAGCACCGCCACTGGAGCGCTCCGGTGACTGAGCCCAACGACCAGAATGCTCACGCCCTGCCTCCTGTGTCTCCCGCCAGCCTCATGCCCGCCTGCCCCGCCTGTCTTATGCCTCGATCACCGTCTCCACGTACTGCTTCGTGCCCGGCGGCGCTTCGCCGGTGGCCAGGGAGGCGAGGCCGTCCGGCCCGCCGGCCTTGCGCTGCTCGTGGAACGCGAGGATCTGCAGCTCGATGGACAGGTCGACCTTGCGGACGTCGACGCCGTCCGGCACCGAGAGCACGACCGGCGCGAAGTTCAGGACGCTCGTCACGCCCGCCGCCACGACGCGATCGCACACCCCCTGGGCCGCGCCCGCGGGGGTCGCGATCACGGCGATGGAGACGCCGTGGGCCGCGATGATGTCCTCCAGCCGGTCGATGTGCTCCACCGTCATGCCGGCGATCTCCTCGCCGACGATGGAGTCGTCCGCGTCCAGCAGGCCCGCCACACGGAAACCGCGGGACGCGAAACCGCCGTAGCCGGCCAGCGCACGGCCCAGGTTACCCACACCGATGATCGCGACGACCCAGTCCTGCGTGAGCCCGAGTTCCCGGGAGATCTGGTAGACGAGGTACTCGACCTCGTACCCCACGCCGCGCGTGCCATACGAGCCCAGGTGGGACAGGTCCTTCCGGAGCTTGGCCGAGTTGACCCCGGCCGCCGCGGCGAGCTCCTCCGAGGACACGGTCGCGACGCCGCGGTCCTGGAGCCCGGTGAGGGCCCGCAGGTATACCGGCAGCCGCGCCACGGTGGCTTCGGGGATGCCGCGCCCGGCGCGGTCGCGTTGGCGGTTCTGTCGAGGTGTCACGGCCTGCTCTTCGGCTCGACGCTGGGATCGGGACCGCGGCGGCCCCGGGCCCCGGGTCTCGTACGGTCGGGGGCGGCCGCACGGCCGCGGCCTGACCGCCTCGGGGCCGTCCACCAGGTTATGCCCTTGTGAATACGCGCACAAAGTGCCCCCCTCGGTAGGCCGATCGGCGCAGCTGAGGGGGGCGGGCCGCGGAGGCCCGTCCAGCAGGGGATTCCGGCGCGGACAGCCCGCCCGGACGCCTACTGAAAGCACGCCGGACGGTCGGCCTGATGTGACCGACCAGACACCCCGGAGGGGTCAGGACGAACCGCGCGCCTCCCCGATCGCCGCGCGGAGGCGGTTCTCGTCGACGCGCCAGAAGTCGTGCTGGACGCCGTTGATCAGCGTGACGGGGATCTGCTCCCAGTACTGCTCGGTGTCGCTTTCCGACTTGGTGATGTCGCGCTCTTCCCACGGGACGCCCAGCTCGCGGGCGACGCGCTCGATCACCGCGCGGGCGTCGTCGCACAGATGGCAGCCGGGCTTGCCGAGCAGGGTGATCGTGACGTCGTCGTCCATCGGGGTGCCCACCGCCGTCACCGTCCGGGGAACTCCGGCGCCGGGAGCGGCACCTTGGCCGGGCCGAGCCGCAGCTCGATCACGTTGGTGGCCAGCACATGGGTGCGCGACTCCGCCAGGAACCGCTGCAGGTGCGGCTGCTTGCGGTGCGCGGCGAACGCCGCATCGTCCCGGAAGAGCTGGTAGAAGATCCGCTGCGTCGGCGCGCCGACCACCTCGTGGCAGGCGAAGATCACCGTGTCGGGCTCGGCGGCCAGCGCGGCCTTCACCAGGTCGGTGGCGAGCCGGTCGAAGGCGTCCTCGCGGCCGTCGAGCAGCGTGTACACGGTGATCTGGCCGCACCCGCCGGCGAGCCGCCCCAGCCCGCCGAGCCCGCCCGGGACGCCCTTCGGCCCCCCGGCGGGGCGCGCCTGCTCGGGGACGAGCCCGGCGGCACCGTGCCCGGCGCCGATCCCGTCGACGGCGGTGGGCCCGGCCGGGTTCGCGGCCGGGTTGCCGGAGAAGCGGAGGTCTTCGGCCTCGGCCATCGGGACGGGGTCGGGGAACCGGAGCTCCCCCCGCCGCGGGTCGTGGGACGGCGGCGGCGGCGTCGGCGCCCCGACGGGCTCGCGCCGCGAACCCGGGTAGCCCTGCTCCTCGTAGCCGGTCGCGGGCTCGTCCCGGTAGCCGTCGCCGTACTCGTCCCTGCCCTCGTAGCCCTCGTAGCCTTCGTCGTCCTCGTACACCGGGATCGTGCGCATCGCGCCGTACCAGACGAGCCCGGCCGCGCCGCCGAGCGCGATCACCGCGAGCGGCGCGGGCAGGAACCCGCGGCTGCCGCTGACCACCAGCACGCCCGCGAGCGCGACCAGCGCGACCGGGATCAGCAGCTCGGCGGCCTCCTGGTCGCGCTTGCTCGCCAGCCACGCGGTGACGCCCGTGCACGCCGCGAGCGCGAGCACCGCGACGACGTGCGCGCCGTCGATCAGCAGCAGCGGCAGCGCGTCGTAGGTCTTGCCGGGCTTCGGCAGGCTCTTGTTCAGCGTGCCCTTGAGCGGGTCCAGGACGAGGATGACGGTCGCGACGACCGTGTAGGAGACCGCGAACAGCCAGCCCGCGAAGCGCACCTGCACGTACCGGGCGATCAGCTCGATCATGCCGAGCGCGAGCCAGACCGGCCCGATGAGCGCGGCGCCGAGCTCCACGACGCGGAACAGCGCGCCGTTGAACCCGGCCAAGAAACCGACGCTCATGCACAGCAGCGCCAGCGACAGCCCTACCTGGGTGAACGACCAGGCGATGAGGTAGAGCAGCCGGTCCTTGTTGGCGCGCGAAATCAGCAACCCCGTGGCCGCCAGAGCACCAAGGGTCGCCACCAGCGCGAGAAGAGCGTCGACCATCGCGCCCCATGGTGCCCGATGGCGGCGGCAGAGGGGTAACCCGCCTCCAGCCGAACACACCCGTACGCCATACGCCGGTGGCTTGGAGGGCCACGCCAAACGATCTGTCCGGCTAGGTCAAGTGGCCTGTCATCGCCACTGGCCGGCGTACGCCATTTGCGCGCCGCGCACGCCATTGCTTCTGGCATCTACCGGTATCTAGAGTGGCAAATCACGCCGGAGGTCGCGTAAGCCCCGAGGAGAACTGCATGAGCAGCTTGTCCCTCGATGCCGGGGCCCTCCCGCTGCCCCGGTCTCCACGAGGACCCTTCGGCTCCGGCGGTCTCCGCATCCCCGACCGCACCGGTGCCGGGCGGGACACCGCCAGACGGGATGTCGCCGGTCGCGACGTCGCCGGACGGGACGCCGCCGAGCAGGACGCCGGACGCGCCGAGATCCTCAAGGCGCTCGTCCTGCGGGCGCGGGACGGCGACGCCGAGGCGTTCGGCTCCCTCTACGACCACTACGTCGAGCTGGTCTACCGGTACGTCTACTACCGGGTCGGGTCGCACTCGCTCACCGAAGACCTCACCAGCGAGACGTTCCTGCGCGCGCTGCGCCGGATCTGCGACTTCCACTGGCAGGGCAAGGACTTCGGGGCCTGGCTCGTCACGATCGCCCGGAACCTGGTCGCCGACCACTTCAAGTCCGGCCGCTACCGGCTGGAGGTCTGCACCGCCGAGCTGGTCGAGCCCGACCGGCACCAGGAGGGGCCCGAGCGCGCCGTCCTGGACTCGATGACCAACCGGACGCTGCTGCAGGCCGTCCGGCGGCTGGGGTCGGAGCAGCAGGAGTGCATCGTCCTGCGGTTCCTGCACGGGCTGTCGGTCGCCGAGACCGCGCTGATCATGGGCAAGAAGACGGGCGCGATCAAGGCGCTGCAGTACCGGGCCGTCCGGTCCCTGGGCCGGATGCTCCCCGACGACCTGCGCCGATAACCGCCCGTTCCCCGCCCGTTATTGGATTGATCGTCTATTCGCGGCACGGCCGTAACCCGCCGCGCCGTCCGATCGTTTGTGCGGGCAGGAGAGCGTTCACGCCTGGACTCCAGAAGGAGAGCCAGTGAGAACCAGGCGAGGGAAGATCATCGAGCAAGGGAACGCGCTTGCCCGGTTGCGGGCGAGCGACGCCGGGCCCGACCCGCGGTTCCGTGCCGTGCTGCGCGAGCGGCTCGTCGCGGCCGCGGGCGACCGGAGTGACGGCCGTCCCAATCACGGGCGAGGGGACGGCCATGGGGAGGCGGTTGATTAAGCTCGGCCCATGCGGCAGACACGGCAGCGGTCGTTTCGGCAAGGCCCGCTCTCGCGGGGCTCGTTCTGGCAGTGGCCGTTCTGGCAGCGGGGCAAGGACGAAGATCATGTGAGTGCAGGAGAGGCCGCCGCGGCGGCCGCGGCCGAGCAAGAGCCGCTGCCCGAGCCCGACCCCGCCGCGGCGGCGTTCTTCGACGTCGACAACACGATGATGCGCGGCGCGTCCATCTACTACTTCGCGCGCGGGCTCGCCGCCCGCAAGCTGTTCACCATGCGCGACCTCGCCATGTTCGCCTGGGGGCAGGCGGCGTTCCGGCTGCGCGGGAGCGAGAACTCCGAGCACATCGGCAGCGCCAAGGAGGCCGCGCTCGCGTTCGTCGCCGGGCAGAAGGTCGCCGGGATCGTCAAGCTCAGCGAGGAGATCTACGACGAGGTCATGGCCGACCGGATCTGGAGCGGCACCCGCACCCTCGCCCTCCAGCATCTGGACGCGGGCCAGCAGGTCTGGCTCGTCACCGCCACGCCCGTCGAGGTCGCCCGGACGATCGCGCACCGCCTCGGCCTCACCGGCGCGCTCGGCACGGTCGCCGAGACGAGCGACGGCGTCTACACCGGGCGGCTCGTCGGGAACCTGCTGCACGGGCCCGCGAAGGCGGAGGCCGTCCGCGCCCTCGCCCACCGGGAGGGCCTCGACCTGGCGCGCTGCGCCGCCTACAGCGACTCGATCAACGACCTGCCGATGCTGACGGCCGTCGGCCACCCGCACGCCGTGAACCCGGACGCGGAGCTGCGCGAGCACGCCAAGGAGAACGGCTGGCCGATCCACGACTTCCGCACCGGCCGCCGGGTGACGATGATCGCGCTGCCCGCGGCGGCCGGGGCGGGCGCGCTCGCGGGCGGTGTCGCGGCCGGGATCGCGCTGCGCCGCCACTACCGCGCGAACTGACCCGGCCGTCCGGGACCGGTCCCGCATTAGCCTGTCCCCGTGACCGTCGAGCTGACGTTGCTGACGCGGGTCTCCTGCCGCGGGCGGGACGTCACGAGCCCCCGGATGCGCGGCCTCCTCGCACTGCTCGCCGAGGAACCGCGGGCGGGCGCGTCCGTCGTCCGGCTGGTGGAGGGGCTCTGGCCGGACGGGCGTCCCGAGAACCCCGCCAAGGCGCTGCAGGTCGTGGTGTCGCGGGCGCGGTCGCAGCTCGGCGCGGACGTCATCGCCAGCACGCCGACCGGATACCGGCTCGGCCTGGGCGAGGACGAGGTGGACGCGTCCGCCGTGCTGCTGGCCGCGTCCGCGAGCGCCCGCCGCGCCCGCGACGGCGACCACGCGGGCGCGCTCGCCCACGCCGAGGCGGGCCTCGCGCTGTGGGACGCTCCCCCGGAGCCCGACGGCGACGACCACCCGTTGTCGGTCCTGCGTGCGGCCAGGGCCTCGACGTACTCGACGCTGGCCCGGGCCCGTGCGCTCGCCCTCGCGCGGCTCGACCGGCACGCGGAGGCGTTCGACGCGCTGTCCGCCGTGGCCCGCGAGCGTCCCCGCGACGAGGAGGTCCTCGCCGGGCTGCTGCGCTGCGAGGCGGCGACCGCGGGGCCGTCCGCCGCGCTGGCCCGGTTCGAGTCCTACCGGCGTTCCCTGCGCGACGAGCTCGGCACCGATCCGGGGGACGCGCTGCGGGCCGTCCAGCAGGAGCTGCTGCGGGGCGAGGCCCCGGCCGTGCGGCGCGGTGTCGCGCACGAGCCGAACCCGCTGCTCGGCCGCGACGGCGACATCGCCGCCGTCCTCGGGCTGCTGCGCACGTCCCGCGTCACCTCGATCGTCGGGACGGGCGGGCTCGGCAAGACCCGGCTCGCGAACACCGTGGCGCGCGACGCGCCGCAGCGGGCCGTGCACGTCGTCCCGCTGGCCGGTGTCACGCGGGACGAGGACGTGGCGGCCGAGGTGGCGTCCGTGCTCGGCGTCGCGGACCTGCGCGGGACGGCCGCGCCGCGCGGTCTCGGCGGGGCGGCCGACCGCGTCGGCGGGATCGTGGAGGCGCTCGGCCCCGGCCCGGTGCTGCTCGTCCTGGACAACTGCGAGCACGTCGTCGACGGTGTGGCCGCGCTGGTCGGTGCGCTGGTGTCGCGGACGCGTGACCTGCGGATCCTCACCACGGGCCGCGCTCCGCTCGGCCTGTCGTCGGAGTCGGTGTACCCGCTGCCCGCGCTCGACCCGCCGACGGCCGCCGAGCTGTTCCGGCAGCGCGCGCACGCGGCGCGCCCGAACGCCGACGTCCCGGCGGACGCGGTCGAGGAGCTGTGCCGCCACCTGGACGGGCTGCCGCTGGCCATCGAGCTGGCGGCGGCGCGCGTCCGCGTCATGTCCGTGCCCGAGATCGCCCGCGGCCTGGACGACCGGTTCGCGCTCCTGCGCGGCAACGTCCGCGACGCGCCGTCCAGGCACCGGACCATGCACGCCGTGGTCGACTGGAGCTGGACCCTCCTCAGCCCCTCCGGCCGGGCCGCGATGCAGGCGCTGTCGGTCTTCCCCGCCGGTTTCACCGCTGACGCGGCGCGGCGCGTCCTGGACGGCGACGCCCTGGAGACCATCGACGACCTCGTCGCCCAGTCGCTCCTGGAAATCACCGAGGGGGAGGCCGGGACGCGGTTCCGGATGCTGGAGAGCGTCCGGGAGTTCAGCGCGGCGCACCGCGAGGCGGAGGGCGCGACGGAGCGGGCGGTCGGCGGGCTGCTCGCCTGGGCCCGGGAGTTCGGGGCCGCGCACCACGAGGCGCTGTTCGGCGGCGAGCCGTTCGGCTCGCTCGCCCGCGTCCGGGTCGAGCAGGACAACCTGCTGCAGGCGCTGCGGTACGGGCTCGCCAGGGACGACGGCCCGGCCGTCGCGGCGGTGGCGGCCGTCCTCAGCGGGCTGTGGACGCTGGAGTCCGCCTACACCAGGTTGATCGTCCTGTCCGAGGAGACCGCGGGGCTGCTGAGCCGCTTCCGTCCCGGTCCGGACGACGTCGAGACGACCCGCTCGGCGCTCGCCCTCAGCGTCATGACCTCGTCCATGCTGAAGGGCCCGCGGGCGACGCGCGCCCTCGTCGCGCTGCGGCGGCTGCCGCCCGTCCCGCCGACCACCGTCGCCCGGGCGCTGGCGTTCCTGACCGCGTCCGGCCCGAAGATCCTCGACCCGGACGGCGGCGCGGAGTTCCTCGACCGGATGTGCGCGAGCGACGAACCGGCGCTCGCCGCCGCCGCGAACTGCTTCGCGGGCTACATCCGGGAACGCGACGGGGACCTGGCCGGGGCGCTCGCGGCCACCGAGAAGATGCTGGCGATGGTCGGCGACACCCGCACCCCGTGGCTGAGCCTGTTCGTCCACTCGCGGCTCGGTGAGCTGCTGATGCAGCTCGACCAGGCCGGACGGGCCGTGCACCACCTCCACGTCTCGCTGGACCTGGTGCAGCGGCACGGCTGGCCCGACAACTTCGGGCTGCTGTGGGCGCTCGCCGGCGCCCACGCGAGCCTCGGCGAGTACGACCGGGCCGAACGGTGGCTCGACCAGGCGCTCGTGTCCGGGCCGGACGAGACGTCCGGCATCGCCGCGTTCAACCTCGGTGCCCGCGCGGAGCTCGCCCTCACGCGCGGCGACGTCGACACCGGCCTGCGGCTCTGGCGGCAGGCCGTCGAGCGGCTCGCGGACACCGACGACCCCATGAGCGCGCCGCCCGGCCTCGACCCGTGGACGCTGGAGGCGCACTGCGCCACCGTCGTCGCCCACGCGCGGCACGGGCGGCTCGACCTCGTGGAACACCTCGCGGCCGGGCTGCCCGGCAAGCTGTCCGGCCTGCTCGCCATGCCGCAGGACACGATGCCGGCCTTCCTCATGGACCTGCCCTTCTGCGGCGGCATCCTCCTCGCGCTGGCCGTCGCCGACCTCGCCCGCCGGGGCGGCGCCGCCGAGGCCCCGCCGGGCGCCCGGGTACGGGCGGCGCGCACGATCGCGCTGGCGGAGCGGCTGCACCACATCCGCTCGTTCCAGCCGACGATGTCGGCGGCGCACGTCCGGCGCGACGCCAAGGAGGCCGACGCGCCGGCGTACTCCGCCGCGGTGTCGGAGTACGCCGGGCTGGGCGGGGCCGAACTGCGCGACGAGGTGCGCAGGCTCGCCCGCGACCTCGCCGCTAGCGCGGTGCCTTCCGGTTGAACAGGAACTTCGAGTAGGCGTAGCCGCCGATCCCGAGCCCGGCGCACCACGCGAGGGAGATCACCACGTCCTTCCCGTCCGGCGAGGTCAGCAGCAGGCCGCGGACGGTCTCGATGATCGGCGTGAACGGCTGGTACTCGGCGAACCAGCGCACCCCGGCCGGCATCGACTCCGGCGGGACGATCGCGCTGCCGACGAACGGCATGAACTGGATGATCAGCGGCGAGTTGCTCGCGCCCTCCGGGTTCTTCGCCAGCAGCCCCAGCGCGACCGCCACCCACGTCAGCGCGAACGTGAGCAGCACCAGCAGGCCGCTGGCCGCGAGCCAGTCCAGGACGCCGCCGCTCGTCCGGAAGCCGAGCCCGACCGCGACCCCGACCACCGCGACCAGGCCGAGCACCGTCTGGATCATGCTGCCGACCACGTGCCCGGTCAGCAGCGACACCCGCGCGATCGCCATCGTGCGGAACCGGTCGACGATGCCCTCGGTCATGTCGAGGGACACCGACACCGACGTCGTCATGCACCCGGACGCGACGGTCATCAGGATGATCCCCGGCGCGACGTAGTTGATGTAGTCGCCCTTCGCCGGGCCGCCGACGCCCGCGCCGAGCGCGTTCCCGAACACGCCGACGAACAGCAGCATGATCAGGATCGGCATCATCAGCATGCCGACGGACAGGGCCGGGTAGCGCAGCGCGTGCCGCAGGTTGCGGCGCAGCATCGTCATGGAGTCCGCCACCGCGTACGAGAGCGTGGTCATACCGCCGTCACCTCGTCCCGCTCGTTCTGCTCGTCGCGCTTGCCCGTTCCGGTGAGCGCCAGGAAGACGTCGTCCAGGTCGGGGGTGTGCACGGACAGCTCGTCGACCTCGATCGACGCGTCCTCCAGCCGGCCGAGCAGCGACCGCAGCGACCGGACGCCGCCGTCGCTCGGCACCTGGAGGGCCAGCGCGTCGTCGTCGCGGGTCACGGTGCCGAGCGTGCGCGCCGCCTCGTCCAGCGCGGCCAGGTCCTTGAACCGGAGCCGGACGTGGCCGCCCGAGACCAGGCGCTTCAGCTCGTCCGAGGTGCCCTCGGCCACCAGCCGCCCGCCGTCCAGCACCGCGATCTTGTCGGCGAGCTGGTCGGCCTCCTCCAGGTACTGCGTCGTCAGGAAGATCGTCACGCCGTTCCTGGTCAGCCCGCGGATGATGTCCCACATCGTGCGGCGGCTGCGCGGGTCGAGGCCGGTCGTCGGCTCGTCCAGGAAGATGATCCGCGGGGTGCCGATCAGCGTCATCGCGAGGTCCAGCCGCCGCCGCATCCCGCCCGAGTAGGTCGCGACCATCGTGCCCGCCGCGTCGACCAGGTCGAACCGCTCCAGCAGCTCGTCCGCGGCCCGCCGCCCGGCGGCCTTGCCGAGGTGGTGCAGGTCGGCCATCAGGATCAGGTTCTCGCGGCCGGTGAGCAGGCCGTCGACGGCCGAGTACTGCCCGGTGACCCCGATCGCCGCGCGGACCCCGTCGGGGTCGGCCGCCAGATCGCGTCCCGCGACGCGGACGTCGCCGCCGTCCGCGGGGATCAGCGTGGACAGGATGCGCACGGCCGTCGTCTTCCCCGCGCCATTCGGGCCCAGCAGGGAGAAGACCGTCCCGCGCGGGACGTCGAGGTCTATCCCGTCGAGGACGACCTTCTCCCCGAACGCCTTCCGCAGACCGATCGCCTGGATGGCCGTCTGCGCCGGTTCTCTGTTCATGCCCGCACCCTGCACGGCCCGGCCTTCAGGCCGCTTTCACCCCGGTTTCAGGCGACGGTGCGGAGCCGGGCGTCCAGCGCCTCCAGGTCGGCGACGAACCACACGTGACCGGACGAGTGCGACTCCTGGACGAGCGCCCGCAGCGCCGAACTGGCCTCCACATGCCGGGAGATGTCGCCGACGATCGCCAGCCGCAGCCGGTAGTTGGCGAACTTCTGCATGATCTCGCCCGCGACGCGGGTGCCGAGCGCGAAGAAGCGCTCGTCCAGCCGGCTCGCGGGCACGGCCACCACCTCGGCCCCGAGGAAGGAGGCGCCGATCAGGTCGAGCGCGTCCTGCTCGGTGGCCACCGGCGGGCCGTCCGGGTCGCACACGAGCACCTGAACCCCGGCCCGCTCCTCCACCACGTCAGCCATGGTCGATCAGGCCGTTCTCGCCGCCGATCACGGCGTCGATCAGGCGCAGCACGTCGGCGGTCGCGGCGGCACCGCCCAGTATCACGATCTTCATCCGGCTCCGCTCCTCGTCATGGACAGCCTGCACCCGCAACTGCTCGCCGGAGCCGCCGCCCGTGTTCACCCCGGCCAGCACGAGCGTGCTCAGCCGGTCGGCCGCGACCCGGTCCACGCCGTCGACCTGCACGATGCTCGACACCTCGACCGGCGCCGGGCGCGCGGGCGGGGGCGCGGGCCGCCCGGTCAGTGCCTCCAGGTCGGCGGCTGAGATCCGGTACTGCTTGCCGATCCGCACGGCCTTCAGCCGTCCGGTGCGGATGTAGCCGCGCACGGTGCGCACGTGGAGACCGAGGAGGTCGGCGACCTCCTCGACCGAGTACATTTTCTCCGCCATTGTTCCCTATGCTAGGGGCATATAGGGAATGATGCGTAATTTGAGGGCGGCTGGCCGTGTTCAGTCCGCCTGGGCTTCGGCGCGCAGGAGTTCCGCGCGCTTGCTCCGGTGGAAGACGAACGGGGTCAGCGGCAGCAGGCAGGCGACCACCGCCAGCATCGAGGGCTTGACGCCCCAGCCGAGCCTGCGGCGCGCCGCGAGGAACACCGGCACCCACGCGATGACCAGCGCGCCGTGCAGCATGCCGAGCGGCATCACCAGGTCGATCTCGGACACGCGGCTCAGCAGCGAGCCGAAGATGAGGAGGACGACGAACGACCATCCCTCGGCGAGCGTGACCACCCGGAACCAGAACACCGAGTTGCGCTCGCCGAGCTCGCTCAAGTTGCTGCTCTTCGCCGGCATGGGAACCTCCGCGTCGCCCGATGTCACTACGGCAGGTAGTACTACCCGCCGTAGTGGGGCCTGTCAAACCCCGAGGATTTCTCCGCCCCGCATGTCGAGACGCGCCCGTCCGCTCCGACCGACCAGCGAGACGTCTCGACAGAACAGAGAGAGCTTCGGATATGCGTATCAACCGCGCTTGGCTGGGAGCGGCCCTCCTCATGCTCCCGACCTTCCTCGTCGCCATGGACCTGACGGCCCTGCTCCTCGCCCTGCCGCAGCTCGCCGCCGACCTCGGCGCGACGAGCGTCCAGCAGCTGTGGATCAGCGACGGCTACGGGTTCCTGGTGGCCGGGATGGTCATCACGATGGGCACGCTCGGCGACCGGATCGGGCGGCGCCGCCTGCTGCTCGCGGGCGCGGCGGCGTTCGCGGCGCTGTCGGTCGTGGCCGCGTTCGCGACCGGCCCGCTGATGCTGATCGTCGTCCGCGCGCTGCTCGGTGTCGCCGGGGCCACCCTGGCACCGTCCACCCTCGCCCTGCTCACCACCATGTTCCGGGACGAGCGGCAGCGCGGGAAGGCGATCGCGGCCTGGGCGACCTGCCAGTTCACCGGCGGCGCGCTCGGGCCCGTCCTCGCCGGGTTCCTGCTCCAGCACTTCTGGTGGGGGTCGGTGTTCCTGGCCGCCGTCCCGGCGATGGTGCTGCTGGCGCTCGCCGGGCCCGTCCTGCTGCCGGAGTCCCGCAGCGACCAGGCCGGACGGCTCGACCCCGCGAGCGTCGGGCTGTCGCTGGCCTCGGTCCTGCTGATCGTGTACGGCATCAAGCAGCTCACCGTCGAGAACGTCCGGGCCCTGCCCGCCGTGGCGCTCGTCGCCGGGGCCGTCATCGGCTGGGTGTTCGTCCGGCGGCAGCTGCGCCTGGAGACGCCGCTGCTCGACCTGCGGCTGCTCCGCAACCGCCCCTTCACGGCCGTGCTCGTCGCGCTGGTCTTCGCGGGCATCGCGATGGCCGGTACAGGACTGCTGGTGACGCAGTACCTCCAGGGCGTCCTCGGCTACTCGCCGTTCGCGTCGGCGATCCTGTTCGCCCCCATGGGCCTCGGCGTGGCCGCCGGGACTCTCACCGCGCCCCTGCTCGCCCGCCGGATGAAGCCCACGACAGCGATCGCCGCCGGGCTGGCGGCATCGGCGATCGGCAGCCTCCTGCTGATCGGCGTGGCCGACGGCCGCGCCCTCCCGCTCGCGATCACCGGCATCACCGTCCTGGCGCTCGGCACCGGCCCGCTGTTCGCGCTGGGCACCGGGCTGGTCATCGGGTCCGCGCCGCCGGAGCGCGCCGGGTCGGCCGCGTCGATGTCGGAGACCGGCAACTACATCGGCGGGTCGCTCGGCCTCGCCCTGCTCGGCACGGTGGCCGCCGTGGTGTACCGCGAGCGGATGGACGGCACGTCCGACTCGCTGCCCGCCGCCATCGCCGCCGCCGAGAACCGGCCCGCCGGGCAGGGCGCGGAGCTGCTGCACACCGCCCGGGAGGCGTTCACCGCCGGCCTGCACGTCACGGGCGCGGTCGGCGCGGTCATCTTCGCCGGGCTGGCCGTCCTGGTCCTCGCCATGCGCCCGGCGACGACGGCCGCCCCTGCCCCGGTCCCCGGCTACGAGGCGACCCGGTCCTAGCCGGCCGGTGTCCGCCCGGTGGCGATGGTGGCGGCGAGGAGCAGGGCCAGGAGCGCCGCCAGGACGATCAGGGATCCGGGGACGCCGAGCGTCGGGGCGGCGAACGCGGTGAGCAGGACCAGCACGGCCGTGATCGCGATCATCTCCGGGCGGACGGCCGTGCGCCGCATCGGGGCGTGCAGGGCCCACAGCATGACGAGCACCACGGCGATGGGGACGGCGACGGCCGCGATCACGGTCTTCTCGTCCGCCTCGATGTGGTCGGCCGCCCACACCACCGCGACCTCCAGCCCGGCGCCGACGGCGGCCAGCGCGGCGAAGATCACGTAGTGGCCGTAGCCCCAGATGAAGGACCGTTCGCGGCGGGCGGCCAGGCCCTCGCCCGCGGGTTCGGAGAAGTAGATCCACCAGAGCGTGAACAGGATGGCGAGGCCCGCGAGCGCGATGGTGACGAGCTCGCCGCTCACGCCGTGCTCGACGGCGTCCTGCACGGCGTTCGTCGAGGCGAGGACGCTCTCCCCCAGCAGGATGATCGTGAACAGCCCGTACCGTTCGGCGATGTGGTGCGGATGCCAGCTCGTCGTGCCCGCGCGTTCGGCGACCTGCGGGACGGCGAGTTCGAGCACCACCAGCAGCGGGAACACCCAGCTCGGGCCGTCGCCCGGCAGCGCGAGCCGCGACAGCCACAGGACTTGGAGAAGCGAGATCCCGACCGCGTACCGGACGGTCGTCGCCCGCGACTCCGGATGCGCGATCGCGGCCCGTACCCACAGCCCGACCAGGCCGACGCGCATGACGAGGTAGCCGATGGTGACGGTGGTGAAGTCGCCGCCGAACGCGTCCGGCACCCCCGCCGCCAGGACGAGCACGCCCGCCATCTGCACGAACGTCATGACGCGGTACGGGACGTCGTCGGTGTCGTACGCGGACGCGAACCAGGTGAAGTTCATCCACGCCCACCAGATGGCGAAGAACACCATGAGGAACGGCAGGACGGCGTCGCCCACATGCCCTTCCTCGACGGCGTGCGCCAGCCGTCCGGCGACCTGGGACACCGCCGCGACGAACGTCAGGTCGAAGAGCAGTTCCAGCGGGCTGGCCGCGCGGTGCGGTTCGTCCACGTCACGGGCGACCATGCGGCTACGGAACGCCTTCATGCGCTCACTCTACGGCGCGGCGGTCAGAGGAAGGCGGGCCCCCGGCGCAGGAGCGTCTCGTAGAGCATCTGCTGGACGTTCTCGCGGACCTGGTCGGTGATGTCGAAGACCGCCATGGGGTCGTCGGCGGTGTCGGCGTCGTACTCGTCCAGGGTCATGGGCTCGCCGAACTGGATCATCCACTTCGACGGCAGCGGGACGAGCCCGGCCGGTCCGAGCAGCGGGAACGTCGGGGTGACCGGGAAGTACGGGAGGCCGAGCAGGCGGGCCAGCGCGGGCACGTCGGCGATCTTCGGGTAGATCTCCTCGGCGCCGACGATGGCGCACGGGACGATCGGGACCCCGGCGCGCAGCGCGGTGCCGACGAACCCGCCGCGCCCGAAACGCTGCAGCTTGTACCGCTCGGCGAACGGCTTGCCGACCCCCTTGAAGCCCTCGGGGAACACGCCGACGAGCTCGCCCTTGGCGAGGAGGCGGGCCGCGTCGGCCTGGCAGGCCAGGGTGTGGCCCGCCTTGCGGGCCAGGTGCGCGAGGACCGGGATCTGGTACACGAGGTCGGCGCCGAGCAGGCGGACCTGGCGGCCGGCATGGTCGTGCAGGGCGACCGACAGCATCAGCGCGTCGAGCGGGATGACGCCGGAGTGGTTCGCGACGACGAGGGCGCCGCCGTCCGGGACGTTCTCGACGCCCGCGAGCTCGACGCGGAACCAGTGCTCGTACAGGGCGCGGGCGGGCGGAAGGAGGATCGTGGAGTTGAACTCGGGGTCGAAGCCGAACTCGTCCACCTCGTAGTCGCCGGACAGGCGGCGGCGCAGGAACGCCAGGCCGGACGCGATACCGCGTTCCAACGGGCTGCGATCGTCGGCGGCGTCGTCTTTGCGATCGCCCTGATGGTCGTGCTGGCGGGCGGCGTCGAGGCGGATGACCTGCGCGTCCTGGTCATCGTCGGCGTGCCCGTGCCGAGCGTTCATCATCACGGCCGTCCGAGGAGCGAGGCGAGGGGGCGGCCGAAGCCGTGCGCGGCGGCGAAGTCGGCGAAGGCGGCCTCGGAACCGTACTTCGGGTGCCACGACAGCTCCTCCGCCAGCGCCGTGGTGTCGATCACGCGGCCGTAGGTCAGCCAGCGCAGCAGTTCCGGCGAGAACCCGGACAGGCCGGCGAAGCGGCGTCCCATGTCGCCGAGCACCGAGAGGGACGGCGACGGGACGGGCACGTAGGGGCGTCCGGCACGGCGCAGCGCCTGCGACAGCAGCAGGACGCCGTCGCCCGCGACGTTGAAGCAGCCGGGGTGGTCCTCGACCGTCATGCGGCGCAGCACCTCGACGCCGTCGTCCTCGTGGACGAACTGCAGCCGCGGGTCGAACCCCAGCACCGTCGGGACGACGGGCAGCCGCAGGTACCGGGTGAGCGGGGAGTCGACGCCGGGGCCGAGGAAGTTCGCGAACCGCAGCACCGACACCGTGAGGTCGGAGCGCCGCCGCATCAGCCCGCGGACGTAGCCCTCGACCTCGACCGCGTCCTTGGCGTAGCCGGACCTCGGGGCCTCGACCGGCTCGTCCCGCTCGGTGAACACGGCGGGGTCCATCGGCGAGGAGCCGTACACGGCGGCCGAGGACCGCACGACGAGCTTGCGCATGTCGGGCGAGCGCTGGCAGGCCGCGAGCAGCTGCATCGTGCCGATGACGTTGAGCTCCTTCACCTTCGCCCGCGGGACGGACGAGGAGGTGACGAGGTGCAGGTGCACCACGGTGTCGACCCCGGCCGAGGCGATGAGGTTCGCGATGCTCGGCGTGCGGATGTCGACGCGGACGAACTCGGTGCGTCCGAGCGGCACGCCCAGCGACGCGTCCGGCGGAACGGTGTCGACGCCGATGACGCGCGCGATGCTGGGGTCGGCCTGAAGGGTGTTCGCGACCCGCGCCCCCAGGAAACGGGAGACGCCCGTGACGAGGACGACACGGGCCGCGGCGGAGGGCATGGAGGACACAGCGCGCCCCACCCCTTACGGCTGAGTGGCCGGCGTGACGACTACTTCTTGTTGCGACGCTGGATGCGCGTCTTCTTCAGCAGCTTGCGGTGCTTCTTCTTGGCCATTCTCTTGCGCCGCTTCTTGATGACAGAGCCCACGGGACCTCGCTCGGCATTCCGGTGATGTGCAGGAGGCGGGCGTGCCGCAGGCGAGCATCGCTCGTAACGCGCGCACGGTCCGCCGCCCAAGGGTACCGCTGTACCAGGCCGGGTCACGCCGGTGGGCCGCGCGTTGGGCGCGCGGACCCGACCGCTCGGCGTGCGGGGCCTGGCGCCGCGCGTCGCGCGACGCCGGGCACCGTTTCGCGCCGGCGGGCCACGACGGCGGCCGTTCTGGCCACCGCCCGTCCCGCCCGGTGTCCGGACCGTCGAACCGGTCCTCGTCCTGCATCCCCAGCTTCGGGACGGTTCCGAGGAACCGTCCCGACGCCCCCTGCACGGCCGGGTATGGAGTAGGCGGCGGGGTCATCCCCCGCCCTTACCCGTTATCCGGCTTCGATGTACGCGTCGCGCAGGTAATCGTGAACGGCCTGCTCGGGAACCCGGAACGAGCGGCCCACGCGGATCGCGGGAAGCTCGCCCGAGTGGACGAGGCGGTAAACGGTCATCTTGGACACCCGCATCACCGCCGCCACTTCGGCCACGGTCAGGAACCTGACCTCGCTTAGAGGTCGCTCGCCTGAGGTCATCGGACGCCCTCTTCCACACGTGCCGCGCACCGGCCCTTCGGGTGACTTTGATCACGCACGTGTACTTCCTCCAGCGTAAATCGCGTATCGGCAGTCGCAAGAGGGGAGTTCCGCACATTTCCGTATCCCGACCTGACCCAGAGGACACAGTGCTACTCCCTCACGGAGCGTGGACCTGACGGCATCAGGAGTGGCGCGGCGAACGGTTGTCAACCGAAACCACCTGTTGACCTGCGGTTCCGATGCTCACGATGGCGTCGCGCAAGCCCATGCGTCCCGCACGGCAGTCCCGTCACACGCAGTGACAGCGGGGGGCGGCGCCGGACGGCCGGGCGGGCGGCGACGGCGAAGGTCAGCCGGACGCGGAGAGCCCGGCCCGGTCGAGGATGTAGGCGGTCAGGGGCGCGTAGTGCTGCGCGGCGATGCCGTCGTCGAGCGGGACGACGACGTCGATCTTGCCTTCGGCGGCACCGGCGAACAGCGCTGGATCGTTACAGTCAGCGAAACCGACGGTGTCGATGCCCGCCTGCCCGGCGGCTCCTGCCCAGCCGTGATCGGCGATGGCCAGATCCGGCCAAAAATCAGGTTTAGCCTCCGCAGAGTCCGCTGAAGCGGTATTGGCCAGCTCGCGGAGCATCTCCTCCATCGGGCGCGCGTCGTGCGTGTGCTGCGCCCGGCCGTCGTCGCTCTCCAGCATCGCCACGCCCGGCTCGGCGTACACGATGCGGCGCAGCTCGGCACCGCCGTAGGAGGTCTCGATCTCGTACGTCCAGCCGGCGGCGGGCGTCAGGAGCCGGCAGCCCGCCCCCTCCAGCGCCCGCGCGACGGCCTGGTACAGCGGCGCCAGCGTCGACGGATGGCCGGTCGCGAGGACGACGCTCTCCCGGCGGCGGGCGGCGCGGCCGATGCGCTCGCCCATCGCCTCCAAGGTGTCGAGCGTGATCTCCGGGTCGATGGTGTCGTCCCCGTACAGGTGCCGGGGGTCGGGTTCCACGCCGCAGCGCTCGACCATCATCTCCAGGACGGTCCGCTCCGTCCACGAGGGCTTGAGCTCCAAGCCGAACTGGTAGTAGGGGTGACCGGCGGCCATCCGCCGGTAGTGCAGCAGGTTGTTCTGGCGCGGCGTCGCCACCCCGCCGGCGATCATCGTCCGGGTCAGGTGGGCGCGCAGCTCGTCCCGCGTCGGTACCGGGTTCACCAATGCCTCACTAGTCCGTCATCGGGTCGAGGCCGTGCTCGGGGAACACCGCGCGCCGCGTCGCCAGGATCGCCTGGTCGATGGGGTTGCCCGGGTCGTAGCCGCCTGCCCACCTGCTGATCCGTATCTCGTCCGTGCCGTCCGTCATCCGGAGGGGCGCGACTTGGTCGGTGCGCTGCCGGGCGAACTCGCGCCAGCCCTCGGGTGTCGGGGTGTCCGGCGGGATCGGCCCGCCCGCCGCCTCCGCCAGCAGGTGCGTCCATGCCCTCGGCACGACCTGCACCAGCTCGTAGCCGCCGCCTCCGGTGGCGACCCAGCGCCCGCCCGCCGTCTCGTGCGCGAGGCGGTGCAGCAGGCCGTAGGCGGTGCGCTGGCCGTCCACGCTGAGGGTCAGGTGCGCGAGCGGGTCGAGCGCGTGGGCGTCGGCGCCGTGCTGGGTGACCAGGACGTCCGGGCGGAACCGGCGCAGCAGCGGCGGGATGATCGCGTCGAACGCGCGCAGCCAGAGGGCGTCGCCGGTGCCGGGCGGCAGCGAGATGTTGACGGACGTCCCGTCGGCGCCTATCTCGTCCGGGAAGCCGGTGCCGGGGAACAGCGTCCGCGGCGTCTCGTGCAGGCTGATCGTCAGGACGCGCGGGTCGTCGTAGAAGGCGGCCTGGACGCCGTCGCCGTGATGGACGTCGATGTCGACGTACCCGACGCGCTCGGCGCCGTTGTCCAGCAGCCAGGCGATCGCGATGGCCGGGTCGTTGTAGACGCAGAACCCGCTGGCGCCGCCGCTGAGCGCGTGGTGCAGGCCGCCGGAGATGTTGGCGGCGTGCTCGGCGCGTCCGGTCCACACGGCCTCAGCCGCGGCGACGGACGCGCCCGCGACCAGCGCGGACGCCTCGTGCATGCCGGGGAACACCGGGTTGTCGGCGGTGCCGAGGCCGTGCCGGGGGTCGGGCGCCCCGGTCGCGCCGGCCTGCTTGACCGCCGCGATGTAGCCCTCCTCGTGGACGAGCCGGAGCAGCTTGTCATCCGCCGCCTCGAACCCGGACACGGTCACGTTGGGACGTTCCAAAACACCGAGTTCCCGCGCGAGCGCCATCGTCAGCTCGACGCGCACGGGGTTCATCGGATGGCCGGGACCGAAGTCGTAGGAGATGAGCCGCTCGTCCCAGAAGATCTCCAGCCCGCAGTTCTCGGGACCGGACCGGGAGGAGGGCGCGGGACTGCTCATGACCTCACGGTATCGCGGCGCACCCGCCCGCCATCCCGTCCGCCCGCGCTCTGAGCCACACCCCCGGCGGGCGACGGGTCAGGGGCGGGTGGCGGGTTCGGGGGTGCGGGCGGCTTCGTCCTCGCGCTTCGGGCGGGACGCGACGAGGAAGCCGGCCAGGGCGGCGAGCGTCGCGATGCCCTCGCCGACCAGGCTGATCGTCTTCTCGGTGTACCAGACGGGCTCGTGCATGTCGGGCAGCGGACCGAGCGCGCCGACGTCGACGTAGTAGTAGAAGAGGATCGCGCCGACCGCGCTGCCCGCCACGAGGAAGGCCAGCGCGTACGCCCAGCGGGTCGCGTAGGTGAGGATCACGACCGCGACGACCCCGGCGACGGCCGCCTGGATGCGGAAGAGCAGCTCGCCGTCGATGGAACCGCCCTGGACGAAGGCCATCTCGGGCGCGAACCTCCAGTGCACGATCGCGTCCGCCGCCAGTCCGGCGGCGACGAGCAGGCGGAGTATGAGTCCCATACTTCCTACACGGGCGGGAACCCCGGATCGGCTCAATGGTTCAAGCATGAACTTTTCGGGCGCCGCGCCGGTTTCGCGGTGGTCAGCCGCTGGCGAGTTCGGCGCCGCGGTCGCGGGCCGCCTCGATCGCCTCCAGGACGGCGGCGCGGACGCCGTGCCGCTCCAGCTCGCGGATCGCGTTGATCGTCGTCCCGCCCGGGGACGTGACGGCCTCGCGCAGCAGCACCGGATGCTCGCCGGAGTCGCGCAGCATGACGGCGGCACCCACGGCGGACTGGATCACCATCTCCAGCGCGACGGCGCGCGGCATGCCGAGCAGGATGCCCGCGTCCACCATCGCCTCGACGAGGTAGTAGAAGTACGCGGGACCGCTGCCGGACAGGGCCGTCGCGCCGTCCTGCAGCGACTCGGGGATGCGGAGCACCTTGCCGACCGGGGACAGCAGCTCCTCCGCCAGCTTCAGGTGCTCCTCGCCCGCGAGGGAGCCGGGCGAGATCACGCTCATCGCCTCGTCCACATGGACGGGCGTGTTCGACATGACGCGCACGACCGGCACGCGCTCGGGCAGCCGCGCCTCGATGAACCCGGTCGTGATGCCCGCCGCCATCGAGATCACCAGCCGGCCGGACGGGACGTGCGGGCCGATCTCGTCCAGCAGGACGCCCATGTCCTGCGGTTTCACGGCGAGGATCAGCGTCTCCGCCGTCGCGGCCGCTTCCGCGTTCGGGACGATCTCGATCCCGTACCGCTCGCGCAGCAGCGCGCCTCGCTCCTCGCGGCGCGCGGTCGCCACCAGCTCGGACGGGTGGCGCCCGGCCCGGAGCACCCCGGACAGCAGCGCCTCGCCCATCTTCCCGGCACCCAGAATCGCGATCATCGACATACCTTGACGTGGGGATTCAACGACGCGTCCAGCCTAGCCGTGCCGTGGGGGCCGCGACGGCTCAGGACCGCCCGACCAGGGAGCGCATGAAGAAGCGGAGGTTGGCGGGACGCTCCGCGAGGCGCCGCATGAAGTACTCGTACCACTCGCGGCCGTACGCGACGTAGACGCGGACCTGCGCGCCGTGGGCCGCGAGCCTGCGCTGCTCCTGCGGCCGGATGCCGTACAGCATCTGGTACTCGAACGTGTCGGCGTCGCGCTCGTTCAGCACGGACAACGCACCGGCGATGTCGATGAGCCGTGGGTCGTGCGTCGCGAGCATCGGGTAGCCCTTGCCGGCCATCAGCACTTTCATGCACCGCACGAAGGACTTGTCGATCTCTTCCCTGTCGGTGAACGCGACCGCAGCGGGTGCGGCATAGGCGCCCTTGCACAGCCTTACGCGCGACCCCTCGTAGGCCAGTTCCGCGCAGTGCTCCTCTGCCCGCCGCAGGTACGCCTGGATGACGGCGCCCACGTCGGGGAAGTCGCGCCGCAGTTCCTGCACGATTCCCAGGTTCGAGTCGACGGTGGTGTGGTCCTCCATGTCGAGCGTGACCGTCGTGCTGGCCGAACGGGCGGCGGCGCAGATCCGGCGCGCGTTCTCCAAGGCGAGGTCTTCGCCGAACGCCTGCCCGATGGCGGAGAGCTTCAACGACACCTCGGCGCGTGTGCCGAGACTGGCCGCGCCCAGCCGTTCCAGAAGTTCGATGTAGTTCTGGACGTTCGTCTCAGCGTGGCCCTTGTCGTGAGTGTCCTCGCCCAGGACGTCCAGGGTCACGAGCAAGCCTTCGCTGGTGAGGTCGTCCGTGACGCGGGCCGCGTCCTCGATCGTCTCACCGGCGATGAACCGGCGGACGACGTCGCCCGTGAACGGCGCGGTCTCCACAACCCTGCGTGCGCCGCCGCTGCGCGACGCGACGAGCAACGCCTGACGAAGCACTCTGCGAACCCCTTGTCCGACGGGCCTGTTCACCGGCCGAGCACGGCCCTCTCTCCGTCCAGGTTATGCCCGGACGGAAATCCGGTGATTACCACACCACGTTCAGGAAACGGTCCCGAGGTTGTTGCCGCCTCCGTGCTGCCGCACGTACTCGCCCATGCGCGCGGTCTTGACGGCCTCGAACAGCGCGGGCGCCTTCTTCCCGTCGAGGAGGACGACGCTCTGCCTGCCCCGCCGCGCGCTGCCCTTGTGCGGGGCCGTGATGAACACCACGTCGGACGCGCGGACGCTCCGCAGGCTCAGCGCCAGCGAGCGCAGGTCGCCCGCCGTCACCCCGTCGTCCACGCTGATCGACTTGGTGAGCGCGGACAGGAACCGGTCGAGCTTGAGCGGGTTGGTGAGCGTCCCGCGGTCGGCGGCCTGCTTGGCGAGGGCGCCGAGGAACGCCTGCTGCCGCTTGATCCGGTCGAAGTCGCCGTTCGGGAGGTTGTAGCGCTGCCGGACGAACTGCAGCGCCTCCGCGCCGTCGAGCTTCTGCTTCCCGGCCGTCCACTGCTTCTTGCGCATCGGGTCGTAGACGTTCTGCTTGATGTTGACGGTGACGCCGCCGAGCGCGTCCGTCATCGACTCGAACCCCTCGAAGTCGATCGCCCCGTAGTGGTCGATCCGGACGCCGGTGAGGCTCTCCATCGTCTCGATCAGCAGCTTCGGCCCGCCGAACGAGAACGCCGCGTTGATCTTCTGGTTCCCGTAGCCGGGGATGTCGACCCACGAGTCGCGCGGGAACGAGACGACGTACGCCTTCTTCCGGTCGGCCGGCAGGTGCAGCAGCATGATCGTGTCCGTGCGCTGCCGCCCCGGCTTCCAGGCGTCGTTGCCCTCGCCGGTCGTGGCCGCGTCCGCCCGCGCGTCCGACCCGACGAGCAGCCAGTTCTCGGTGCCCTTCATGTTCGGGCCGGGCCGCTGCCCGCCGTCCGGCATCACGCCGGGGATCCGGTCGATGTTGCCGTTGTAGGACGACTGCCGCTGCCACACCAGCCCGCCGAGCCCCGCCACGACGAGGGCGAAGAAGACGCCGATCGCGATCAGCACCCGGGGCCAGCGCCGCTTGCGCTTGATCTCGCCTTCGCCGCCGGTGCCGCCCCAGAACGTCGCGTTCTCCGCGTCCTCCGTCCCGGCGGCGCCGTGGCCCTCGGACGCGCCGGGCGCACCCGGCCCCACGACCGGCGGCGGCCCTTCTCCGGGGGGCTGCGACGACGGCGCACCAGGCAGGTCTCGGGCGGTCATGCGCCGAAGCTACCAGCCCGCAGCCAGGAAGACCCCAGTTCACCCCATCTGTCCACTTCAGGCACCCCGCCCCCATTCGCCCTTCTTGGACAAGACCTCAACCGAGGAAACGGGTCGTGCGGCCGGAGGCGCCCCGCGCCGGAGGTCGCACGACCCGACGACGCAGGCGACCGCAGCGACGCACGCACACGCCGCACAGGCACAACAGACCGCAACAACGTCGTGAGGATCGCCTGCGTCGCGACGGGGGTTCCAGGGGGTCGCCCCCCTGGGCAAACACAGCGCCCAGCGCCGGAGGTCGCACGACCCGACGACGCAGGCGACCGCAGCGACGCCGCACACGCCCGTCACGGGCACAACAGACCGCAACGACGTCGTGAGGATCGCCTGCGTCGCAACGGGGGTTCCAGGGGGTCGCCCCCCTGCGCTCATACAGTGCGGCGGCGGAGGGTTGCGGCGCCCAGGAGGAGGGCGGCGAGGGTGAAGGTGGTCATGACGGCGACGTCGAGGGTGAGTGTGGCGGTGAACTCCGGGTGTGCGCTGATCTCCTGCATGCCCTCGACGGCGTAGGTGAGCGGCAGGACGTCCGAGATGGCCTCCAGCCAGGACGCCATCGACTCGCGCGGGATGATGAGGCCGCAGAGCAGCAGCTGCGGCAGGACGAACGCGGGCAGGAACTGGACGGCCTGGAACTCCGTCCGCGCGAACGCGCTGGCGAACAGGCCGAGGGCCATGCCGAGCAGCGCGTCCAGCAGGGAGACGAGGACGAGCGAGCCGAGCGTCCCGTTGAGGTCGAGGCCGAGCCAGGTCAGCGAGATGAGGAGGACGGCGCCGATCTGGACGAGCGTGAGCACGCCGAACGCGAGCGCGTAGCCCATCAGGAGGTCGAGTTTGCCGAGCGGCATCGTCATCAGCCGTTCGAGGGTGCCGCTCGTCCGTTCGCGGAGGGTGGCGACGCTGGCGACGACGAACATGACGATGAACGGGAACAGGCCGAGGAGCATCGGCCCGATCCGGTCGAAGAGCGCCGGCTGGTCGAACACGTAGCGCAGCAGGATCATCAGCAGCGCGGGCACGCCGATCAGCAGGGCGAGCGTCCGGCGGTCGTGCTTGAGCTGGGCCAGGATGCGGCGCGTCGTGGCGAGGGTGACGGCGAGGCTCATGCGGGGCTCCCTGTCTTCTCGGTGATCAGCTGGAGGAAGGCGCCTTCGAGGTCGGGCGTGCCGGTGCGCGTGCGCAGCCCGTCGGGCGTTCCGTCGGCGAGGAGCCTGCCCTCGCGCATGAGCAGCAGCCGGTCGGTGCGGCCCGCCTCGTCCATGACGTGGCTGGACACGACGAGGGTGACGCCCCGGTCGGCCAGCCCGCGGAACAGCTGCCACAGTTCCTGGCGCAGCACCGGGTCGAGGCCGACGGTCGGCTCGTCCAGGACGAGCAGGTCGGGCGCGCCGAGCAGGGCGACGGCGAGGTTGAGGCGGCTGAGCTGCCCGCCGGACAGCGTCTGCGCGGTCTGGTCGCGGTGGTCGCCGAGGCCGACCTCGGCGGCGACGCGGTCGGGGTCGGTGCGGGGCGCCCGCAGGACGGACGCGAAGTAGCGCAGGTTCTCGGCGACGGTCAGGTCGGCGTACACGGCGGGCGTCTGCGTGGAGTATCCGACACGGCGCCGCAGGCCGGGCGACCCGGCGGGCTCGCCGAGGACGGTCACCGTGCCGCTCTTGACGATCTGGACGCCGACGAGCGCCCTCATCAGCGTGGTCTTCCCGCAGCCGCTCGGGCCGAGCAGTCCGAGGATGGAGCCGCGCGGAACGTCGAAGGTGACCCCGTGCAGGACCTCGCGGCCGCCGCGCACGACCCGGAGGGCCTCGACGCGGACCGCCGGACTAAAACTCAT
>NZ_SMJX01000300.1 GCF_004348535.1 Actinomadura sp. KC216
TCCGCAGCCAGCTCGGCCGCACGGAACGGATATATGTGAAGACACGCGAAAGGCCCGGCGGGGGGAACCCGCCGGGCCTTTCGAGAGCCGTCAGAGGGCGCGTTCGAAGGCGACGGACACGTTGTGGCCGCCGAAGCCGAACGAGTTGCTGAGCGCCGCGGCGGGGCCGTCCGGCAGCTTGCGGGGCTCGTCGCGGGCGATGTCCAGGTCGGCCTCGTCGTCGAGGTCCTCCAGGTTCGCGACGAACGGGACCAGGCCCTCCCTCAGCGCGAGGATCGTGAAGATCGACTCCAGTGCCCCGGCGCCGCCGAGCAGGTGCCCGGTCATCGACTTGGTGGCGGTCACGACCACCTTGGAGGCGGCCTCCTCACCGAGACCCGCCTTGATCGAGGCGAGCTCGGCGATGTCGCCGGCCGGCGTCGAGGTGGCGTGCGCGTTGACGTGGACGATGTCGGCGGCCTCGAGACCGGCGTCGACGAGAGCCCGCTGCATCGCCTTGGCCTGCCCGGAGCCGGTCGGCTCGGGCAGCACGATGTCGTACGCGTCGTTGGAGTAGCCGGCGCCGGACGCGATCCCGTAGATCCGCGCGCCGCGGGCGCGGGCGTGCTCCTCGGTCTCCAGGATCATCACCGCGGCGCCCTCGCCGAGGACGAACCCGTCGCGGTTCTTGTCGTAGGGACGCGACGCGCGCTCCGGCTCGTCGTTCCGCGTCGACAGGGCGCGCATGGACCCGAACGACGCCATCTGCAGCGGGTGGACGCACGCCTCCGTGCCGCCGCAGATGATCACGTCGGCACGTCCCGCGCGGATCATGTCGATGGCGTAGCCGATGGCCTCGCCGCTGGACGCGCACGCGCTGACCAGGGCGTGCGAGCCGGCCGTCGCGCCGAACTCGATGCCGACGTGCCCGGACGCGCCGTTCGGCATCAGCATCGGGACGGTGAACGGCGAGACCCGCGCCCAGCCCTTCTCCCGGTACACGTCGTAGCTGGTGAGGGCGGTGTGCAGGCCGCCGATGCCGCTGGACACCACGACGCCGAGCCGGTCGAGGTCCACGTCGAACCCGCCGTCGACGCCGGCCTTGTCCATGCCCTTCTGCGGCTTGCCGCCGCGGGACGGGGCGAAACCGGCGTCCGTCCACGCCTCCCGCGCCGCGATCAGCGCGATCGCCTGGTTGCGGTCGAGGCGGCGCAGCGACTGCCGCGGCAGCGTGTCGGCCGGGTCGGCCTTCAGCGTCGCCGCGAACCGGACCGGCAGGTCCTCGACGCCCTCGAACTCGAGGGGCCGGACTCCGGACTCTCCGGCGAGCAGGGCGGACCAGGTCGATGGCAGGTCTCCGCCAAGTGGGGTCGTTGCACCGAGACCCGTCACGACGACTCTGGTCTGGCTCTTGCTCATGGCTGGTGCTCCTTGCGGACTGGAAAGGGGGTGGGTGCGGGCACGCCGCCGTCCCGGTCGTCCGGGACGGCGGCACGCCCGCCCGCGTCTCAGCTCTTGGCCGGGGCCTCGTGCCCCTGGACGAAGTTGACGACGTCCTTCACCGTCTTGAGGTTGCGCAGCTCGTCGTCGGGGATCTCGACGCCGAACTGGTCCTGCGCGGCCACGGCGATCTCCACCATCGACAGCGAGTCGATGTCGAGGTCGTCGATGAAGTTCTTCTCCGGGGTGACCTCGGCCTTGTCGATGCCGACGATGTCGTCGATGATCTCCGCGAGGCCGTCCAGGATCTGCTGTTCGGTGGCGACTTCTGCCATGGTCTGCGTTTCTCCTTCGATGGTTGGTCCAGAGCCTGCGAGAGGCGTGACGGCCTACGGGATCTGGATGACTTGGGCAGCGTAGGACAGCCCGGCACCGAACCCGACCAGCAGGGCCGGGGCACCGGACGGCACGTCGCCGCGTTCGATCATGCGGGAGAGGGCCAGCGGGATCGAGGCCCCCGAGGTGTTGCCGGACTGGACGATGTCGTCGGCGACGACGGCGTCCTTGGCCTTCACCTTGCGGGCGATGGCCTCGATGATCCGCAGGTTGGCCTGGTGCGGGACGACGGCGGCGAGGTCCTCCGGCCGGACCCCGGCGCGCTCGCACGCCTCGACCGCGACGGGCGCGATGGCGGTGGTCGCCCACCGGAACACCGACTGCCCCTCCTGCTGGATGAACGAGTGCCGGGACGGGATGATGATCTTGTCGTACTTGTCGCCCGCGCTGCCCCACACGACCGGGCCGATGCCGGGCGAGTCGCTGGCCGCGACGACCGCGGCGCCGGCGCCGTCAGCGAAGATGATGCAGGTGGAGCGGTCGGTCCAGTCGAGCCACTGGGACATCTTCTCCGAGCCTACGACCAGCACGTTGCGGGCGTTCCCGGCCCGGACGGCGGCGCTCGCCGTCGCGAGCGCGTAGCAGAAGCCGGCGCAGGCGGCGTTGATGTCGAACGCGCCCGGCGCGTCGATGCCGAGCCGGTGCGCGACCTGCGGGGCGTAGCCCGGCATCGGCGACTCCGCCGAGCAGGTGGCGAGGATCACCAGGTCGATGTCGGACGGGGCGAGCCCGCTGCCCGCGAGCGCCTTCCCGCCCGCGTGCGCGCCGAGCTCGACGATGCCCTCGTCGTCGCCGGCGATGCGGCGCTCGCGGATGCCGACGCGGCTGCGGATCCACTCGTCGTTGGTGTCGACGGTCTCCGCGAGCTCGTCGTTGGTGACGATCCGGGCGGGCCGGTAGTCGCCGAACGCCAGGACGCGGGCGCCCGCCGCCGCGTCGGGGATGCGCAGGCCGGTCATGCCGCGTCCGCCTTGATCAGCTCGCGGGCCTTGTCGAGGTCCGCGGGGGTCTTGAGGGCGATCCGCTCGACGTCCGGCAGCTCGCGGCGGGCGAGCCCGGTCAGCGTCCCGGCGGGCGGCAGCTCGATGATCGCGGTGACGCCGAGATCGCGCGTCGTCGCCATGCACGCGTCCCACCGGACCGGCGCGCTGACCTGCTCGACCAGCCGCGCGACGAACCCGGGACCGTCCTCGACGACGGCGCCGTCCCGGTTCTGCAGCAGCCGCGTCCGCGGGTCGGCGACGGGCGCACCGGACGCGACGCGTCGCAGCGCGTCCACGGCGGGCGCCATGTGCTCGGTGTGGAAAGCTCCGGCCACCGACAGCGAACGGAGCCGCGCCTTCGCGGGCGGATCGTCGGCGAACTCGGCAAGGGCTCGGACCGTCCCGGCGGCGACGACCTGACCCGCGCCGTTGACGTTCGCGACGGTCAGCCCGTGCTTGTCGATGGAGGCGAGGACCTCGTCGGGGTCACCGCCGAGCACGGCGGTCATTCCGGTCTCGGTGACGGCGGCGGCCTCGGCCATCGCCCGCCCCCGCTCCCGGACGAGGACCAGCGCCGTCTCGGGCGACAGGACCCCGGCGATCGCCCCCGCGGCCAGCTCCCCGACACTGTGCCCGGCGACCACGCCGGGCAGGCCGTCCTCGGCTCCGTAGAGGACCTCGTAGGCGGCGAGCGCGGCGGCGACCAGGAGCGGCTGCGCCACCGCGGTGTCACGGATCTCCTCGGCGTCCGCGGTCGTCCCGTAGCGGACCAGGTCGAGCCCGGTGACCGCCGACCACCAGGCCAGACGGTCGGCGACTCCGGGTATCTCTAGCCATGGCTGCAAGAAGCCGGGGGTCTGGGCGCCCTGGCCGGGCGATGCGAGGAGAATCACCCGACCAGCCTGCCGCCAACGCCCCTATCTCTACGATGCGGAACAGCACGAACTTTGGTCGGACCCCTTTGTACGACCCCTACAAGCTGTGTCTTCTATGGGTCGACCCCATGAATTCTGTCACGCTCAGGCGATCGTCACCCCGCCGTTAGACCCATCGTGCCCGCGCGTCGTGCCCGCGCGTCGTGCCCGCGCGCCGCCGCGGTGGCCGCCTACGCCGCCGCGCTCAGCGGGGTGCGTCTTCCCGCACCTCCAGGAGCGGACGGCCCTCCGAATACCTCCGGAGGTAACCGGCGGTCGGGGTGCCGGTCGTCGCGACGGTGTCCGGGGTGCCTTCCGCGACGATCGTGCCGCCGTCCGGCCCGGCGCCCGGTCCCAGGTCGATCACCCAGTCGGCGGACGCGGCGACGGGGATGTCGTGTTCGGCCACGACCACGGTGTTGCCGGAGTCGAGCAGCGTGTCGAGCGCGTCCACCATCCGCTGGACGTCGGACGGGTGCAGGCCCGAGACGGGCTCGTCCAGCACGACGAGGCCGGCCTTGCGGCTCGTCGCGCCGCGCTGGATCGCGGCCGCGAGCTTCAGCCGCTGCGCCTCGCCGCCGGACAGTTCCGTGGCGCTCTGGCCGAGCTGGAGGTAGCCGAGCCCGACCCGGTTCAGGGCCTCCAGGGTCTCCGCCAGCTGCGGGGGTTCGGAGAAGCGTTCCGCGGCGTCCGCGACGGTCAACTCCAAGACGCGGTCGATGGTCAGTCCCCGGTAGGTGATGTCCAGGGCTTCGGGCTTGTAGCGGCGGCCTTCGCACGCGTCGCACACCACCCACACGTCCGGCAGGAAGTGCATGTCGACCAGTTTGCGGCCGTAGCCGGTGCAGGTCGCGCAGCGGCCGCCGTTCGGGGTGTTGAAGCTGAACCAGGAGGCGGTCAGCCCGCGCTCGCGCGCCGCGCCGGTCTCGGCGAACAGCCTGCGGACGATGTCGAACGCCTTGCTGTAGGTGGCAGGGTTGGACCGCGGGGTCCGCCCGAGCGGCTCCTGGTCGACGACGGCGACCCAGCCGAACGTCGCGAGCCCGGTCACCTCGCTGACCGTGTCGGTCGCCGTCCCGGACAGGGCGGCCTGCGCGCCCGCTCCGAGCGCGCCGAGCAGGCTGCTCTTGCCGCTGCCGCTCACCCCGGTCAGGCAGGTGAGCCCGCCGATCGGGAATCGCACCAGGTCCGCGGTCACGTTGTGCGCGCGGAGGCCGTGCAGCTCCACCCAGCCGGCGTCGCCCATCCGGCGGCGGGCGCGGCGCAGGCGGGGCCCCGAGCCGGCCAGGTAGCGCCCGGTCAGCGACCCGGGGTGGGCGATCGCATCGGCGGGAGGGCCCGACACCAGGACCTCACCGCCGAGGCGGCCCGCGCCGGGACCCAGGTCGATCACCCAGTCGGCCCGGGCGATCAGCTCGGGGTCGTGCTCGACGAGCAGCACCGTGTTGCCGGCCGCGCGCAGTTCCAGGGCGATGTCGAGCAGCTGCGCCTTGTCGGCCGGGTGCAGCCCGGTTCCGGGCTCGTCCAGGACGAAGACGATGCCGCTCAGCTCGGTGCTGAGCTGCGCGGCGAGCCGGGTGCGCTGCAGCTCACCGCCCGACAGCGTCGCCGCGCTCCGGGACAGCTGGAGATGGGCCAGGCCGAGCCGCTCCAGAACGCCGAGCCTGCGGCCCAGGTCCTGCAGCAGCGGCCCGCCCACCTCGCGGTGCCGCACGTCCAGGCCGTCCGTCACGCGCTCGGCCCAGTCGCGCACCTGCCGGACGTCCACCTCCAGGAGGTCGGGGTAGGACAGCCCGCCAAGCCGCACGGACCGGGCCGCCGGACCGTACCCGCTTCCGCCGCAGGTGCCGCAGGGGCGTTTGCGCATGTAGGCCAGATAGCGCTCCTTGGCACCGGCCGTCTGGGCGTTGACGAACACCCGCTCCACCTCGGCGAGCGCGCCCCGCATCGGCTGGCTGGAGGTGTAGGTCATCCGCGCCGTCTCGTTCCTGTTCGGGATCTCGACGGTCGCCTCGATCGTCTCCTCACCCGTGCCGTACAGCACGCAGTGCCGGAATTCTTCCGGCAGCGACCGCCATGGCAGGCTCAGGTCCACGCCCCGCTTCTCGGCGAGCGCCGGGACGAACGCGTGCTCGCCTGACCGCCACTTGGCGAACCAGGGCGAGGCCCCTTCGAGCAGCGGCAATTCCGGATAGGGGATGATCAGATCTTCCTGCGCTTCCCAGCGGCCGCCGACCCCGTGGCAGTCCGCGCAGCCCCCTTCGGGGGTGTCGCGGTCGAAGTGGGTGGTCGCCAGGTGCCCGTCCGCGCCTTCCACGCCTTCCACGCCTTCCGCGCCGGGATCGGCGTCGATCGTCGGAAGGCGCGAGTACAGCAGTCCGAGGTGCCCGTCGATGCCGGTGATCGTCGCGACCGTGGAGCGGGGGTTGCGATTCAGGCGGCGCTGGTCGACCGCCAGCGTCGCGCCGAGCCCGAGGATGCGGTCGACCTTGGGCCGGTTGCGCTGGGTGATGTACTGCCGGACGAACGGCGACAGCCCCTCCAGATACCGCAGTTGAGCCTCGTTGTGCAGGGTGTCGATGGCCAGCGAGGTCTTACCGCTGCCGCTCACCCCCGTGAACGCCACGAGCCGTCCCTTGGGGATGCTCACCGACACGTCCCGCAGATTGTTGGTGCGAGCCCCCACCACGTCGATGGTCTCGAACCCCATGCTCGGGACATCCCGTACGAATGCCGTCAACCTGCGTGCCCTTCCTTGCGGGGTGGGGTGGTGAGCTTGGTGGTGTCGGGGGCGAAGACGGTCATCCAGTGCGGATGCAGCCGGTAGTAGACCACCTCGTTGTCCCAGTCGAAGGAGTCGTCGCCGTAGAAGTCCTTGAGGTAGGCGCGCACTTCCGGCCAGTCCGCCGCCGGGTCGCTGTCCGGCGGGTTGAGGGTCTCCGCCGTGCCGTGCGTGAACACGCCCAGGTCCTCACCGCGCAGGTGCGCGGCGCTGACGGCGGGGCGGGCGGCCAGATGGCGTGCCTTGGCGGCGTTGCGCGCCGTGCCGAAGTGCCACTTGCCGTGCAGGAAGTGCCCGTCCACGCCACTGATCCGGGGTTCGCCCTTCGCCGTCACGGTGGACAGGGCGAGCGTGCACATGCCGGTGAGGAGCCCGGTGAGCCGCTCTGCGGTCAGCGTGCTGCCCGCGTTGATGATCGAGCGCAGGTGGCGGGTGGAGCCGTTGAGGGAGGCGTCCAGGAGTGCCTGCAAGTCCTTGAGTTCTTCTGGTGTTTCACGCATTGCGTTCCTTGCCTGTTCCAAAGGGGCCCGGCCGACGGTTGCCAGCGGCGCCGACCGGCAAAACCATGATCGTCGCGAAACCTGACACCCTGCGTCAGGTTTCCGGGTGTCTTACACCGGGCCCTGTTCGACGAGAACGTCCTGGTCACGGAACATGCGCAAGCGGCAGCGGGCCAGGGGTGCCGGCCCTCCTGCTCGTGGGGAGCGGTGACGAGCCAGGCAACGATGTCGCGCGGGCTCAGGTCTGCTCGCACAGGTGGAGGACGTGGCACAGCATGCCCTCGTCAGCGCCGCCGACCCTCACGGGACCGCCCCACGAGAACCTGCGCACTGTGCACGCGACTCCATACTCCCGTGCAGGTGACTTCGGAAACCGACACTGAAGCCCCTCCGTCAGCGGAGGCCGTTCGCCGATTCCCTAGCGCGTCCCGTGGACCAGCCCGCTGCCGAGCGGGGGCGCGGGGGTCTACGTCGCCGGGCGCCTGCCGACTGAATCCTCCGTCAACGAGGGGCCGTTCGCCGATTCCCTGGCGCGTCCCGTGGACCAGCCCGCTGCCGAGTGGGGGCGGGGTCTTCCTCGCCGGGCGCTTGCCGTCAGATGACCTGTGCGCGGCTTGGGTCACCAGCGTTTTTGGAAGCGGCCGAGGACGAGGGCGATGCGTAGCGTGAACGCGTTTCGGCCGTCGGTCGGTGCCAGCCCGGTGAGTTCGCTGACGCGGCGGAGCCGGTAGCGGACGGTGTTCGGGTGGACGAACAGCAGCCGCGCGGTCGCCTCCAGCGACGAGCCCTGTTCGAGGTAGGTGGTGAGCGTGTCGAGGAGCGGGGCGCCCGCGGCGAGCATGGGGTTGTAGACGTTCTCCACCAGGTGGCGGCGGGCGTCGTCGTCGCCGTCCAGGGCGCGCTCGGGCAGCAGCTCGTTGGCCGGGACGGGACGGGGCGCGTCCGGCCAGCCGGCGGCGGCGCGCAGGCCGGCCACGGCGGCCTGGGCGGAGCGGGTCGAGTCGTACAGGTCAGGGACCTGCGGGCCGACGACGACGGGGCCGGGGCCGCACTTGGCGGCGATCGGCCGGGCCGCCTCCATCGGGTCGGTGTCGCCGCCGACGATGACGATGACGCGGTGCCCCTGCACGCCCGCGAGCACGTCGGCGCGGGCGCGGCGGGCGGCGAGCTGCATCTGGTCGATGGTGACCTCGGGCTCCTCGTCCTCCGGCGTGAGCCCGGCGATGACGGTGACGGGCTTGGACGTCCAGCCGAGCGCGGCGGCCCACGAGTGCATGCCGTCGTCGACCTCGCCGCGCAGCACCGCGTTGACGACGAGGGCCTCCAGCCGCGCGTCCCAGGCGGCGCGCGTCTCGGCGGCGCGCGCGTACACCTGCGCGGCGCCGAACGCCACGTCCCGCGTGTAGCGCAGGATCGCCTCGCGGAGCTGGGCCTCGCCGCCGGGCGCGGCCAGCTCGTCCAGGCGGGTCTCGACGACGTCGATGATGACGCGGACCATGTCGATGGTGTGCTGCAGCTTGATGGCGCGGAGCAGCTCGCGGGGCGCGGTGCCGAACACCTCGCCCGCGATGGCCGGACGGGTCTTCTCCTCGTTCTTGAACCACTCGACGAACGCGGCGATCCCCGCCTGCGCGACGAGGCCGATCCAGGAGCGCTGGTCGGCGGGCATTCGCCGGAACCAGGGAAGCTGCTCCTCCATGCGGGTCAACGCCGCGGTGCCGAAGGTCCCCATGGCCTTCTCCAGCCGTTGGGTGGTCTGCTCGCGCATCTCGGCCTCGTTAGCGGTGTCCACCACCCCAGGGTGCCATCTCCCGCCCTCAACCACCCCACTGCGGCGGCCTCTATCAACCTCGCTGGTTGCGGCGGTTCGACTCGCTGCTTCAGCGCGGCGGCTCAGGGCGGTGTTCCGGGTTGACGGTTTGGGGTGCGTTTCGACGTTCGGTTGTGGCGCTCGCTTGGTGGCTTGTGCGATGGGTCAGGTTGTTGGCCTGTGTGGCGTTGCTGTTCGGGTTCGCTTTGGTGTGGTCGGGGTGGGTGAACTGGCCGTGTTCCGGGGTGACGGTTTGGGGTGCGTTTCGACGTTCGGTTGTGGCGCTCGCTTGGTGGCTTGTGCGATGGGTCAGGTTGTTGGCCTGTGTGGCGTTGCTGTTCGCGTTTGCTTTGGTGTGGTCGGGGTGGGTGAACTGGCCGTGTTTGGGTGAGGTCCACTTTGGGTTACGGGCTGGGTGGAGTTACTTCGGTGGGGTGGCCGAGGGCGATGGTGGTGAGGTTGCGGAGTGAGGTGGAGCCGGGGCGTAGGTAGCCGCTGTGGCCGCCGGTTCCGGCGTCGAACACTCGCGCGCCGAATGCTGGAGAGACGGGGTCGGGGCCAAGGCCGAGGCCGAAGATGCGGACGTGGGGGACGTCCTCCATCCAGTCGGTCGTGCCGCGTCCGGCCCAGATCCGTGCGGTGCTGCTCAGCTTCGCGGCCGTTGGTGCGGTGGTTCCGGGGCTGCCGTAGAGGGCGATGTCGGTGACCTGTCTCCAGGCCGCGTTGTCGGGGCCGTCCAGTGCCGCCCGGCCGCACACAACGGAGCCGTAGCTGTGGCAGAGCAGGCCGACGTGGGCGGACGGGTTGACCGTATGCACGCCGTTCAGGAAGCGACGGAGCTCTTTCCCTCCTTCGCCGGCGCGTTCGTCGGTGAGGACGTCGTTGCTGAACGTTTCCGGTGCCGCGTAGCCGAGCCATGCGACGACGGCCAGGTCTGGGTGTGGGGACGGTGACCTGGTCGCTTGTGCGTAGAGGGCTTGGGCGCCGCCGCCGGGGGTGGACCAGGGCTGGCTGCCGCGGGAGTCGAACGTGGTGAGTGTCGTGTCGGCGCCGGGGACCAGGACTGCGATCCGGCGCGCCCTGGTCAGGTCGCCGATGACCTCGACTGCGCGTCCGTTGCCGCGCGGGTCGAAGTAGAGGAACCGGCGGCCCGGGCGGAGGAACGCGCCGAGGGCCCTTACTCGGTCGGTGTCGCCGACGTTCTGTGCCGTGGTGAGGGCTTCTTCGATGGATCGGCGTTCGGCCGCGTAG
>NZ_SMJX01000301.1 GCF_004348535.1 Actinomadura sp. KC216
GAGTGGGCGCCGTGATCGCCACGTGGGTCCTCTGGCCAGCGGGGCCGGGCGTCGGCGGAGTCAGCCGTGGCGGGATCCATGCCTACTGGACCCGTCCGGGAATCCTGACCGGACAGCACAGCATGCCCGCGTCCGACACCCCCTACATGGACCTGATCATGACGGTCACCCCCGCGCGAGCGAAACGCGGCACGACCATGCGGCTCGTCACCCAGTTCCGCGCACGCACGCCCGCAGGCGCGAAGTACCTTCCCGGCGGTCAACGCCAATGTTTCGGCGAGAAGACCAAGCGCACGGACGTGGTCGGCGGCTTCAAGTTCGGCTGGAACGGAGACGACGCCCCGTTCAAGGGGGACTACCTCGCCTTCTACCGGATTCCCCCCGCGAAGCCGAAGGAACTTCCCACCGGGACCGGCGCCGTCATGGCGCCCGCGACGAGTAAGACCACTGGGGAGTCGCAGCCCTACGTCCAGTCCGAATGCGCCTTCCTGAGCAGGTACACGATCACCACCACGCTCCGCGTGCCCGGCCCGGACGTGCTGGCACCGGGCACCTACCTCGTGACCCCGATCTCCCCCATGCAGATCACCGGCACGAGAGAGGGCGTCTCCCAGGAAGCGATGGGAACGGTCAACGAGGGTTCCGCGCCCATGGTCGAGATCCTGGACGGCTGACCGCGCGGTCTGGTGCCGGGCTGTGTCTGCGGCGCGTTGGACGAGGCGAGCGCTTCGATCGGGGGGTGCGGTCCCGGGCGTGTGGGCCCGGGACCGCGATCGGGTCAGCTGAGGCCGTAGGCGCGGGTCACGGTCTGCTGGACCGCGTTTCCGGAGGCGTCGGTGGCCTTGAAGCGTAGGGCCACGTAGCCGTTGTGGGTGGTCGGGTGGGAGACGTTGGCCGTCCAGCGGTCGGTGCCGTTGGGGGTCAGGGGCACGGTGGTCCAGGTGGCGCCGTCGTTGAAGGACGCCTCCAGAGAGGCGGTGGACACCGCGCTGCCGCCTGCGGCGCGTTCGACCACCACGTCCAGCGGGAACGTGACGCCCGACGGGGCGCGGCCGGTGTTGTCGTAGTTGCCGGTGATCCGGGGCTGGAGGAGGCCGCGCTGGTCCTCGAAGGGGTCACCGGGGCGTTCGGCGGACGGGAACGTCCAGCTCGCGTTGACGCTCGACACGTACTTCGACCACGGGACCGAGCGCTGCAGGGACAGGTCGAGCCGGTACGTGGCGGCCTCGGCGGGCACGTTCCAGTCCCCTGCGAGCGGGTTGGTGCTCTGGCCGACGAGCTGGCCGTTGCGGTAGAGGGTGAGCGTGCCCGGGGTGCCCTCGGAGTAGTTGCCGCCGAAGTTCTCGTGACCGGGCGTGCCGGTGTCGGCGATCAGCGGGCGGGCCAGCAGCAGGCCCTGGCCGTGCCCGGTCTTCATGGTCGGCCCGAACGCGGCCCCGTTCCACGTTTCGGAGTAGGTGGCGCCGGGGGCGTAGTTCTGCCACCCGGTGTGCCGTTCGGCGATCTGGGTGGTGCCGACCTGGTAGAAGTAGTTCCCCTTCCAGGTCACGCCGTCCGCCGTGTAGTAGATCCGCTGCGTGCTGGGCGCGGCGGCGGCGTGCGAGAGACCCACGACCGATTCGTTGATGCCGTCGAAGTCGACGATCGTGGCGTGCGGGCCGACGCCGCCGGACGGCACGCCCTGGGACGCGTAGGTGGTGTTCACCAGCGCCAGGCTGCTCGGCGCGGCGGTGAAGGTGAGCGTGCTGGGGATGCGCCCGGCGGTCGGGAACGCCAGGTTGTAGACGCGCGGCGCGGGCTGGGTGGTCAGCGGCTCGGACTGGCTCTCCACGTACAGGAAGTGGTACGGCCGCGTCGTCGTGGACGACGGCCAGGCGCGGAGGCTCGTCTGCGGGGTTCCGGTGATGATGGACGATATCTGCTGTCCCGCGATCGTCTGCGTGAGCTCGGCGTGGCTGACGACCTCGGTGGCGGTCGCGGACGGGCTGACCGCCTTGATCTCCGTCGCCGTCCTGGCGTCCATGGTGACGTCGACGTCGGCGCTCACCGACAGCGCCGGGTTGCCGTAGAGGGCCAGGTCTCTGGGGTTGGCGGGGTCGCCGGTGAGGACGATGGCGGACAGGTCGTAGGTCCCGGCCGGGACGAGCGCGGTGAGCGTGTCCCCGGACTGGGTCAGCGGGTACTCCGCGCCGGTCGCCGGGTCGATCAGGCCGGCGAGGGGCGCGACGGGCGTCCCGTCGATGTCGATGCCGCGGATCGTGACCGTGTGGTCGGCGGCGGCGCCGCGCGCGGGGGCTTTGATCTTGCTGTGGCCGATGCTGGCGGCGGGCCGGGGCTGCTTGGTGGCCCCGGGCTGCTTGGTGGCCCGGGGCGTGGTCGGGTCGGCCGTGGCGGCCGGTGCGGGGACGAGTAGCGCGGCCAGCGTGGCCGCTCCGATCAGGGCTGGTTTCCAGCGCCTCACCCGGTTTCCCTTCTGTGCGTTGACAGGGGCGGAAGTTGGGTGCAGAACCGGACGTGCGGTCCCCGCGAGGACCCCCGCCAGCGGGGGGTTCTGTCCCGATTTCCAAGATCACCTTATCTTGATCTTGATCGGGGGCATTGTGGTGAACGTCTCGGTGCGTCCGGGTTTCGGGCCTCTTCGGGTCCGGGCAACGCTGCCATGTCCTGATTTCGTGACATTCGGGCGGAGCGCCGAGCGGGCGGTGAACGCGCTGGTAGGATCGCGGCCGATGCGTGGGCGGAGGGGCACGGGCCCGAGGTTCCCGCCCCCGGCGTGACGCGGCCGGCCCCCGGCCGCCGCAGGACCGTCCCGGTCGGCGCAGGTACGCACGATTCCACCCGCCCGTCTGCAGTAAAGGGTTCCCGGTGTCGCTCTCCCCTCTGGCCGAACGCCTCCCGAAGGTCGTGGCCGCGGTGAAGGGGAACCGGCTCTTCGCGGTGGTGCTGGTCGTGGGCGTCGCGCTCCGGGTGATCACCACGCTCGCATTCCAGGGCGTGCTGTGGTTCAACGACAGTTACGACTACGTGCGGATCGCCAACGATCCGTTCCCGCATCAGCTGCGGCCGTCGGGCTACGGGATCTTCCTGTGGGTGCTGAAGCCGTTCCACAGCCTCGCGCTGGTGACGGTGCTGCACCACGCGGCGATCACCGGGCTGGCGGTGGTCGGGTACCGGATGCTGGTGCGCGACTTCGACGTCCGGCGGGCGTGGGCGGCGGTGGCGGTCGCGCCGATCCTGCTGGACTCGTACCAGATCACGCTCGAGCATCTGCTGCTGTCGGACACGCTGTTCACCGTCCTGGCGTTCGGCGCGATGCTGGTGCTCGCGAAGCCCGGCGCGACGGGATGGCGGCGGGCGGCGCTGGTGGGCGCGCTGCTGGGCGTGGCGGCCGTCACGCGGACGGTCGGGGTGCCGCTGTTCCTGATCGCCCTGCTGTACCTGCTGGTGCGCCGGACGCGCTGGCCCGCCCATGTCGCGCTCGCGGCGGCGTTCGTCCTGCCCGTGGGGGCGTACGCGACGTGGTACCAGCAGGAGCACGGCCGGTTCACCATGACCGGGGTGGACGGCATCTTCCTCTGGGGCCGGACGGCCGCGTTCGCCGACTGCGACGCCTTCACGCCCCCTCCGGACATCGCCCGGCTCTGCCCCCATGGCCCCAAGGAGGACCGGCTCGCCTCGTCCCACCAGATCTGGGTGGAGGGCTCGCCGACCGGATGGACGAACGGCAAGGCGTTCGACGAGAAGACCAACGCGGACGCGCAGCGGTTCGCGCTGTGGGCGATCCGGAACCAGCCGCTCGACTACGCGCGGGTGGTGTCGTACGACTTCTTCGTCCGGACGTTTTCGTGGAAACGCAGCCAGTACCCCACCGTGGGCACCGAGGCCAGGTACCACTTCCCGACGAAGCCCACCGCGCGTAAGCCTGACCTCCCCGTGCTCGGCGGCGGCGACCGCCGGACGGTCGTCCGCGAGTATTCGCATGGCACGGGACGCACCCACATCGTGGAGCCGTACGCGGGCATCATGCGCGGCTACCAGGAGAGGGTGAGCGTCCCCGGCACGGTGCTGGGGGTCGTCCTGTTGGCGGGGGCGGCCGGGATCGTGTGGCGGCGGGCGCGCGCGCGGACGGCGCTGTTCTGGACGACGAGTGTGACGCTTCTGGCCATCCCACCCATCACCGTGGACTTCGACTACCGGTACCTGCTGCCCGCGCTGCCGTTCGCGTGCTTCGCGGCGGCGATGGCGTGGGGACGCAGCGTCCCGTCCGGCAGGTCGAAGGCCGGGCCGGTCAGGGAGACGCCGGACGAGAAGGAACCGCAGCCCGCCACCGCGAACTGAGTACGAACGCGGATGTCGCGCGGGCTCCGGCGCCTCGATCATGAGTCCATGCGCAGAATCGCGATCGTCCTGGTGGGCCTGCTGGTCACGGGATGCGTCCCCGGGACGTCGCCCGAGGACGAGGCCACCGACGACGCCCGGGAGAAGGCCCGCCGGGTCAAGAACGTCGTGTACGGCGGGCGCACGTGGTCCGCGCAGGACGTGGGGCACCTTGCGGCCGACCTCGGCAAGGTCGACGTCATGCGGGTGAGGGGCGTCTCGACCGGCACGGGGGACGGGGTCCGGGTGGTGGTCCGGACGTCCGGCTCCGCGTTTGAGGACTGGGGCAACGAGATCACCGTGCGACGGTGCTTCGAGTTGCGGTTCAAAGGGGACGCGGAAAGGGACGACGACCCGCGGGAGGTGCCCTGCCCGCAGGGGGAGCCGCTCACGTTCAAGCCGTGGCCGAAGACGCCGGACATCCCGTCCGGGCGGCTGGAGAGGGCGCTGCCGCGGGTCCCGGCCGGAGGCGCCGCGGAGGAGGCGAAGGTCCGCGCGGCGGTCGCGTCGCTGCGCCTCGACCCGGCCATCCGCGTCGAGTTCATGACGCAGGGCGGCGTCGTCGGCGTGGTGTTGAAGGTGAAGCCGTACTTGTCCGAGGCGTTCGACTGCGTCCTGGCGCGGATCGCGCCTGGCCGGACCTCCGTGTGGTCGCCGTCGAGAATCCAGCGCATGCCCGGCGAGGGCGGGTGCAGCGCGGGCAACGCGATCGACCCGATGCCGCCGCCGCACTGAGGGTCAGAGGCCGAGCCGGGCGGCGGCGACCTTTTTCGGGACGACCATGCGCCACGCGTCCACGACCAGCTCCCGCATCTCGGGTTCGTCGAGCGCCTCCGTCCAGGCGTGCACCCAGTTGAAGCGCAGGTCCGATTCGCGCGGGAGGTGGAACTTCTCCGGCTCCGACTCGATCAGCGCGGCGCGTTCCTCCTTGGGGAACGCGAAGCCCATCACGGTCTCGTCCTGGGAGAACGCGACGTAGACGATCGAGCCGACGCGGAACTTCACCTGGTCCCGGATGAGGTGCTCGGACGTGCGCGGAAGCGTCCGGGTCAGCGCCCGCACCTGGTCAACGGTGATCATGCTGTCCTCCTGTGGCCGTGTCGCGCGGGGCGCGGTGTTCCCCGGCAAAGCATCACACACCGCATGATCTTGATAGATTTCCGCGACGAGGGGGCGGACGTGAACGAACTGGTGCGCTGGCAGACCGAGCACGGGACCATCGTCGTGGAGACCGACGACCGCGAGCCCGGGTTCTCGTCGGTGTCCCGCTCGGGCGGGATGATCCACGACGCCGCCGGGAAGTTCGAGGACGCGTTCCAGCACGTCCGGGACGCGGCGGAGACGGCGCTCGCGGCGCTGCGCGGCGGCGAGCTGAACCCGGACGCGGTCGAGCTGGAGTTCGGCGTCAAGCTGAACGCGGCGGCCGGGGCCGTGATCGCCAAGACGTCCGTCGAGGGGCATCTCAAGGTCAAGATGACCTGGGGCCGGCCCGCGGCGGGACCGGGAGCGGGAACCAGGGCCCCGGAGGAGGCGTAACCGGACGTGGACGGCTGGCAGTGGCGCGCCTGGGTCGGCCATCCGGCGGGCGGGAAGCTCGGCGCCGCGTTCCTCGTCACCGGGACACGGCTGCTGACCTGCGCGCACACGGTCCACGGGCTGGACGAGGCGCGGGTCGGGTTCCCCGGGCTCCGCGAAGGGCTCACCGCCAGGGTCGTGTGGCGCGGCGGATGGCGGCGGGAGGGCGACACCGGCGACGTCGCCGTCCTCGAACTGGACGAGCCGGTGCGCTACCCGCCCGCCCGCCTCGCCGCCCCCGACGACCTGCACGAACGCACCACGGGCGGCCGGACGTTCGGCGTCTGCGGCTTCCCCCGGCGGCACGACCGGAACGAGCGGCACGCGACCGTGACGACGTCCCCGTACCGCGGCATGCGGCAGGAGTGGTGGGAGCTGAAGACGGGCGCGGGCGAGTGGCTAGAGGAGGGCTACAGCGGGTCCGCCGTGTACGACACCTCGACGGGCGAGGTCATCGGCATGGTGACGAACGCCGAACTCCGGCACGGCGAGCGCGCGGAGCTCGGCTGGATGCTGCCCATCACCAGCATCCGCGCGCACTGGGAGGAGCTCGACGACCTGCTCCCCCTCCGCTGGACGACCCCGGACGCGCGCCGCGAGCTGCGGAAACTGCTGGACGGCGTGCGCTTCACCGAACCGCTCGCCGCCGCCCTGGAACGGGCGGTCGGCCGCCCGCCGGTCGGCGAGTTCAGGTCGGCGTGGGCGTCGGTGCGGAACGTCGCGGAAGGGTTCGCGGAGGAGCGGCTCGTCCGGTATCTGGCGGCGCTCGGACCGCACCTGCCCGAACCGCGGCGGCAGCGGCTCGCGGGCTGGTCGGCGCGGCATCTGCCCGCCGCCGCGCCCGCCGCCCCGGACCCGGCGGGTTCCGGGCCCGCGTCGGTGATCGTGCAGCTGGAGCGGGTGACGTTCGACAACGCCTTCGACGTCACCGTGCACACCTGGATCGACGGGGCCAAGGGGCCGTGCAGGCCGACCGTGCGCGTCCCGGAGCGGCGGGTGCGGGCGACCGTCGAGGAGGGCGTGTCCGCGCTCAAGTCGGCGCTGATCGGACGCGACTGGATGATCGAGTTCGCGGTTCCGGAGAGCTGGCTCGGCAAGCCGTTCGAGCAGTGGTACGTCGAACCCCGCAACAAGATCCTGATGCGCAAGTATCCGGTGGTGGTCCGGGACGTCGAGCGCCTGCGCCCCGACTCGATCCGCCGTGACCAGGCGCACCACCGCTGGAAGGTGCTGAACGCGCGGGGCCGCAGCGACCCGCGTCCGATCCCGTGCGACGAACCGCGCAAAGGCAGCGAATTCCAGGACTGGCTGGAAGCGCACGTCGATTTCTGCGTGCTCGTCTATGGGGCGCGTCCCGCCAAGAGCCGGTTGACGGCCGCGCTCAACAACGGCATCCCCGTCATGTTGTGGACGCGTACGCCGTGCGACGCCCCCGCCCACGGCGACTGCCGCGGGCACCGCGTCCTCGACGAGCTGACCGCCGCCGTGGGCGACAAGCACCCCGGCGACCTGCCCCAGGTGGCGCTCGCTCTGCGCAAGCAGGCGCTCATCACCCCGAAGGACGAGCCGCACTGCGGACGCGACCTGACCCTGCTGTGGGACGACCCGTCCCGGCTCCCCGATCCCCCGCTCGCCATGGAGGTTTAGGTGCCCGACTGGCTGCTCTACACAGGGAGCCGTCGCCCCCACGACGGCATCGACCGGTTGCCTCCGCCGCCGCCTTGGCGCGCGTTCCACGGCGGCCCCGTCCTGCCGTTCCCGTCCGGGGGTTCGGGCAACGAGCACCAGGCGACGACGTACCGTCCGTCGGACGATGCGGTGCAGCAGGTCAACGCCGCCTTGTATTTGCGCCGCCCGCTCCTGGTGACGGGCCCGCCCGGCACTGGGAAATCGACCCTCGCCTACGCGGTGGCCCACGAACTGGGGCTCGGACCCGTCCTGCACTGGCCCATCACCAGCCGGACGACCCTCCGCGACGGCCTCTACCAGTACGACCCCCTCACCCGCCTCTACGCGGCAGGCCGAACCGAAGCGCCCTCCGAGGAGGACATCGGCCGCTACATCCGCCTCGGCCCCTTGGGCACCGCACTGCTCCCCTACGAGCGTCCCCGCGTGCTGCTCGTGGACGAGATCGACAAGAGCGACATCGACCTCCCCAACGACCTGCTCACGATCTTCGAGAAGGGCGAGTACGAGCTGCCGGAGCTGACCCGCCGCGCGGACCCGTCCGCCGACGTCATGACCGCCGACGGCCCCGGCTCCCGCGTCACCGTCACGGCCGGAACGGTCCGCTGCCATGCGTTCCCGCTGGTCGTGATGACCAGCAACGGCGAGCGCGAGTTCCCGCCCGCGTTCCTGCGCCGCTGCGTCACCGTCGAGCTGCGCCAGCCGTCGGGCGAGGCGGAGCTGGCGGCGATCGTCCGCGAGCACCTCGGGCCGCTCGCCGACCAGAGCGACGACCTCGTCCGCCGGTTCTTCGAGCGCTCCGCGTCCGGCACCCTCGCGACCGACCAGCTCCTCAACGCCGTCTACCTGTGCCGCCACGCCGGCACCGAGGACCGCCGGGCCCTGGCCGACCGCATCATGCCGTACCTGTCGGAGCCCATCGATGACGATTGACCGCCTCCGGGAGGCCCTCACCGCCATCGGGCCGCCACCGGACGCGCGCGAGCTGAGCGAGATGCTGTGGCTCGCCTGCCACATCTCCCCAACCGAGGCCGCCCCGCCGGTCGCGCCGGCGGCGCCAGAAGAGCCTGCCGAGCCGCCCCCACCGGCCGCTCCGCCCGCCCCGGCTCCGCAATCGGCGCCGCCGCCCGCGCGGGAGCCGCGCTCCCGGCTGCATCCCCGGCCCGCGCCTGGGGCGGCCGACCCGGTCGGCGAGGCATCGGAGGTGCTCGTCCCGACCGCGCCGATGCTGGCGGATCCGCTCGGCGTGCAGCGGGCGCTCCGGCCGCTCAAGCGCCGCGTCCCGTCCAGGCACCGCTTCGAGCTGGACCAGGACGCGACCGCCGCCCGCATCGCCGACACCCGCCTGTGGACACCCGTCCTCGTCCCGTCGCCCGAACGCTGGCTGAGCCTGTCCCTCGTCGTCGACACCGGACCGACGATGCGGCTCTGGCGCCCCCTCGCCCGCGAGCTGGCCGAGACGCTCGTCCGGCAGGGCGCGTTCCAGGACGTCCACACCGCCTTTCTCGACACCACCGGCGGCATCACCGCGTCCCCCGGTGCCCCGCGCCAGAACCCGGGCGCCCTCATGGACGCGTCGGGCCGCCACGCCGTGCTCGTCCTGTCCGACTGCTCCGGCCCGCACTGGTGGAACGGCCGTGCCGCCCGGGCCGTCCGCCGCTGGGCGCAGACCGGCCCGACCGCGATTCTCCAGCCCCTCGCCGAACACCTCTGGCGCCGCACCGCCGCCCCCGCCACGCCTGGCGTCGCCTTCCTGCCCCGCCCGGCCGCGCCGAACACCGACCTGCGCTTCACCCAGCACGACGGCGCCGCCGCGCCCGGAATCCCCGTCCCCGTTCTGGAGGCGGCGCCGCGCTGGTTCGGCGCGTGGGCCCGGCTCGTCTCCGGCTCCGACCCGCAACCCGCCGCCATCGCGACGTTCCCGTCCCGCCCGTCCGGGACGACGCCCGTGCGTCGCGAACGCGAGCTGCCGATCGGCGAACGCGTCCGCCGCTTCCTCGCCACGGCCTCCCCGGACGCGGCCGAACTCGCCGCGCACGTTGCTGTGTCCGTCCCGTCCCTGCCGGTGATGCGCCTCATCCAGCACCGCGTCCTCGGCGGCTCGGGCCCCGGGCAGCTCGCCGAGGTCCTGCTGAGCGGACTCCTGCGCCCGGCCGGGGGCGTCCGCTACGAGTTCGTGCCCGGCGCCCGCGAGGCCCTCCTCGACACGCTCCCGCGCCCCGAGGCCCTGCACACCCGCCACGTCCTCGAAGCCGTCTCCGCCGAAATCGAACGCCGCGCGGGAACGTCCACCGACCAGTTCCGCGCCCTGCTCCCCGCAGACGGCGGCCCGCTAACCCTCACCGCCGACACCGACCACTTCGCCCTCCTAACCCCCCGAACCCGCTCCCACCTCGTCCCGACC
>NZ_SMJX01000302.1 GCF_004348535.1 Actinomadura sp. KC216
GCTGCAGGTACTTCGAGCCCAGCAGCGTCTTGATCATGATGGTGGCGCGGGTGGCGTCGCCGATCCAGGTGTCCTTGACCCGGAAGGTGACCTTCACCTTGTTCCCGGCCAGCGCGACGCCGGTGACCTTGCCGACCTTGACCCCGGCGACCCGGACCTCCTGGCCGTCCTTCAGCCCGGCGGCCTCGGAGAAGTACGCGCTGTAGGTCGTCCCGCCGCCGATGACGGGCAGGTCGTCGGCGCGGAAGGCGAGCAGGCCGAGCACCAGCAGCACGGCGATGCCGGTGGCGGCCACCGCGACCGGGTTGCGTTCCCGCAGCGGCTTCATCCGCGGCACCTCGCGTCCTTGATCGGGATCCCGGTGGGCGGCGGCTCGTCGGACACGTCGGATCCGGCCCAGGTGACGCCGACGAGCTTGACCTCGCACTGGTAGAAGTTCATCCACGACCCGTAGGAGCCCAGCCGCCCGAGCGTCGCCGCCTTCCCGGGCGACCGCTGCAGGAAGCGCTCCAGCAGCGGCCTGTCGCGGTCGAGGTTGTCCGCGAGGCGGCCGAGGTGGACGATGTCGTCCCTCAGCGGCGGGCGCGCGACCTGGAGGAGCCCGGCGGTGGCGCTGGTCAGGTCGGCGATCGACCCGAGCGCCTCGCCGATCGGCCCGCGGTCGGCGGCGAGCCCGGAGGTGAACCGGCGCAGCGTGGTGACGAGGTCGACGAGCTGCCGGTCCCGCGCGTTGACGGTCTGGACGACGCTGTTCAGGTTCGTGATGACCCGTCCGATCACCTGGTCCTTGGCGGCGAGCGTGGTGGTCAGCTCCCCGACCGTGCGCAGCAGGCTCTCGATGGTGCCGCCCTCGCCCTGGAGCACCTTGACGATCGACTCGGAGAGCTTGTTGGCGTCGCCGGGCGACAGCGCCTGCATCAGCGGCTGGAAACCCTGGAAGAGCTGGGTGAGGTTGAGCGTGCCCGTCGTCTGCCGAACCGGGATCGTCCCGCCGGGTTTCAACGCCGCACCCGGAGAACCGGGGCCGCGGCCGAGGGCGATGTAGCGTCCGCCGACCAGGTTCAGGTACTTGACGGCGGCGGTCGCCGACGCCGGGATCTCCCGGTCGCGGTCGACCTCGAACGTGACGCGCGCCAGCCGCCGGTCGCTGACCTCGATCTTCTCGACCTGGCCGACCTCGACGCCCGCGATCCGGACGCCGTGCCCCGGATGCAGCCCGGCGACGTCGGTGAACTTGGCGTGGTAGGTGACGCGGTCGCCGCTGGTCGCGCCGGTGATGCTGGAGGCCAGCAGCATCGTCGCCGCCGCCGTCACCGCGATGAAGATCAGCGAGCTGGTGAGCGGGAACGCCAGGCCCCTGAGCCCCTGTCCGCCGAGCCTCACTTGACCGTCACCTCCGTGCCCCGGTAGATCGGGCCGATCAGGACGCTCGACCAGTCCGGCAGCTCCTCGGGGACCTCGTCGAGCGACGGCCCGGCCAGCTCGTTGACCAGGTCGTTCTCGGACGCCGAGTTGGCGGGCCCGAGCCCGCTCCGGCCCGCGCCGCCGCCCGCGCCGGGGACCCCGCCCGCGGACAGGACCCGCGTCGCGCCGTCTGCCGCCAGGTACGGGACGCTCGGGCAGCGCGGCCCGCCGCCGGAGCCGTACCGGGGCTTGTCCCTGCCCGGCAGGTACCGGCCCTTGTGCGGGACGGACACGACCACACCGTGCACGCCGTGCTTGTCGGTGCCCTGCCCGAGCACCCGGTTCATCTTGGGGACGAACTCGGCGAGCGTCCGGAACGTGCAGGGCGCGGCGGGGGCGTACCGGCGCATCAGCTCAAGGCTCCCGCGGCTCGCGGACGCCAGCGCGATGATGTTCCCGGAGTTGGCGCGCAGGAAGCCGTCCAGGTCGGCGGACGATCCCGACACCGCGTCGTACAGGCTCGCGATCGCCGCGCGCTGCTCGGCGAGCGTGCGGCTGGTCACCGTGAAGTCCGTGAGGGCCCGCAGCAGGTCGGGGGCCGCGTCGGACGCGTGCCGCGAGAACTCCGCCAGCTCGGCGAGGTTGCGCGCGAGCGCCGGGACCTCGGGGTTGAGTTTCCGCAGGAACGCTTCGAGCTGCTCGAAGTTGCGGCCGATCTGGTCGCCGCGCCCCTGCAGCGCGGTCGCCATCGCGTTGAGCGTGGCCGACAGCTTCGCCGGCTGGACGGTGTTCAGAAGGTCCATCGTGCGGTTCAGGACCTCCGACAGCTCGACCGCGTTCTCGCTGCGGTCCTCGGAGATCACGTCGCCCTCCTCGATCGGCCCGGCCGACGAGCCGGGCGGCGCGGCGAGCGACACGTACCGGGCGCCGAACACCGTCGTCGGCAGCAGCCGCGCCCGCACGTCCGCCGGCACGCGGTCCGCGAGCTCCGGCTTGAGCGCCAGTTCGAGCTTCGCGCCCGTCCCGTCCGCCTCGATGGAGCGGACCTCGCCGACGACGACGCCGCGGACCTTCACGTCCGCCAGCGGATGCATCTCGTGCCCGGCGGTCGAGGTGCGCAGCGTCACCGTCGTCACCTCGCTGAACCGCTTGTCGTAGACCGCGATCGACAGCCAGATCAGCAGCGCCGGGACGAGCAGGAACGCCACCCCGGTGAGGCGCTGCCCGATCACGTGCCGGGTGGTCCGTCGCGGCATCAGCCCGTCACCTTCACCGTCGTCGTGGCGCCCCAGATGGCGAGGCTGATGAAGAAGTCCGTCACGCTGATCAGCACGATCGCGGTGCGGACCGCGCGGCCGACGGCGACGCCCACGCCGGCGGGACCGCCGGCCGCGCGGTAGCCGTAGTAGCAGTGCGCCAGGACGACCATGACGCTGAAGATCAGCACCTTGGCGAACGACAGCACCACGTCCTCAGGGGCGAGGAAGATGTTGAAGTAGTGGTCGTACGTCCCGGCCGACTGCCCGTTGAACCAGATCGTCACCTGCCTGGACGCGAGGTAGGAGCTGAGCAGCCCGATCCCGTACAGCGGGACGATCGCGACCGTCCCCGCGATGATCCGGGTCGTCACCAGGTACGGGACGGACTGGATGCCCATGCCCTCCAGCGCGTCGATCTCGTCGTTGATCCGCATCGCGCCGAGCTGCGCGGTGAAGCCCGCGCCGACCGTCGCCGACAGCGCGAGCCCGGAGACCAGCGGCGCGATCTCGCGGGTGTTGAAGTACGCGGACACGAACCCGGTGAACGCCGCCGACCCGATCTGGTCGAGCGCCGCGTACCCCTGGAGCCCGACGACGACGCCGGTGAACACCGTCATGCCGATCATCACGCCGACCGTGCCGCCGATGACCGCGAGCGCGCCGCTGCCGAACGCGACCTCGCCGAGCAGCCGCAGCGACTCCCGCGTGTAGCGGCGGACGGCGCGCGGCGTCCACAGCAGCGCCCGGACGTAGAAGCCGAGCTGGTCGCCGGGCCCGTCCAGCCACGACACGAGCTTCACCGGGCGGAGCCGCCGCGCCCCGGGGATCGCCACGTCACGCCCCCTTCGGCGGGACGACCTGGAGGTAGATCGCCGTGAGCACGAGGTTGACGAAGAACAGCAGCAGGAACGTGATGACGACCGACTGGTTGACCGCGTCGCCGACGCCCTTCGGGCCGGGGCTCGGGTTCAGCCCGCGGTAGGCGGCCACGACCCCGGCGATGAACCCGAAGATCAGCGCCTTCAGCTCGCTGATGTACAGGTCGGGGAGCTGCGCGAGGGCGGAGAACGAGGCGAGGTAGGCGCCGGGCGTCCCGTCCTGCATCAGCACGTTGAAGAAGTAGCCGCCCGCGACGCCGACGACGGAGACGAGCCCGTTCAGCAGCACCGCGACCGCCATGCAGGCCAGGACGCGCGGGACGACGAGCCGCTGGATCGGCGAGACGCCCATGACCTCCATCGCGTCCATCTCCTCGCGGATCGTCCGGGAGCCGAGGTCGGCGCAGATCGCCGAGCCCGCCGCGCCGGAGATCAGCAGCGCCACGATCAGCGGGCTGGCCTGCTGCACCACGGCGAGGACGCTCGCGCCGCCGGTGAGCGACTGCGCGCCGAGCTGCTTTGCGAGCGACCCGACCTGCAGCGAGATCACCGCGCCGAACGGGATGGACACCAGCGCGGTCGGCAGGATCGCGACCGACGCGATGAACCAGAACTGCTGGATCAGCTCGCGGACCTGGAACGGCCGCCGGAACGTCATCGCGAGGACGGTCCCGGCGAGCGCGAACAGCCGCCCGACCTGCCGCAGCGCCCCCGCGCCGGGCACCACGGGCGCCGCGGGCCCCGGCGTCGAGGGATCAAGCCCGGGGGTCTCAGTGCGCGCCATGGCCGGTCCCCTCCTGGCGGTTGGCGAGGATGGCCCGCTGCGCCTGGGGCGAGAGCCGCGGGAACATCTCGTCCACGCGCAGCGCGTGCCGGAACTCGCCCTGGCGGGGCGGCGACCCCGGCGTCGGGCGGAGCTGCGGCGGGATCGCGATCGTCCGGCGCGCCGGCGGGCGGGCGGCGGCCTCCGCGGCGAGGAGCGCGGCGTCCTTCTCCTCCGACATCCCGATCGGCCCGCGCACGTCGCCGTGCAGGAACTGGGCGACGGCCGGCTCGTCGCTGGTGAGAAGCGCCTCGCGGGGCCCGAACGCGATCACGTCGCGGCGGTACAGCATCCCGATGTTGTCGGGGACGGTCGAGGCGATCTCGATGTTGTGGGTGACGATCAGCATCGTCGCGTCGATCCGCGCGTTGACGTCGATCAGCAGCTGCGACAGGTGCGCGGTGCGGACGGGGTCCAGCCCCGAGTCCGGCTCGTCGCACAGGATGATCTCCGGGTCGAGGACGAGCGCGCGGGCGAGCCCGGCGCGCTTGCGCATGCCACCGGACAGCTGGCCCGGCAGCTTGCGCTCCGCGCCGGTGAGGCCGACCATCTCCATCCGCTCCAGCACGATCCGCCGGATCTCGGCCTCCTTCTTGCGGGTGTGCTCGCGGAGCGGGAACGCGATGTTGTCGTAGAGGGTGAGGGAGCCGAAGAGCGCGCCGTCCTGGAACATCAGGCCGAACCGCTTGCGGGCCTCGTACACGCGCCGGTCGGGGTCGTTGACCATGTCCACGCCGTCGATCAGGACCCGCCCCTCCTCGGGCTTGAGCAGGCCGATCAGCGATTTGAGGAACACCGTCTTGCCGGTGCCGGACGGGCCGAGCAGCACGCTGACCTCGCCGGCGGGCAAGGTGAGGGTGACATCGCGCCAGATGACCTGCGGCCCGAACGCCTTGGTCAGGCCCTCGACGACGACTTCGATTCCCACGCTCACCACCACTCGCGATCAGCACGTCGCGAGGACGTTACGGCCGAGTAGCCCACGCGTTCAATAGGGCTTCGCAGGATTCCGTGCGCAATTCGATGAATGGCGCCCCAAAATTGTCACCGGCTTAGTCTTCGATCACTGAAAACACATCATCGGTGATTACCCGAGGGTAACTTGAGGGGGTCGGCGGGCCCGCCGGCCCGTCCCGACGGTTCTGGTTTGTCACCGAGCCAGCAACCGAACGCCGTTCTTGTCACTTCGCGCGCAAAAACGCGCCGGGCCGCGGGCCGCCGGGCGGGAAAGCCTTGCCAGCACCGGACGGCGACTTTATGTTCGCGGTGTTCGAGCCGGCCGACGCGGAGGTCGCCTTTCCCATGTCGCAGGCATTGGAATTGTCCGAGACCGACCGGAGCCGGCGCGCCTTCCTCGACCTGCTGCGCGCGGAGCTGCCCGACGTCGCGCAGGAGGTCGTCACCGAGATCAAGCGGAGCATCCCCGAGTACGACAGGGCGCACCTGTCCGCCTACGACCGGATCCTCCGGCTCAGCGTCGACCTCCTGCTCGCCGGCCTCCTGGACAGGGTCGCCGACCCGGACGCCCCGACCGCCCAGCGCGACGAGACCTGCCGGGCGCTCGGCCATTTCGAGGCCGTCGAAGGGCGCAGCCTCGACCTCCTCCAGGCCGCCACCCGCATCGCCTTCCACATCGCTTGGCGCCGGACGGTGACCGCCGCCGAGCGCGAGCGGGTCCCGAGCGCCGTCGTCTCCGCCGTCGTCGACGCGATGCTCGTCTACCTGGACGAGGCCGTCGCGCAGGCCCGGCTCGGCCACCAGCAGGCCACCGGCCACGCCGACATCCGCCGCCGCGAGGACCGCAAGCGGCTCCTGCACCTGATCCTCCAGCAGCCCGCCGTCGTGCCCGAGGCGATCGAGGGGCCGGCCAAGTCCACCGGCTGGTGGCCGCTGCCCGAGGAGGCCACGCTCGTCGCCGTCCGCCCCGACGCCCCCTGCACCCGCGCGGCGCTGGACGCCGACGTCCTCGCCGACCTGGACTCCGCCGAACCGTGCCTGCTCGTCCCGGGGCCGCTCACCACGGCGCGCCACGCCATGCTGCGCGCCGCGCTGTCCGACGCGAGCTCGGTCATCGGCCTGACGCTCCCGCTGGAGCGGGCCACGCACTCGCTGCGCTGGGCGCGCCGCGTCCTCGCGCTCGCCGAGGAGGGCGTCATCCGGGACGGCTCCCTCATCCCGTGCCGGGACCACCTCATGACCATGTGGCTGCTGTCCGACCCGCCGCTGATCGAGGAGCTGACCCGGCGCCACCTGGAACCGCTGCGCGACGTGTCCGACGGCCAGCGCCGCCGCCTGGTCGAGACGCTCGCCGAGGCCGTCACGACCCGGGCGACCGCGGTCGACATCGGCGAACGGCTCAAGATCCATCCGCAGACCGTCCGGTACCGGCTCCGCCAGCTGGAGGGCTACCTCGGCGACAGCCTGGACGACGCCGACGCGCGCTTCTCCCTCGACGCCACCCTCCGCGCCGCGAGCCTGCACCGCCGCCGGCGCACCGCCGGCCGGCGCGGCGGCCCCGGCCTCTGATCCCGCACGACCGCGCCGCCACCGGATGCGACACTGCTCCCCATGACCCTGGGAACGATCGTGCTGACGGGAGCCGCCGGACGGGTCGGCTCCGCGCTCCGGACACCGCTGCGGGACGAGGCCGGGCGGCTCATTCTCGCCGATCGCGCGCCGCTGCGCGCGGAGGCGCCGAACGAGACCGTCCACCGGACCGACCTGTCCGACGCGGCGGAGATCATGGACGGCGCGGACGCGGTCGTCCACCTGGCCGGGGTGTCCGACGAGGCGCCGTTCCCCGACCTGGTCGAGGGCAACATCTCGGCACGCAGCGCATCCTGGAGGCGGCGCGCGTCACCGGCGTCCCGCGCGTCGTGCTCGCCAGCAGCAACCGGCTGACCGGCTGCTACCCGTCGACCGAGACCGTGTCCCCGCAGATGCCGCCGAGGCCGGACGGCCTGTACGGGGTCAGCAAGGTCGCGACCGAGGCGCTCGCCCGCCTCTACGCCGACAAGTTCGGCCTGGACGTGGTGTGCCTGCGCATCGGCAGCCTCGAACTCCGCCCCAGCGAGCCCCGGCATCTCGCCACCTGGCTCAGCCACCGGGACTGCGCCGGGTTCGTCCGCGCGGCGCTGACCGTCCCGTCGCCGGGAATTCTCGCCGCCTACGCCGTCTCCGCCAATGCGCGCCGATTCTGGGAACTGGACGGACGGCTCGGCTACGAACCGGTCGATGATGCGGCAACTTATGACATTCCGGACACATTTGTCGGGCCGGGCGTGCCGCAGGGCGGAGACTACGCGTCCGCGGAATTCACGCTCCAGTATCTGGATGGCCGCACGCCAGAGGGCCGGTGATGATACGGGCCACAGTGGACGCAACGGAGCGTTATCCTGACGTTCGGATTACCGGTTCCTGACTGAAAGTCGAAGAGGTTCCATGCCGACGTCGACCTGGTTCCGCCTCAATGTCGCCAAGCGCGAGCGGGTGCTCGAGGTGGCGATGCGCGAGTTCGGAGAGAACGGGTACTCGACGGGAAGCCTGAACACCATCGCGCGCGAGGCCGGGATCGCCAAGGGCTCCCTCTTCCAGTACTTCAGCGACAAGCTGGAGTTCTTCGCGTTCGTGTGCGACGAGGCATCGCGCCGTGCCCGCGAGGAGATGGAACGCCGCATGGCGCGGATCGATTTCGACCAGCCCTTCGACGAATGGCTGTTCGACGCCATCTGCGACTGGACCGAGTACATGGCGGAGCATCCGCTGGAGCGCGGCATCACGGCCGCGACGAACTTCGAGCTGGACAACAGCGTCCGGTCCGTCGTCCGCGACAACACCAACTCGCACTACCTGCGGGTCATCCATCCGATACTGCGGCTGAGGCAGGAGCGGGGCGAGATCCGCGAGGACGCCGACCTCGACGTCATCGCCACCTGGCTGATGACGCTGCTGCCGTTCCTCGCCCTCGCCCCGTACTACGACGGCCTCGACCCGATCCACAACCTGCGCGGCCGCACCCCGGCCGAGCAGCGCCCGGTGATCCGCCAGCTCATCGCGGGCTTCAGCCCGATCTTCGCGCCGCAGAAGTAGCCGCGCGCCGCGCCCCTCTTCAGCGGCGCAGCAGGAACTCCTCCGGCCTGGCCTTGCGGGACGTGGCCCAGAACTCGAACGTGTGGCCAGGCCACAGCGTGCGGTTCACGCCCTGATCGTCCAGGTACCAGCTGTCGCAGCCGCCCTCGTTCCAGACGGCCCGGCGCAGGCGGCGCTGCAGGCGGTCGTTGAAGCGTCGGGACGCGTCCGGCTTCGGCTCGATCGAGTCCGCGCGGCTCTCCTGCAGCAGCCGCAGGCAGCTCAGCACGTGCCGGATCTGCACCTCGATCATGAAGACGACGGAGGTGTGACCGAGGCCGGTGTTCGGGCCGAGCAGCATGAAGAAGTTCGGCATGCCGGGGATCGTCGTGCCGCGGTGGGCCTCGATGCCGTCCGCCCAGATCTCCTGGAGCTTGACGCCGTCCCGCCCGGTGACGCGCAGGCCGGTGAGGGCGTCGGTCACCTTGAAGCCGGTGCCGTAGATGATGCAGTCGACCTCGTGCTCGCGCCCGTCCGCGGTGACGATGGAGTGCTCGCGCACCTCGGCGATCCCGGACGTCTCCAGCTCCACGTTCGGCCGGGCGAGCGCCGGATAGTAGTCGCTGGACAGCAGGATCCGCTTGCAGCCGATCGTGTAGTCGGGCGTCACCTTGGCGCGCAGCTCCGGGTCGGCGATCTGGTTCTCGATGTGCCGCCGCGCGACGCGCTCCTGCGGCCCCGACAGGCGCGGGTCGATGGTGAAGCCGATCGCGCGGGCCTCCAGCGCCCAGTAGATGCCGCCGCGGAACGCCCGCGCCGCGCCCGGGATCTTCTCGAACGCCTTGCGGACCGGCGCGGGGAAGGCGAGGTCGGGCTTCGGCTGGATCCACGGCGGCGTCCGCTGGAACACGACCAGCTCGCTCGCCTGCTCCGCGACGTGCGGGACGAACTGGATCGCGGACGCGCCCGTCCCGATGACCGCGACGCGCTTGCCGGCGAGGTCGTAGGAGTGGTCCCACTCGGCGGAGTGGAACGCGGTGCCGCGGAACCGCTCGATGCCCGGCAGGTCCGGGAAGGACGGGATGTGCAGCGCGCCGATGCCCGACACGACGGCCTTCGGGGTGAGGACGGTGCCGTCCGCGAGCGCCACGTTCCAGCGCCTGGCCGCGTCGTCGTACTCCATCGAGTCGACGGCGGCGCCGAAGCGGATGTGCTCGCGCACCCGGTACTTGTCGGCCGTCCGCTCCATGTAGGCGCGGATCTCGGGCTGCGGCGCGAACATCCGCGACCAGCCCGGGTTGAGCTCGAAGGAGAAGGAGTACATGTGCGAGGGGACGTCGCAGGCGCAGCCGGGATAGGTGTTGTCGTGCCACGTCCCGCCGAGGGCGTCGCTCTTCTCCAGGATCACGAAGTCGTGGAAGCCGGCCTGCTTCAGCCGGATCGCCATGCCGAGGCCGGCGAAGCCGGAGCCGATGACGACGATCGCCGGGGCGCGCTCGCTCATATCCCGTCCTCTCGCGTAACCTACTCGCAGTAAGTTACCTGGAGTAGGTTTCTGGCACCAGATCCAATTGGGAGGATCCCCCTGTGAGTGCCGCCACACCC
>NZ_SMJX01000303.1 GCF_004348535.1 Actinomadura sp. KC216
CCCCTCTGGCCCTCCCCCTGACCGGATCAACGATGCGTGCTCTGCCTCTCGCCGTCTCCCTCACCGGGCTCGTTCTGACCGCCGGCTGCGCCGACACGGGTAGGGCGGAGATGAGCGATCCGCCGACCGTCGGCGTCAGCGGGTCCCCCTCCACCGCCCCCGGGTTCGCGAAGGAGGGCTGGTTCGGGAGCGCGGACGGCATGCACGCGCGCGTCGAGATCAAGGGCGTCGAGCGGCAGTCGGCCAAGGTGGTGCTGCGCTACACGGTGACGTCGCTGGACACGACCACGAAGTCCGTCCCGTTCGCCATCGAGCTGCTCGACCCGGTCGGGCGCAAGCTCTACAAGCCCACCGGCTCGACGAGCGGGGCCGCGTTCGCGCCGGGCGCCACCCGCGAGATGGCGGCGGAGTACCCGGCGCTGCCGCGGAACGTCCAGAAGGTCACCGTGCTCACGCCGGGCACGGCGGGCGAGTTCACGGGGATACCGGTGACGAGCGGGTCGTCCACGCCACCGCCGGGCGGCGGATCCGGATCCCAGCCCGGTTTCTCGCCACCGCCTGGGTTTTCGCCTCCGCCGGGCTTCTCACCGCCGCCCGGCTTCTCGCCTCCGCCCGGCGGGTTCGCGGCGCCGACGGGCGGGGGACCGACCTGGTGGTACCGGCCGCCGGACGACGCGGCCGATCCGCTGACCGCCTCCGCGCCGTCGCCGCTGCCGACCGGACGCTCCTCGGGGCCGGGGCCGTCCACGGGGACCACGCCGCCGCCCGGGGCCGGCACCGGCGGCGTCAGCCTCGTCGATCTGTACGACATCACCGAGAGCGAGACCAAGGACGTCGCGTCCAGCGGCTCGATGGTGACGGTCGACCTGCGCGCCGACGTGCTGTTCGACGGCGCCACCGCGAAGTTCTCGGGCCGCGCGAAGGCCGTCCTCGACGAGACCGCGCAGCAGATCAAGACGAAGGCCACCGGCCCGGTGACGCTCGCCGGGCACACCGACACCAAGGGCGACACCGCGCAGAACCAGAAACTGTCGCAGCAGCGCGCCGACGCCGTGATGAAGGAGCTGAAAACGCGGCTCGGAAGCGGCTTCGCCTACACCGCGCGCGGCAAGGGCGGGACGGAGCCGGTCGCCAGGGAAAGCGGCGCCGGCGACGCCAGGGCACGCGCCCGCAACCGCCGCGTCGAGGTCTCCTACCAGCTCAAGCAGCAGACGGCGGGCGGCCCGGGCGCGTCGCTTGGAGCGGCGGCGTTCCGGCCGAAGGACGGGGAGACCGTCGCCAGCCGCTCCGCGCGCTTCGGCACGGCGAAACGGCGCCTGGACGTCAAGCCGTTCTACCGCGACGGCGCCTACATCGTCGCCGTGTTCGAGATCGTCAACGAAGGCCCCGGAAACACCCCGCAGGACGCCTCCTACGCGCACCCGGACCACCCCGGCGGCGCGTTCACGTCCTTCTCCATCCAGGTCCCGGGCGGGAAGGACGTGTACCGAGCCGTCCGCATCGGACTGAGGACGCCGAGCAGCCCGAGCGCCTACGTCGATCCCGGACGCGCCGTGTTCCGCACGGCCGTGAACCAGCCCGTCCGCGGCTTCGTCTACCTGCCGGCGCCGCTGGGGAACATCACGTCCGTCACCTTCGACGCCGGCCCCTTCGGGAAGTTCGAGAGGGTCCCCGTCTCGTAGGTGCGCCCGCGGGCGCGGACGCCCCGGTCAGCGCAACCGCTGGACGGATTCCACACCGGGAATGGCCTGCGGCTCCGGCTGCGGGTTGACGACCGCGACGAATTCGTGGCAGTGCGCGTCGTCGAAGAGCGCCCACACCTCGACGGCCTCCCGCTCGACGCTCCGCCAGGCGTTGAAGCGCCCGCCGGTGTTCCTGCAGCCGAAGCCCTCGAAGACCATGTCGGGCGGCCCGCTCGGCTGCGCGCTCTCCCAGGCGTACAGGCCGCCGGCGTCGACCGCGGGGGCCGTGCCCGGCCCGGGGCGTGGTTCGGCGCGGGCCGCGGGACCCTGGGCGGCCAGGCCCACGGCGGCCACGGCGGTCACGGCCACGGCCATGACGGGTCGGTGGGTGATTCGCATGACGGTTGTCTCCTCCCGGGCGCTGCGACGTCGGCGCCCACCACCTCCCCATCCCGACAGTGAGTGACTAATTACACATAGTGAGAATGTTGCCAATAGATCACCGTGTGCCGTGGACGCCGCCCGGGGGCGATTGCCGATCGCGTCACGTGTGGTGGACGATCTGAACGGATAGTTAAAGAGCACGCACACGGATCGTCTGGCGGAGGTCATCGATGGGTCTCGGTGTCAGTGTCTTCACGATCACGCTCGGGCTGATCCTGAAATTCGCGATCAAGCCGGATGCGATGACCGACCCGGTGGACATCCACATCATCGGCGTCATCCTGATCATCGTCGGCGGGGCGACGTTCCTGCTCCAGCTGCTGATGATGTCCCGGATGCAGCAGCGCGGGCCGCGGTTCGGGGCGAGACAGCGCGACGAGCGCATGTACGACGGCGACAACCCGCCCCGCCCCTGAACACGCAGGCCGCGTGAAGGGCCGGTGCCGCCCGCGCGGCACCGGCCCTCAGATCGCCTGATCAGCCCCAGGCCAGCATCCGTACCGGGTCCTCCAGCATGGCGCCGACGTCGCGGAGGACCCGCGACCCCAGCTCCCCGTCCACGATCCGGTGGTCGAACGACAGCGACAGCGTGGTGACCTTCCGGATCGCCAGCTCGCCCTCGTGCACCCACGGCATGTCGCGGATCTGGCCGAACGCCAGGATCGCGGCCTCGCCCGGCGTGAGGATCGGGGTCCCGGAGTCCACGCCGAACACGCCGACGTTCGTGATGGTGATCGTCCCGTCGGACAGATCGGCCGGGGACGCCTTGCCCGCCCGCGCCTTCTCCGTCAGCTCCTGCAGCGCGCGGGCCAGGCCGGGCAGGTCGAGGTCCTGCGCCTCCTTCACCTTCGGGACGAGCAGGCCCCGGTCGGTGGCCGCCGCGATCCCCAGGTTCACGTACCGCTTGATGACGATCTCCGCGCCGGACGGGCCGTCCACCCACGTGGAGTTCACCTGCGGGTTGCGCGCCACGGCGGTGAGCAGCGCCCGCGCGACCAGCAGCAGCGGGGACACCTTCACGTCCGCGAACTCGGGGAGCTCGCGGAGGCGTTTCACGGTTTCCATCGTCCGGGTCACGTCCACCTGGAGGAACTCGGTGACGTGCGGCGCGGTGAACGCCGAGCCGGACATCGCCGCCGCCGTCGCCTTCCGGACGCCCTTGACCGGCACCCGCTCCTCGCGCGCCCCCGCCTGGACGGGCGCGGCGGTCGCGGCCGGTGCCGCCCCGGACTGCGCGGCAAGGACGTCCTCGCGGGTGATCGAGCCCTGCGGGCCCGAGCCGGTGATCGTCGCGAGGTCGATCCCGAGATCCTTCGCCATCTTCCGGACCGGCGGCTTCGCCAGCGGCAAACCGTTGTCCACAGCCTGTGGACGAGTCGCCGGAGGTGCCGGGGAAGGCGTTTGCTGGACGGGCGGCGCAACGGGGGGCGCGGCGGGCGGCGCGACGGAGGACGCGGCGGGCGGTGGCGGTGCGCCGTTGGTGCCCTGCCTGCGCGGGCGCCGCTTCGTCGCGCCTTCCTTGACGCCGTATCCGACGAGCACGGGCTGGCGCTTCGGCGGCGCGTCGGACGACACGATCCCCGGCTCGTTCGCGGTCGGCACGGCCTCCGTCTCCTGCATCGCCGCGGCCTGCGCCGGAGGCTCCGACACCGGCGTCGCCACGCCGCCCTCGGCCTCGGCGTCCACGGAGATGATCGGGGAGCCGACGTCCACGGTCGCGCCCTCGGTGACCATCAGCTCCGTCACCACGCCCTCGAACGGGCAGGGCAGCTCCACGATCGCCTTGGCGGTCTCGATCTCGACGATGGTCTGGTTGATCTCGACGGTGTCGCCGGGCTGGACATGCCACTTGACGATCTCGGCCTCGGTCAGGCCCTCGCCCACGTCCGGCAGGTTGAATATCTTCGGGCTCACCGGCGTCACCACGCGAAGGTCCGGTCGACCGCGTCCAGGATGCGGTCGAGGTCGGGCAGGTAATGGTCCTCGTTACGGGACGGCGGGTACGGCGCGGAGAACCCGCCGACCCGCAGCACCGGCGACTCCAGCCGGTAGAAGCACTTCTCGGTGATCCGCGCGGCCAGCTCGGCGCCGAACCCGCTGAACACGGGCGCCTCGTGGACGACGACGCAGCGTCCCGTCCGGTTGACGGACTCGACGACGGTGCCGATGTCGAGCGGGTTGAGCGAGCGCAGGTCGATGACCTCCAGCGCCCGTCCCTCCTCGGCCGCCGCGGCGGCGGCCTCCAGGCACGTCTTCACCGACGGCCCGTACGCGAGGACGGTCGCGTGCTCGCCCGGCTGGACGATCCGCGCCTGGTGCAGCGGCATCCAGTCCGCGGGCGCCGACTCGACGTCGACCTCGGCCTTGTCCCAGTAGCGCCGCTTCGGCTCGAAGAAGATCACCGGGTCGGGCGAGGCGATCGCCTGCTGGATCATCGCGAACGCGTCCAGCGGGTTCGAGCACGCGACGACGCGCAGCCCGGCGGTGTGCGTGAAGTACGCCTCGGGCGACTCCGAGTGGTGCTCCACCGCGCCGATCCCGCCGCCCCACGGGATCCGGATGACGACGGGCAGCGACAGCGACCCGAGCGACCGCATCGGCATCTTCGCGAGCTGGGTGATGATCTGGTCGGCGGCGGGGAACACGAACCCGTCGAACTGGATCTCCACCACCGGGCGGTAGCCGCGCAGCGCCAGCCCGATCGCCGTCCCGACGATGCCGGACTCGGCCAGCGGCGTGTCGATGACGCGTTCCTCGCCGAAGTCCTTCTGCAGGCCGTCGGTGATGCGGAACACCCCGCCGAGCTTCCCGACGTCCTCGCCCATGACAAGGACCTTCGAGTCATTCTCCATGGCCTTGCGCAGGCCCTCGTTCATGGCCTTTCCGAGGGTGAGCGTAGTCATCGGACGGCCTCCTCGCCGGACTGCTCGAACGACGCCAGATAGGCGGCGAACTGCTCCTGCTCCTCGGACATCAGCGGATGCGATTCCGCGTAAACGTGTTCGAACATCGCCAGCGGCTGCGGGTCGGGCATCGACAGGCACCCGTTACGCAGTTCCCGGCCGAGTTGTTTGGCCTCGTCCTCGACCTTTTCGAAGAATCCCGTTTCCGCGAGGTCGTTGCGCACCAGATACGCCTTGACGCGTTCGATCGGGTCCTTGAGCTTCCACGCCTCTTCTTCGGCCTTGAGCCGGTAGCGGGTGGGGTCGTCCGTCGTGGTGTGGGCGCCCATCCGGTACGTGAACGCCTCGATGAGCGTCGGGCCCTGGCCCGTCCGGGCGTTCTCCAGGGCCTTCTTCGTCACGGCCAGGCAGGCGAACACGTCGTTGCCGTCCACCCGCAGGCCCGGGAACCCGTAGCCCTGCGCCCTGCGGTAGAGCGGGATCCGCGACTGCTTCTCGAGCGGCTCGGAAATGGCCCACTGGTTGTTCTGGCAGAAGAACACGATCGGCGCGTTGAACACGGACGCGAAGACGAAGGACTCGTGCACGTCGCCCTGCGAGGTCGCCCCGTCGCCGAAGTAGGCGATGGTCGCGGCGGCCGACGGCGTGCCGAGGACGCCGTCGCGCTGGACGCCCATCGCGTAGCCGGTCGCGTGCAGCGTCTGGCTGCCGATCACGATCGTGTACAGGTGGAAGTTGTGCTCGGCGGGGTCCCAGCCGCCATGGCTGACACCGCGGAACAGGCCGATCATGTTGAGGTGGTCCACGCCCCGGCACCACGCGACGCCGTGCTCCCGGTAGGTCGGGAAGACCATGTCGTTCTCGGACAGCGCGCGTCCGGACCCGATCTGCGCGGCCTCCTGGCCCAGCAGCGAGGGCCAGAGGCCCACCTCGCCCTGCCGGGTCAGCGCCACGGACTCCAGGTCGAGCCGCCGGACGATGACCAGATCGCGATAGAGGTCGCGTACCTCCTCGGCGCTGAGGTCCAGGGGGTAGTCGGGATGCTCGACGCGCTCCCCTTCGGGGGTGAGCAGCTGGACGAGTTCGGGCTCGGCCGGCTCGGGGTTATCGGGCGCGCCTCGCACGGAGTCGATCGTCATCGATGACACTCCTCGTTCGGGGCCGGCGCGCGGGATCGCCGCGCGGATCGGCCGATGTCCACGACCTCCGCCCCCGGTAAGGGACAAAAGCCGCTTATGCCATCGTGGCAGACCTCACACCCCGCGATGCAAGTCCCGCCGGCCTCCAGCCCCGCCCACCACCCTTCAATGGACGAGCGCTGCTCGGCTCATCATTGGCACACCTACCCCCAGCCCAGGCGCCGCACGCAAACGTGATACACGCCACCCGGCTTGGTCGGGGCGTCCCGTCTACTCGCGGGAGAGTGCCCTGGTCACGCCCGCCGCGACGGTCAGGCCGAGGACGAGCCCGGCCGCGACGATGAAGTTGGCGATCCACTGGTAGACGCCCTTGGGCGCGAACGCCATCTCCTGCCCGAGCGTGCCGATCGGCAGGATGAGATCCAGGGTGTAGAAGAACGGGTTGAAATGCGGCTTCTGGCCGCTGTCCAGGACGTCCGGCTTGTGGAGCGAGAAGACGATCGTCCCGAAGGCGAGCAGCCCGATCAGCCAGCTCGCCGCGCGGAACGGGCGGTAGCCGTAGCCGACCAGCCCGTCCTGCAACCACCCGATGATCTTGCGTGAGAGGCCCTGTGTCTTGCGCCGGTCGCGGGCCTTGGCGAGCAGGACGTAGCGGCCGTCGGCGTCCAGGCCGAGAGCCCGGTAGGTCTGGGCGAGGCGCTCGTAGGGCTGCGGGGCGTAGCCGTCGGTGTCGCGGCGCAGCCAGTCGAGGCGCTGCCGCGCGGTGAGCGGCGGTTCGAGCGTCTCGTACTGGAGGCCGTCGAGCTGGAGGCGCTCCGGCCAGGACGCGGCGTCGTCCCGCAGCAGGTTGATGCGGGCATAGGACAGGTCGGCGGTGCCGCGGATCGGCTCGGCGGTGCGCAGCAGCAGCTCCTCCGCCTGGACGCGCTGCAGGCTGAGGGCCGTCCCCTGGTCGTGGCGCAGGCGGGCGTCGCGCAGGCTGAGCTGGCCGGTGACGCGGGCGCCGGAGAAGCTGACGGCGCCGACCGCCGTGAACCCGTCCGAGCAGTAGATGTCGGTCTCGACGGTCAGATCGTCGGCGTTCAGCGCCGTGCGCTGCGGCGCCGACAGCCGCGCGCCGACGAACGACAGGTACCCGCCGACGCTGGCGCCGCGCAGCCGGACCTCGCCCTCGGCGGTGAACCCGCCGTCGCAGAACACGTTCGCCGCGACGTCCAGGCGGCTCGCGTACAGGGCGGGACCGGACGGGTTGCTCAGCCGCGCACCACGCAGGATCAACTGCCCGCCGATGCGCGCCCCAGGCAGCCGGACCTCACCGTTGGACGTGAACCCCTGGTCGCAGTAGACGTTCGCCTCGACCGTGAGCCGGTCGGCGAGCAGCGCGTCCCCGCCCGGGTTGCTCAGCTGGACGCCCGACATGTTCAGGATTCCGGTGATGTTGGCGCCGTCCAGCCACAGCCCGCCGCTGATCCGGCTGCCCTCCAGCCACAGATGCCCGTCGACCCGGGTCCCGGACGCGATCAGCCCCGGCAGGCGGCAGCGCATCAGATGGACGCTGTTCATGCTCGCCCAGTACAGGTGCGGCGCCTCGTCGAACGAGCAGCCGGTGAGCGCCAGCGGGACGCTGACGTCCGCGTGCCCGAGGTTCAGCGAGCCGGTGATCCGCGCCCCGCCGAGCCGGACGGCCGCGACCTGTCCCGGCTCCGCCTCCACCGCCCCGACGAGCAGGGCCACGAGGACCTCGGCCCTGACCATCCGATCATGGCCCCAGTGGTCGGCCTGCCCGATGTCGTCGTAGGCGGGGTCGCCGGACGACAGATCGACCGATTCGCCCTTCGGGAAGGCTTCCCAGAGGCGGCGCTCCGGCGGGGTCAGGTCCTCGACGTTCATCGGGCGGCTCCGGGGGTGCGGGTGGCAGGGGGAAGGGGACGGTGATTGGCCATGGTGCCGTACGCTTCAGGATCGTAAGGAAAAAGTGCTGATGAGTGAGGGGGCTGCCGTGGCGCGTGTCGTCGTCGACGTCATGCTCAAGCCGGAGATCCTCGACCCGCAAGGTCAGGCCATCGCCCGGAAGCTGCCGCAGCTCGGGTTCGACGGGATCGTCGCCGTCCGGCAGGGCAAGCGGTTCGAGGTGGAGCTGGAGGGCGAGGCCGACGAGGCGGCCCTGGAGCGGGTCGGCAAGATCGCCGAGACGCTGCTGGCGAACCCCGTCATCGAGAACTACGAGCTCCGCGTCCTCTAGCCGCTCCCACCTGCAACAGCGCTCCCGTTCGTCCCAGCGCTCCCAGGCGTTACGGCCGCAACCGGCCGTCGCAAGTGACTAAAACGGTCCAAAACGCTCCGTGCGTTTCAGGGGTTCTCGCCGTTCCGGTGGCCCTGACATGGAATGGCGTGCAATACCGTTCGATTCCGAGGGCATTGGCGCGTTCCAGGCGGTGGTCCTGCTTAGAGCGTGCCAACGCGGTGATCGTGAAAGACCCGCGACTATAGCGATTACGGAAGATTCCGCCGGGGAACTGTTAGCTGCGTCGAGTCGTCGAGCACGCTCCGGGACCGGGGGAACGGTCGCAAGCCCGGAGCGGACACGAGGTGTCCGGGTGGATATGAGGATCTCGCTCTCGCTGCCGTGCGAGGCGCTGAGCATCCCGGTGGTCCGCCGGGTGGTGGGAGACGCGCTGCGGGGGCTGGGCGTTTCCGAAGACTGCGTGGACGACGTCCTGGTCGCCGCCTCCGAGGCGTGTACGAACGTCGTCCAGCACGCGCGCGCCACCGGCGACTACGAGGTGGCCGGACGCGTGGACGAGGGCGTCTGCACCCTCACGATCACGGACCAGGGCCGCGGGCCCCGGCCGGCCCCCGAGGAACGGGGGATTTTGAGCGAATCCGGGCGCGGCATTAAGATCATGCGTGCGCTGGTGGACGATCTGGACATCGACTCCACCCCGGACAGGGGCACCGTCGTCCACCTGCGGAAGCGCCTGACCTGGCGAGACGGGGCCCTGGTCCGGCGCCTCGACCGCAGGCTCATGCACAGCGCCGGGTAGATTGGTACGCGCGCGGGGGAGAAACGACGCGCATCGGGGTGATCGGCGGAACGACCCGCCCGTCCCGGCCGCCCCTCATTTCGGAGGAACAGAAGAGATGGACGCTGCCCGGGTCGGGGTCATCACCTTCCCCGGTTCACTCGACGACAGGGACGCCGCGCGCGCCGTGCGGCTGTCCGGCGCCGAGCCGGTCGCCCTGTGGCACGGCGACCACGACCTGCGAGGGGTCGACGCCGTCGTCCTCCCCGGCGGGTTCTCCTACGGGGACTACCTGCGCGCCGGAGCGATCGCCCGGTTCGCCCCGCTGATGACCGAGCTGGTCGCCGCCGCAGGCGCCGGCCTCCCGGTCCTCGGGATCTGCAACGGCTTCCAGGTACTGTGCGAGTCGCACCTGCTGCCCGGGGCGCTGCTGCCGAACGCGGGACTGCACTTCGTGTGCCGCGACCAGCGGCTCCGGGTGGAGAACGCCGGCACCGCATGGACCGCCGACTACCGGGAAGGGCAGGAGCTGGTGATCCCGGTCAAGAACCGCGACGGCCGCTACACCGCCGACCGCGAGACCCTGACCGAACTGGCCGACACCGGCCGGATCGTCGCCCGCTACGTCGACCTGAACCCCAACGGCTCCCTCGACGACATCGCCGGAATCTGCAACGAGGCCGGCAACGTCGTCGGGCTCATGCCCCATCCCGAGCACGCCGTGGAGTCACTGACCGGCCCGTCCACCGACGGGCTCGGCTTCTTCACCTCGATCGTCAAGAGTTTGGTCACCGCATGAGCG
>NZ_SMJX01000304.1 GCF_004348535.1 Actinomadura sp. KC216
GGCCGGTCCCCGCCCCTGACCCGCCCGCCCGGGCTCGGTGCGCCGCTTCTCGTGAGATCAATTCAATGTCGGTGCACCTCATGGGCCGGTTCGAGGGTCCAGGGGGAGGGCTACGGAGAGGCCGGGACTGGCCACGGTCTGTTAATTCAGTGAGGTTCTGTGACACCTTGCCAGCGGGCGCGAGCTAAGGGGTTGTCATGGCGATCAACGGCAGGCCGGGCGTGACCACTGCTCCCTCGGAGGTCGTCACTTCGACGTCGGCTCCCACGACCTGCCCGAACTGCGACGCCGACGTGCTGCGCGCCCTCGTCGACTGGGAAACGCGCGGTGCGGATCCGGACGAGCGCATCGACGTGTTCGTCACGTTCGACGGGGACGTCAAGGGGATGACCGAAGCGGGCCTCGAACCCGGCCATGTCAACGGCGATCTCGTCAGCGGGTCGGTCGCCCTCGCCGACGTCGCCGGGCTCTCGGCGACGGAAGGCGTGCGCTGGATCGCCGCGTCGGCGCGCACGCACCTGCACATCGATCGCAGCATGGGCGAGGTCAAGGCCACCGCGCTCCGTGCGAGCTCGCCGCCGTACAACGCGGGCGGCGTGCCCGGCCTCACCGGGAAAGGCGTGCTCGTCGGGGTCATCGACAACCGGCTCACGGTCACCCACCCGACGTTCGTCGTGCCGAACACGACGCCGCCGAAATCGCGCATCATCGGCTACTGGGACCAGTTCTCCACTCCCAAGCCGGGACAGAAACCGCCGAGCCAGTTCGGATTCCCCGCCGGGTTCAACTACGGCGTCTGGTGGGACGAGGCCGCCGTCGCCAACGTCGTCGCCAGAAACCTCATCGACGAAATCTGGACCAACGCCGAGTTCGACCACGGCACGCACGTCGCCGGTATCGCCGCGGGCAACGGGTCGGGAAGGGACGGCCCGTTCGCGCCGTTCACGTTCGTCGGCGTCGCGCCCGAGGCCGACATCGTCTTCGCCAACTCGGCCACGCTCGTCTCCAGCAGGGCCGTCAGCGAGGCCGTCGCGCTGTTCCACCAGCTCGCGGCGCAGCGCGGCCCCGGGGGCGTCCCCTGCGTCATCAACATGAGCTTCGGTACCCACGAGGGGGCGCGCGACGGGACGTCCGCGCTCGAGCTGGCGATCGACAAGCTGATGCACGACGCGAGCGGCAATCCCCTCCCCGGGCGGGCGATCGTGGTCTCCGCCGGGAACGAGGGCGACACCCGCAGGCACAGCCGCAAGAACATCAACGCGTTCGCCAACCTGTCGTTCCGGCTCGAAGTCGAGGAGATCGTCTTCCCCAACGGGAGCAGGCTGTCCGAGGACCGCGTCGACGACCAGCTCTACTTCTGGTACGACGGCGCGGCGCGGATCGAGCTACGCCTCACGCCGCCGCGGTCGACCCCGAGCGCGTGGACGCAGCCGGGCCAGCAGAGCGTGATCTCCATCGGCGGCACGCCGGTCGCGACCGTCGTGTCACCGCCGCAGCCCGACCCGAACAACGGCAAGCGCAAGATCGACGTGTCGCTCAAGGGTCCCGTGCGCAAGGGGATCTGGAAGATCGAGCTGCACGAGATCGGCGGCGCGGCGGCGGCGGTCGACGTGTGGGTCGAGCGGGAGAACATCGACGTGTGGCCGCGGTTCGCGTTCGGCGACATCATCACCGACAACACCGTCGAATCGCCGTCCACGGCACGCAGCGTCGTCGCGGTCGGCGCCTACGTGTCCGAGCCGGGCAGCAACTTCAGCGCCTACGGCTCGATCGCGGAGAGTTCGAGCCGTGGCCTCGACAGCGCGTCAGGAGTGCCGCCCGATCGCGTCCGGCCCCATCTCGTCGCGCCCGGTCGGCGGATCATCTCCGCCGCGGTCTCGCAGGAGACGCACCCGCAGGACATCAGGGCCCGCTTCGGCGGCTGGCTGCTCAAACGCCACGTGATCTTCTCCGGCACGAGCCAGGCCGCGCCGCACGTGACCGGGGTCATCGCGCTGATGTTCCAGAAGAACCCGACGCTGACGTACCGCGACGTGCAGCGGATCCTCGCCGCGACGACGAAGAAGGACCAGATCCCGCCCGGGCTCGAGCTGCCCAACGCGGTGTGGGGCGCGGGCAAGCTCGACGCCGCCGCCGCGCTGGCGGCGACCCCGGCGGTCACGCCATGAGCGAGGCGGGAACGTTCGAAAGGGTCGCCGCGCTGATCGGCGAGGCGCTGCGGCCGCTGGCCGAGGCCCTGGCCGATCCGGGCGAGATGCTCGTCGAGTTGGGCGTCGCGATCGACCACGACGCGCTCGCCGGGGTCGCGGGCGCAGCGGCGGACACGGCCCGCGCGGTCGCCGACCTCGGCAACTTCGTCACCGCGCTCAACGTGGCGATCGACACCGACGACGGCATCGGGATCACGGCCAACGGAGCGGCGGTCGCGCAGCGGATCGGCACGGTCCTGGCCGGGCTGGCGAGCGTGGAGAACGGCGTGAACGCGGCGCTGAACTCGTCCGCGATCACGCCCGAGCAGCGCGCCCGGGCGCAGGCGCTGCTGGACGACCTGCCCGGCCTGATCATCACCCGCCTGGTCGTCGACCGGCTCCGCGTGCGGCTGCCCAAGGTCACGATGTTCCTCGCCGCGTCCGGGCTGCTCGAAGGGCGCGACGACCCCGGCGATCCGGCCGACCCGATGTTCCCGCCGCACTTCTCCTGGACGATCCACTGGGACCGGATCGGGCGGTTCTTCGGGGATCCGCGGTCGGTGCTCCGCGACGCCTACGGCCTCGGCACGCCCGGCTTCGACGGGAAAGTGCTGTTCGAGCTGCTCGTCCAGCTGCTGGACACCGGGGACGACCGCCTTGCCCGCTCCTACATCACCACGGGAGCGGGTGGAGTCGGCGCCGTCCTCATCGGACCGGCGCTCATCGTCGGCGTGCGCGACGGCGGTCTCGCGTTCCCGATGCGGCTCGGCATCGCGGGCAAAGCGACGGAGACGTTCCCGCTCGGCGATCGCACCGCGTTAACCGTCAGCGTCGACGGCGCCCTCGCCGCGGCCTCCGAGGTGCGCGTCTCACCGACCCTGGACATGACGATCGTGTCCCCCGAGGGCGCGCCCTCGGCCGCGTTCAGCGTCACGGCCGCGTTCACCGCCGGCAAGGCCGGTGAGCCGATCATGCTGGTCGGCGACACCAGGATCGGCGGCCTGAGCATCGAGACGGCGACCCTGGCGCTGTCGCTCAAGGCCCGGGCGGGCCTCGGCGGGACCGCGACGGCGGAGCCGTCCGCCCAGGTGGAGCTCACCGGCGGCCGCCTGGTCATCGACCTGTCGGGAGCGGACGGCTTCATCGGCAAGCTCGTCGGCGCGAAGCTGGAGACGGACTTCGACCTGCGCCTGCTGTGGACGCCGTCGTCCGGCCTCCAGCTGGAGGGCAGCGAGACGCTCGAACTCGCCCTGCCCCTGCACATGAAGCTCGGCCCCCTGGAGATCACGACGCTGCATCTGGGCGTCGGCCTGCCGACCGACGGCTCCCTGCCGATCGAGGTCTCCGCCGACTTCAAGGGCGCGCTCGGGCCGGTCAAGGCGTCGGTCGAGCGCGTCGGCATCGTCGCCACGCCGCGCTTCCCGGATGGGGGCGGCAACCTCGGCCCGGTCGACCTCGCGCTCGGGTTCAAGCCGCCGAAGGGCGTCGGCCTGGCGATCGACGCCGGGATCGTGGCGGGCGGCGGGTACCTGTCCTTCGACCCGGAGCGCGGGGAGTACGCCGGGGCGCTGGAACTGGAGTTCGCCGGGTTCATCGAGGTCAAGGCGATCGGGCTGATCACCACCCGGATGCCGGACGGCCGGCCCGGGTTCTCGCTGCTGATCGTGCTGACCGCCGAGTTCGGCGGGGGCGGGATCCAACTCGGGTTCGGGTTCACGCTGCTCGGCGTCGGCGGCATCCTCGGGCTGAACCGCCGGATGGACCTCGCGGCGCTCGTCGAAGGGGTCGTCACCGGGGCCGTCGAGTCGGTGATGTTCCCACGCGACGTGATCGCGAACGCGCCGCGGATCGTCAGCGACCTGCGCAAGTTCTTCCCGCCGGAGGAGGGCCGGTTCCTCGTCGGGCCGATGGCGAAGATCGGCTGGGGCACGCCGACCCTGGTCAGCGTCTCGCTCGGGCTGATCGTGGAGATCCCGCCGGGCAACATCGCGATCCTCGGCGTGCTCAAGTGCGCCCTGCCCAGCCAGGACGTGGCGCTGCTCGTCCTCCAGGTCAACTTCATCGGCGCGTTCGAGGCCGACAAGTCGCGGCTGTGGTTCTACGCGCAGCTGTTCGACTCCCGCATCCTGACCATCACCATCGACGGCGGGATGGGCCTCCTCATCGACATGGGGGACAATCCCGACTTCGTCCTCTCGGTCGGCGGGTTCCACCCGTCGTTCAAACCGCCGCCGCTGCCGTTCCCGATCCCGCCCCGGGTGTCGATGGACATCCTGAACGCCCCCGGACGGCTGATCCGGGTGTCCGGCTACTTCGCGGTCACCAGCAACACGGCCCAGTTCGGCGCGAAGGCGGAGATCCGGCTGGGCTTCGACGACTTCGGCCTGGAGGGGCACCTCGCGTTCGACGCGCTCTTCCGGTTCTCGCCGTTCGCGTTCGTCATCGAGATCTCCGCCGGCGTCTCGCTGAAGGCGTTCGGGGTCGGCCTGTTCGGCATCGACCTGCGCTTCAAGCTGGAGGGGCCGAACGCGTGGCGGGCGCACGGCCGCGGCTCGATCTCCCTGCTGTTCTTCGAGATCTCCGCGGACTTCGACATCTCCTGGGGCGAGGAGCGCGCCACCACGCTGCCGCCGGTCGCGGTGCTCGAACTGCTGGAGCGCGAGGTGCGCAAGCCCGAGGGCTGGCAGACCCGGCTCCCGGCGGGCGGCGCCAACCCGCTGGTCACGCTGCGCCAGCTGCCCGCGGGCGACGAGCTGGTGCTGCATCCGCTCGGCACGCTGTTCATCCATCAGCGGGCCGTCCCGCTCGGCGTGCGGATCGACCGGGTCGGCGCGCAGCGGCCGAGCGACGGCAAGCGGTTCACCGTCGCGCCGGTACGGGGCAGCGGCCTGGAGCGGGTGTCGGACACCGACGACCAGTTCGCCATGGCCCAGTTCCAGGACATGGACGACGCCGCGAAGCTGTCGCGTCCCGCGTACGAGAAGCAGGACGCAGGAATCGAGCTGACCGCCGAGAAGGGCGCGATCGCGTCCCCGCGGGTGGTCCGGCGCAGCGCGCGGTACGAGCTGCACATCATCGACAGCAGGCCGCCGCGTCCGGCGACGACCGCCCACACGGCCACGGCCGCGAACGGGCAGGCGGCGGCAGCGGCAGCGGCACCCCGAGCGCCGAAGCTCTACAGCCCGCCCCCGGCGGTGTTCGGGCAACTGCTGGACGGCAGCAGCACCGCCCGGTCGCCGATCTCGCAGCGGGAGGCGCGGCTGCGGCAGCCCTTCGCGGCGGACGAGACCGTGCGCGTCACCGGCGACCGCTTCGTCGTCGCGTACCGGCGCAACAACCGCCAGGCGTTCCCGCCCGCGACGGCGGGCTCCACCACGTCCAGCTTCCGCAGCGCGGCGACCGCGGCCGACGCCATGGCCGACTGGATCCGCGCCGACGCGACCCTGGCCGGGCAGCTGCACGTGCTGCCCCAGGCCGAGGCCGGCGGGGGCGCGGCGGCCGAGCCGGGGACCTGGACGGTGGCGAACCCGCCGCCGTCCGCCGTCTCGGGCGCCGACGCGGTGCGGCTGACCGGCGGCAAGGTGCTCATCGCGGGCGGCGCCGACACCGCGGGGAAGGCCGTGGCCGCCGCCGCCGTGTACGACCCGATCGCCGGGACGTGGGCCGACGCGACCCCGCCGCTGAAGACGGCCCGGCGGCGGCACACGGCGACGAAGCTCGCGGACGGACGGGTCGTCGCCGCGGGCGGGCTCGGCGCCGGCAACGCGCCGCTGGCCTCGTTCGAGGTGTTCGAGCCGATCGCCGCCGTATGGAGCACCCCGCAGACCAGCTTGAACACCGCCAGGTCGGGGCATTCCGCCACGGCGACGGGCGACCGGCTGCTGGTCGCGGGCGGCGCCGGAGCCCGCGGCGCCGCGCTGGCGTCGGCCGAGCTGCTCGATCCCGGGACCCTGGAATGGACCGAGGTCGCGCCGATGAGCTGCGCCCGCACCGGCCACCAGGCGGTGCCGATCGACGGCAAGGTGCTCGTCATCGGCGGCGCGCTGCCGACCGGCGAGGGCGAGCGCGCGCTCTCGTTCTGCGAGCTCTTCGACCCGGAGACCGGATCGTGGACGCCGACCGGCAGCCTGCTCGTCCCGCGGAAGGGCCACCAGGCGACGCTGCTGGGCGACGGCCGGGTGCTCGTCACCGGAGGCGACGCGGTTCCGGCCGTTCCGTACCGCCCGGACAGCCTGGCCTCGGCGGAACTGTACGACCCGGTCACCGGGACCTGGACCCGCGTCGCGGACATGCCGGGCGGTGGACGCAGCGGGCACCGCGGCGTCCGGACGCCCGCCGGCGTGGTCGTGGCCGGCGGCACGGGACGGCCACGCCCGACCAGCGGTTACCGCGACGTCGTCGTCTTCGACCCGGGTTCCGGCACCTGGACGGCCGCCGGTTCCTTGGGCACGGGCCGCTGGGACTTCCCGGCCGTCGACCTCGCGGACGGCCGGGTGTTCGTGGCCGGCGGCCTGGCCCTGGCCGGAGCCGCCGCGCCCGGGCCCGATCCCACCGAGCTCGCCGCCACCGCCGAGATCTACCTCCCCTGACGACCCCTGACGAAGGGTGCAACGCGATGACCAGTGCCACACTGGCGGCCGCCGACGCGTGGTCGTCCGCCGCGGACTACGCCGCGTCGGTGAGCTGGCTCGGCCAGCACGACTCCGCCGTGGTGCTCAAGGACGGCAAGAAGGTGCTGGTCGCGGGCGGCGCCGACGCCGCGTCCGCCGCCGTCCGGCAGAGCGCGGTGTACGACCTGGAGCAGAACACGTGGGCGGCGCCCGTCCTGCTCGGCACGGCCAGGCAGCTCCACGCGATGACCCTGCTGCCGAGCGGAAAGGTGCTGGTCACCGGCGGCAGAGGCGGCCCGGGCGCGCCCGCGCTCGCCACCGCCGAGCTGTACGACCCGGCACAGGGCACGTGGACGGCGACCAAGCATCCGATGGCCGCGGGACGTTGGGGGCACAGCGCGGTCCTGCTGTCGAACGGCCAGGTCCTGGTCGCGGGCGGCAGCACCACCAGGCCGGGCGGCGCGGTGATGGCGGTGCGCTCGGCGGAGCTGTTCGACCCGGCGGACGAGACATGGACCGCCGCCAAGGACATGACCGACGCCCGCACCGGGCACACCGCGGTCGTCCTCCAGGCCGGCAAGAAGGTGCTGGTCTGCGGCGGCAGCGTCCCGGTCGGGACCGGCGACGACCCCGCGCTGGCGTTCTGCGAGCTCTACGACACCGACGCCAAGACCTGGACGCCGACCGGCAGCCTGCGCCGCCCGCGCAGCGCGCACACCGCGACGGCGCTGTCCGACACCACCGTGCTGGTCACCGGCGGCCGCGCGCCCGGGGCGCCCGGCGACGGCGGCTTCGACCCATTCGCCCGCGCCACCGCCGAGGTCTACACCCTCACACCGGGAAGCTGGCAGGACACCGCGCCGATGCCCGCGGGCCGGGCGCTGCACCGCGCGGTCCCGCTGGGCTCGGGGAAGGTCTTGGTGGTCGGCGGCACCGACGACGTCCGCAACGAGGCCGGATTCCGCAGCGCTCTGGAGTACTCCGCGGGCGCGTGGACGGCGGTGCCCGGCCTCGCCGAGGGCCGGTGGGGCTTCGCCGCCGCCGCGTCCGGGGCCAAGGTGATCGTCGTGGGCGGCGTGGCCCGTACCGGGCTCGCCGCCGCCACCGGCCAGGGCACCGAACTGACCAAGACGTCCGAGCGGCGCGGGGGCGGTTCGTGAGCGCGAACGCGTACTCCTTCCTGCCCTGGCTGCGGACGGGCCTGACGACGCAGATCACCGAGCCCCCGGGGAATGCGCCCCGGCCCACGATCAACGTCGAGCTGAAGCTGACCGGGGACGCCCTGAAGGACGGCGAGCAGCCGCCCAGCCGCCTGGTCGAACAGCCGCTCCAGCTGTACGGCCCCGGCGACGTCATCGGCGTCGACCCGCGGGCGATCTCGCGGGTCGAACCGCTGCCGTACACCGCCACCTTCGAGCCCAACTTCCTGCCGCACATCGAGTTCTACGACGAGGTCCTCCCGTGGCGGTACAGCCCGGCCTCGCCGGACGGCGCCACGAAACGGCTGGCGCCATGGCTCGCCCTGGTCGTCCTCGCCGATACGGAGTTCGAGGACGGCGCCCTGCCGGACCGGCCGCTGCCGTTCATCACCGTCACCGACCCGCGGGCGCTGCAGCCGCCCGGCGAGCTGGGGGCGTGGGCGCACGTCCACGTCAACGGCGAGCTCGACGTCCCGCTCGCGGTCGACGATCCCGCCGGAATGGGGACGGCGCTCGCGAACCTCGGCCGCGTGCTCCGCGAGGCCCCGGACAGCGCGTGCTCCCGGGTGATCTGCCCGCGGCACCTGTCGCCCAAGACGTCCTACGACGCGTTCCTGGTGCCCGCGTTCGAGACCGGGCGGCGGGCGGGGCTCGGCATCGAGCCGGGCGCGATCGCGGCGATGACGCCGAGCTGGGGCGTGCCGCAGGAGGTGGCCACGGGCCAGCTGCCCTACTACCACCGCTGGTCGTTCACGACGGGCTCGGCGGGCGACTTCGAGTACCTCGTCCGGCTGCTGAAGCCGTTCGAGGCCAAGGAGCCGGTCGGCCGCCGCGACATGGACGCGCACCGCCCGCCCGGCTTCGGCCTGCCCGGCGTCACGACCCCGACCCAGCCGGACGGCGTGCTGCGGCTCGGCGGCGCGCTGCAGCTGCCCGGCTCCGACGAGCACCCCGACGACTGGGAGAACTGGGACAACTTCTACAAGCTGCGTCCGCCGCCCGCGCCGCAGTATCCGAACCAATGGCAGGAGGCGATGGCCGGGCTGATCAACCTGGCCGAGGCGTATCAGCGGCAGCCGGCGGCGACGGCGAACACCGCGCTCGCGGCGAGCGTCTCCGCCCTGGAAGCGCAGACCGACCCGGTGATCACGCCGCCGCTGTACGGGCGCTGGCACGCGCTCACGCCGCAGCTGCTCATCGACGCGAAGGGCGACCCGGTCGGCGACGCCGTGCTCCGCAACTGGGTGCACCGGCTCAACCTGGACCCGCGCTTCCGGGTCGCCGCGCAGTTCGGGGCGCAGGTCGTCCAGGAGCGGCAGGAGGAGCTGATGGCCGCCGCCTGGAACCAGCTCGGCGAGGCCCGGCGCGCGAACGAGAAGATCCGGGCGGCGCAGCTGGCCCGCGAGGTCGGCAACCGCCTGCACGACAAGCACTTCGAGCTCCCCGCCGCCCCGCCCGCCGCGACCGGTGCGCGCGCCGCGGCGGAGCCGCCGCCGCCGGCCTCGGCCAGGACGCTGACACTGACCGCGCCCGCACACGGCCGCGTGATCGAACGCCTGCCCGCGGCGCTCTCCCGCGGGCCCGAGGCGCTCTCCGGCACGTCCGGGACGCTCTCCGCCCTCCCCGACTCCGGCGAGAAGCTGGCGGTCGGGTTCAAGGTCGCGCGCAGCCGCGTCGCGGCGGCGCCGGTGTCCGCGGCGATGCGCCGGATCACCCGGCCGGGCTCGCGGCTGATGAGGGTGCTGGAGTTCCCGGAGGTCAGGCCCGCCGAGACGCTCGTGTCGCGCATCGACGAGCTGGACATCACGGCCGCGCCCGCCAAGGGCACCCCGCCCGCCGTCGTCACCCCCGCCGAGCTGGACGAACGGCTCCCGCCGAAGCCGCCGGGACACCCGGTCGACGTCCTGCCCCCCAACCCGCTGTTCGAGCTGCGGGAGTACGGCGAGACCGCCACCACGCCGGTCGGCGACCACGACAGCGA
>NZ_SMJX01000305.1 GCF_004348535.1 Actinomadura sp. KC216
CGACGGGTGGGACGGGCTCGCGGAGACCTCCCGCGAGGCGCTGCGTGGAGCGGAGGTGCTCCTCGGCGGCAGCCGCCAGCTCGCTCTGGTTCCCGAGGGGAAGGCCGAGCGGGTGGCGTGGCCGTCGCCCCTCCTGCCCGCGCTGCCCGGGCTGATCCGGCGGTACGACGGCCGCGTGATCGCCGTCCTGGCCAGCGGCGACCCGATGTTCTACGGGATCGGCTCCACGCTCGCGGAGCTGCTCGGCCCGGCGCGGCTGCGGGTGCTGCCGCATCCGTCGTCGGTGTCGCTGGCGTGCGCCCGGCTCGGGTGGCCGCTGGAGCGGGTGGACGTCGTCAGCCTCGTCGGCCGCCCGGCGGAGACGCTGAACGCGCTGGTCGCGCCCGGCAGGCGGGTGCTGGTGCTCGGCGCGGGACGGGAGGCGCCGGCGGTCGTGGCGGCGCTGCTCGCGGGGCGCGGGTTCGGCCCGAGCCGGATGACCGTCCTGTGCGACCTCGGGGCGGCGGGCGAGACGGTGCGGGACGGCGTCGCGGGGGAGTGGACGGAGCCCGCCGGGTCCGCGCTGAACATCGTCGCGGTGGAGTGCGCGCCAGGACCGGGCGCCGCGCCGCTGCCCCGCACGCCCGGGCTTCCCGACGACGCGTTCGAGCATGACGGGCAGATCACCAAGAGCGAGGTCCGCGCGGTCACCCTGGCGCGTCTCGCGCCGCTGCCGGGCGAGCTGCTGTGGGACGTCGGCGCGGGCGCGGGCAGCGTCGCGATCGAGTGGGCGCGGGCGCATCCGTCCTGCGCGGCGGTCGCGGTCGAGAGCCATCCCGAGCGCGCGGAGCGGATCGGCCGGAACGCCGCAGCGCTCGGTGTGCCCGGGGTGTGTGTCGTGACCGGCCGGGCGCCGGACGCGCTGGAGGGCCTGCCCGCCCCCGACGCCGTGTTCGTCGGCGGCGGACTCACCGTGCCCGGCCTGCTGGAACGCTGCTGGGACGCGCTGAGACCCGGCGGGCGGCTCGTCGCCAACGCCGTCACGCTCGAATCGGAGGCGCGGGTCGCGCGGGCCCGGGAGACGCACGGCGGCGAGCTGGTGCGCGTCGGCGTCGAGCGGGCCGCGCCGCTGGGCGGGTTCACCGCCTGGCGCCCGGCGATGCCCGTCACCATCTGGACGACCAGGAAGGACGCGCCATGACCGTCTACTTCGTCGGGGCCGGTCCCGGCGCCGCCGACCTCATCACCGTGCGGGGGCTGCGGGTGCTGGAGTCCGCGCCGGTGTGCCTGTACGCGGGGTCGCTGGTGCCGCGCGAGCTGCTGGACGCCTGCCCGCCCGGCGCCCGGCTCGTCGACACCGCGAACCTGACGCTGGACGAGATCGTCGCCGAGCTGACCGCCGCGCACCGCGACGGCCTGGACGTCGCCCGCCTGTGCTCGGGCGACCCGTCGGTGTTCAGCGCGGTCGCCGAGCAGGTGCGGCGGCTGGACGCGGCGGGCGTGCCGCACGAGATCGTCCCGGGCGTGCCGGCGTTCGCCGCGGCGGCGGCCTCGCTGGGGCGGGAGCTGACCGTCCCGGGCGTCGGCCAGACGGTGATCCTCACGCGCACGGCGGCGCGCGCGACGCCGATGCCGGACGGCGAGGACCTCGCCACCCTCGGCGCGAGCGGCGCCACGATGGTGCTGCACCTGGCCGTCCAGCGGATCGACGAGGTGACCGCCGAGCTGCTGCCGCACTACGGCGCGGACTGCCCGGTCGCGGTCGTCGCCCGCGCCAGCCGCCCGGACGAGCTGATCCTGCGCGGCACGCTCGCCGGCATCGCGGACCTGGTCCGCGAGGCCGGGGTGAAGCGCACCGCGGTGATCGTCGTCGGGCGGGTGCTGGCGGCGACGGCGTTCCCCGACAGCCACCTCTACAGCGCCGCGCGGGAACGGGTGTGACGCGGGTCCTGATCCTCGGCGGGACGGCGGAGGCCCGCGACCTCGCGGCGTGGCTGTCGGACGTCCCGGGCGTGCACGCCGTGTCGTCGCTGGCCGGGCGCGTCACCGATCCGCGGCTGCCCGCCGGGGACGTGCGCGTCGGCGGGTTCGGCGGCCCGGCCGGTTTGGCGGCGTGGCTCCGCGAGCACCGGATCGACCGGCTGGTGGACGCCACGCACCCCTTCGCCGAGCGGATGAGCGCGTCGGCGGCGGAGGCGTCGGCGCTGGCCGGGGTGCCGCTGCTCGCGCTGCGCCGGCCCGGCTGGCGGGAGGAGGACGGCGACGACTGGCGGCGCGTCCCCTCGCTGCGCGAGGCCGCCGCCGCGCTGCCGGGCGGCGCCCGGGCCTTCCTCACCACCGGCCGGAGCGGCATCCCGGTGTTCGCCGCCCGGACGGACGTGTGGTTCCTCGCCAGATCCGTCGACCCGCCGGAGGCGCCCGTCCCGTCCAACGTGCGGGTGCTGCTCTCCCGCGGCCCCTACACGGTGGACGGCGAGCGGGCGCTGATCCGCGAGCACCGCCTCGACGTGCTGGTCACCAAGGACAGCGGCGGCACGATGACCCGCGCGAAGCTCACCGCCGCCCGCGCCTACCGGCTGCCGGTGATCATGGTGGACCGGCCGCGCCCGCCGGGCGGCGTCGAGACGACCGGTGATGTCGCCGCCGCCGCGCGCTGGGCTCAGGGGTAGCGGCGCGGTGTGTAGACGGCTCCGCGGCCGGTGACCCGGGTCGTGGACGACCCGACGATGACCAGGCAGCGCATGTCGACCCGGCCGGTGTCGAGCTTGCCGAGCGTCGTGACCGTGACGCTCTCCTCGGGGCCGCCGACGTCGCGCCCGACCACCACCGGCGTCTCCGGCGAGCGGTGCTCCAGCAGCAGGTCGCGCGCCGCGTCGAGCTGGTGCCTGCGGCGGCTCGACGACGGGTTGTACAGGGCGAGCACCAGATCGGCCCGCGCCGCGGCGGTGATCCGCCGGGCGATCACGTCCCAGGGTTTGAGCAGGTCGGACAGCGACAGGACGCAGAAGTCGTGGCCGAGCGGCGCGCCCGCCCGGGCGGCGACGGCCTGCGCGGCGGTCAGCCCGGGCACGACCCGCACCGGCACGTCCGCGAACTCGTCGTCGGCCGCCGCCTCAAGCACGGCGGTCGCCATCGCGAACACGCCGGGGTCGCCGGACGAGACGACGGCGACCCGCGCGCCGTCCCTCGCGAGCGCCAGCGCGTGCCGGGCCCGGTCGGCCTCGACGCGGTTGCCGCTGGAGTGCCGCCGCTGCCGGGGGTTCGGCGGCACGCGGTCCAGGTACGGGCCGTAGCCGACGAGGTCGGTGGCGGACGCCAGGACGTCCTGCGCCTCCGGGGTGAGCCAGGGCCGACCGGCCGGGCCGAGCCCGACGACCGTGACGCCTCCCGGCCCCTCCGCCCGCGTGGGCGCGGGCGCGGTGAACGCCTTCCCCGCCGGGCTCGTCAGCAGAGCCAGGGACATGTACGGGACGTCCGCCGGATCGACGTCGGCGAGCGGTGCGATCCGCTCCCGGCCGGTGGAGGCCCGCTCGACGTAGCAGGCGTCGCCGAGCCGTCCGGCGTCCTCGAACGCCTGCCTGACCTTCGGGAACGTCCGGCCGAGCTTGAGGACGGCCGCCGCGTCGGCCGCACGCAGCCGCTCGGCCAGCTCGTCGCCGGGAAGCGTGCCGGGCAGCACGGTCAGCGTCTCCTCCCGCTCCACCAGCGGGCGACCCGCCGCGGCCGACGCCGCGCTGAGCGAGGTGACGCCCGGCACCACCTCGGCCGGGTAGCGGGGCGCGAGCCGTTTGTGCAGGTGCATGTAGGAGCCGTAGAACAGCGGGTCGCCCTCGCTCAGGACGACGACCGTCCGCCCCGCGTCCAGGTGCGCGGCGAGCCGGGCCGTGCAGGCGGTGTAGAACTCCTCCAGCGCGCCCTGGTAACCGCCGGGATGGTCGGTCGTCTCCGTGGTCACCGGGTAGACGAGCTGCTCCTCGATCTGCCCGTCGCGCAGGTAGGGCTCGGCGACGCCGCGGGCGATGCTGCGGCCGTGCCGGGCGCAGTGGTAGGCGACCACGTCCGCCGCGCCGATCAGCCGCGCCGCCTTCACGGTGACCAGCTCGGGATCGCCGGGCCCGACGCCCACGCCGTAGAGCCGCCCTGCCATCATCACTCCGCCTCACTCGCGATGGCGTTGACCGCCGCCGCCGTCATCGCGCTGCCGCCGCGCCGCCCGCGCACCACCAGGTGCGGCAGATCGCTGGCGGCGAGGGCGTCCTTGGACTCGGCCGCGCCGATGAACCCGACCGGCACGCCGAGGACCGCCGCCGGGCGGCCCGCGCCGTCCGCGACCAGCTCCAGCAGCCGGAACAGCGCCGTGGGCGCGTTGCCGATCGCGACGACCGCGCCGTCCAGCCGGTCCAGCCAGAGGTCGAGGGCCGCCGCGCTGCGGGTGGTGCCGAGCCGTGCCGCGAGCGCCGGGACGCGCGGGTCCCCGAGCGTGCACACGACCTCGTTGCCCGCGGGCAGCCGCGCCCGGGTGACGCCGGCCGCGACCATCCGCGCGTCGCACAGCACCGGCGCGCCGTCCAGCAGCGCGGCCCGCGCCTTCGCGACGACTCCCGGCGACCAGGCGAGGTCGTCGACGAGGTCGGTCATCCCGCACGCGTGGATCATGCGGACGGCGACGCGCGCCACATCGTCCGGCAGGCCGGACAGGTCGGTCTCGGCGCGGATGGTCGCGAACGACCGCCGGTAGATCTCCGCGCCGTCGCGGATGTAGTCGGTCACCGCTCCGGACCGCCTACCGTCTTCAGGACGACCGGGCCGCGGGGCATCCCGCAGCGCCGCTCGCACCCCGCCCAGTGCACCGGCGTTCGCGGTGCGTGCTCCAGGCCGTCCACCCAGCGGCGGGCCTCGCCCTGGACGTCGCCTTGCGACCTCGCGCAGCCCGGGCTGCCCGTGCAGGCGGTGACGCCGACCCACGGCGAGTCCGGGTCGGTCGCGAACCCCGCCGCGTCCAGCCGTGCCGCGGTGTGGCGGGCGTCGGCGCGGGTGAGGTCCCGTATGACGACGCTGCGCCACGGCGTCACCCGGACGCCGGGGGCGATCGCGGCGAGCGCCTCGGCCTGGGCTCCCGGCATCCGCCCGAGCGGCGGCACCGCCTCCAGCGCCACGCGCCCGTCCCGCTGCTCGACGATCCCCGCGTGCGGAGGCGGGGGCTCCGGGACGCGCGGCCCGTCCGCCACGGTCCCGCCCAGGCGTTCCGCGACGAGGCGCGCCCCGCCCGGCACCTCCGCCAGCCGCCACGCGTCGCCGCGGACGTCGAGGAACGCCTCCGCCGCCGCGACGAGCACCGGCACGGGGTCGTCGTACGGCAGGTCGAGGCGGGCGCCGGCGAGAAGCAGGCCGCCGGGGACGAGCGTCAGGTCGGCGCCCAGGGAGGCGACGTCGCCGGTACCGTCGTCCAGCGCGAACAGGAACCGGCCCGGGAGCCCCGCCAGAGGGGGGCGCGCGCACAGCGCCCGGTCGAGTTCCGCGACCAGCGGGTCCGTGTCCAGGACGCCGTGCCTCCCGCGACCGCCGAGCGGCGACGCGACGATGTTGCGCGCCCGCTCGTGCGCGGGCGACGGCAGCAGCCCGGCGGCCGCGACCCGCTCCGCGAGCGCCGCCGGATCGCGCACGCCGCGCAGCTGGAGATTGCCGCGGGACGTCAGCTCGATGACGTCCAGGCCCAGCTCGCGGGCCGCGGCGCCGAGCGTCCTGAGCTGCGCGGACGTCACCGAGCCACCGGGGACGCGGACGCGTGCCAGCGGCCCGTCCGCGGCGTCATGGGTCTGCAGCGTCCCGGGGCACGCGTCCGCACGCGACCGCCCCACCGCATCGACATTCCGCACGATGAGGATGCTAACGGCAGTTTGCGGACGGCCCTCGCTGCCGTACGCTCTGAGCCACGACGGTCTGGAGGAAGCCGGTGTGAATCCGGCGCGGTCCCGCCACTGTCACCGGGAAGCAAGCCCCGCACACGGCCACGGTCCCACGCGGACGGGAAGGCCGGGGTGAGCGCTGATCCGGGAGCCAGGAGACTCCGGCGGTCGTGACACCCGCGACAGGGGCGAGGACCCCAGGGGGAGGATCTGCCGTGTCCACCGCCGACACGCCCGCGCAGGAGCGCACCGTCCTACTGCTCTCGACTTCCGACACCGACCTGCTGAGCGCCCGCGCGTCCGGCGCCGCGTACCGGCTCGGCAATCCCGCCCGGCTCGCCGTGGACGACCTGCCGGAGCTGGTCGACGGCACCGACCTCGTCGTCGTCCGGCTGCTCGGCGGGCGGCGCGCCTGGGAGGACGGTCTCGACGCCCTGCTCGCCGGTCACCGCCCGGTCGTGGTGGTCGGCGGCGAGCAGGCACCCGACGCCGAGCTGATGGAGCTGTCCACCGTGACCGGCGGGGTGTGCGCCGACGCGCACGCCTACCTCGCGCACGGCGGCCCCGGCAACCTCGCCGAGCTGCACGCCTTCCTGTGCGACACCGTGCTGCTCACCGGCCGCGGGTTCGCGCCGCCGCAGCCCACCCCCACGTGGGGACGGCTGGAGCGCGAGCCGCGCACGTCCGAGGGTCCCGTGGTGGGGGTGCTGTACTACCGCGCCCACCACATGGCCGGGAACACCGCTTTCGTGGAGGCGCTGTGCACGGCCGTGGAGGACGCGGGAGGACGGGCACTGCCGGTGTTCTGCTCCTCGCTGCGCACCGCCGAGCCGGGGCTGTTCGACACGCTCCGCGAGGCGGACGCGCTGGTCGTGACCGTGCTGGCGGCGGGCGGGTCGCGGCCCGCGACCGCCGGGGCGGGCGGCGACGACGAGGCGTGGGACGTCGGCGCCCTCGCCGAGCTGGACGTCCCGATCCTGCAGGGCCTCTGCCTCACCATGCCCCGGGCGGACTGGGAGGAGAGCGACGACGGCCTGTCCCCGCTGGACGCCGCGTCGCAGGTCGCGATCCCCGAGTTCGACGGGCGGATCATCACGGTCCCGTTCTCGTTCAAGGAGACCGGTGAGGACGGCCTGACCGTCTACGCCGCCGACCCCGAGCGCGCGGCGCGGGTCGCGGGCATCGCCGTCCGGCACGGCCGCCTCCGGCACACCCCGCCCGCCGAACGCCGCCTGGTCGTGATGCTGTCGGCGTACCCGACGAAGCACTCCCGCGTCGGCAACGCCGTCGGGCTGGACACCCCGGCGAGCACCGTCCGGCTCCTGTCCCGGCTCGCCGGCGCCGGTTACGACCTCGGCGACGGCTTCCCGGGAGTCGCGGGCCAGGACGGCGACGCGCTCGTCCACGCGCTGATCGCGGCGGGCGGGCAGGACGAGGACTGGCTCACCGAGGAGCAGCTCGCGGGCAACCCCGTCCGGATCTCCGCCGCGTCCTACGAGCGCTGGTACCGCACCCTCCCCGCCGATCTCCGGGACGGGATGGAGCGGCATTGGGGCCCGCCGCCCGGGGAGCTGTTCGTCCAGGACGGCGACATCGTCCTCGCCGCCCTCCGCGCCGGGAACGTCGTCGTCATGGTGCAGCCGCCGCGCGGCTTCGGCCAGAACCCGATCGCGATCTACCACGACCCCGACCTGCCGCCGAGCCACCACTACCTGGCCGCCTACCGGTGGCTGTCGGACGAGTTCGGCGCGCACGCGATCGTGCACGTCGGCAAGCACGGCAACCTGGAATGGCTGCCCGGGAAGGCGGCGGGCATGTCGGCGTCGTGCGGCACCGACGCGGCGCTCGGCGACGTCCCGCTGATCTACCCGTTCCTCGTCAACGACCCCGGCGAGGGCACGCAGGCCAAGCGCCGCGCGCACGCCGTGCTCGTGGACCACATGGTCCCGCCGATGGCCCGCGCCGAGACCTACGGCGACATCGCCCGCCTCGAACAGCTCCTGGACGAGCACGCCACGATCGCCGCGATGGACCCCGCGAAGCTCCCCGCGATCCGCGCCCAGATATGGACGCTGATCCAGGCCGCGAAGCTCGACCACGACCTCGGCCTGGACGACCGCCCCCACGACGCCGAGTTCGACGACTTCATCCTGCACGTCGACGGCTGGCTGTGCGAGGTGAAGGACGCGCAGATCCGCGACGGCCTGCACGTCCTCGGCGAGGCGCCGGCCGGCGCGCCCCGCGTCGACCTGGTCCTCGCCATGCTGCGGGCCAGGCAGATGTGGTCGGGACGCGAGACGCTGCCCGGCCTGCGCGAGGCCCTCGGCCTCACCGAGGACGGCACCGAGGCCCGCGCCGACGTCGACGCCGCCGAGGCCGCGGCCCGCTCCCTCGTCCAGGCCATGGAGGACGCTGGCTGGTCGCCCGACGCGGCCCCCCGGATCGCCGCGCGGGTCCCGGAAGAGCGCCGCGAGGCCGTGGCGCGCGTGCTGGCGTTCGCGGCGGCGGAGGTCGTCCCGCGCCTGGCCCGCACGACCGACGAGATCGACCACGTCCTGCACGCGCTGGACGGCGGCTACGTCCCGGCCGGGCCGAGCGGGTCGCCGCTGCGCGGCCTGATCAACGTCCTGCCGACCGGGCGCAACTTCTACTCGGTCGACCCGCGCGCCGTGCCGAGCCGCCTCGCCTGGGAGACCGGGCAGGCGATGGCCGAGTCGCTGCTGGAGCGCTACCGCGCCGACCACGGCGAATGGCCGCGCTCGGTGGGCCTGTCGGTGTGGGGGACGAGCGCGATGCGCACGGCGGGCGACGACGTCGCCGAGGTGCTGGCGCTGCTCGGCGTCCGCCCGGAATGGGACGAGGCGTCCCGCCGCGTCACCCGGCTGGAGCCGATCCCGCTCGCCGAGCTGGGCCGGCCGCGCATCGACGTGACGGTCCGCATCAGCGGGTTCTTCCGGGACGCGTTCCCGCACGTCGTCGCGATGCTGGACGACGCCGTCCGGCTGGTCGCCGCCCTCGACGAGCCCGACGACGCCAACCACGTCCGCGCCCACGTGAACGCCGACCGGGAGCGGCACGGCGACGACCGCCGGGCCACCCTCCGCGTCTTCGGGTCGCCGCCCGGCGCCTACGGCGCGGGCCTGCTGCCGCTCATCGACAGCCGCAACTGGCGCGACGACGCCGACCTCGCCGAGGTGTACGCGGTGTGGGGCGGGCACGCCTACGGCCGCGACCTGGACGGCGTCCCGGCCCGCGCCGACATGGAGAACGCCTACCGGCGGATCGCCGTGGCCGCCAAGAACGTCGACACCCGCGAGCACGACATCGCCGACTCCGACGACTACTTCCAGTACCACGGCGGCATGATCGCGACGGTCCGGGCGCTGACCGGCCGCGACCCGGCCGCCTACGTCGGCGACAGCACCCGCCCGGACGCGGTCCGCACCCGCACCCTGTCGGAGGAGACCGCGCGGATCTTCCGCGCCCGCGTCGTCAACCCGAACTGGCTGGCGGCGATGCGGCGGCACGGCTACAAGGGCGCGTTCGAGCTGGCCGCGACCGTCGACTACCTGTTCGGCTACGACGCCACCACCGGCGTCATGGCCGACTGGATGTACGACCGGCTCACCGCCGCCTACGTCCTGGACGAGGAGAACCGCGCGTTCATGGCGGAGTCCAACCCGTGGGCGCTGCACGGCATCGCCGAGCGGCTGCTGGAGGCGGCCGAGCGCGGCATGTGGGAGCACCCGGACCCGGAGATCCTCCGGGGCCTCCAGGAGGTCTACCTCAAGGCGGAGGGCGACCTGGAGGACGACGGCGACGACGCGGCCGACACCAGCCGCTGAGCCGCCTCCGGGTGCCCGGCCCAGTGCAGGTGCAGGTACGACGCGGTGATCCGGCCGTCGCCGAACCCGTCGGCCCCGCCCTCCCACTGGAAGAGGGGACCGGCGGTTGTGGTCAGGGCCGTCCGGTGGAACTCGTGGCCGTGGAAC
>NZ_SMJX01000306.1 GCF_004348535.1 Actinomadura sp. KC216
CGCTGCGACAGGTCGGTGTTGTGCAGGAGCCCGAAGCCGCGGTTGTTGACGAGCTCGTTCTCCTGGCGCTCGCGGAGCGCCTCGACGGTCAGCCGGAGCTGCTGCTCGACCTGGTCCATCGGCTCGTTGTAGAGGTCGGCGACGCGGGTGTGCACGCGCAGGACGGTCTGCGCGACGCTCAGCTCGTACTCGCGCGGCGAGCCCTCGTAGTCGACGAACGTGCTGGGCAGCGACGGCTCGCCGTCGTGCCCGGACGCGAGGTCGATCGCGGCCTCGCCGTGGTCGTTGGCGGGGCGGTTCGGGCTGGCCCGGTACTCGTCGAGGTGCGCCTGCAGGGACGTGGACTGCCCGAGCGTCTCCTGGAAGTCGGACTCGCTCATGCTGAGGATCGTGCAGGCCGTCAGGGCCTTGACGGTGTAGTCCCACGTGGCGGGCTCCTCGCCCTCGGCCGTCCCGACGAGGGCCTGCTCGCCGAAGAAGTCGCCGTTGGCGAGCGTCCCGTGGACGGCGTCGGCGTCGAACTGGCCGGCGCCGATCTGCTGGAGCTTGCCGTGCGCGACGAGGATGACGCGGTCGACGGGACGGCCCCGCTCGACGATGACGTCGCCGGGCTCGTACTCCTGCTGGGTGAAGCGGCCCGCGATGGCGTCGAGGGTGAGGTCGTCGTCGAAGCCGCGCAGCGGCGCCAGCTCGCCGAGCTCGCGGGGGATGACGCGGATGTCGGCGCCGGTGGTCACGAACGTGACCCGCCCGTCGCCGAGCGTGTAGGTGAGCCGCCGGTTGACCCGGTACGTGCCGCCGGCCGCCTGGACCCAGGGCAGCAGTTTGAGCAGCCACCGCGAGGTGATGCCCTGCATCTGGGGGACGGACTTGGTCGTGGTCGCCAGATTCCGTGCCGCTGCGGTACCGAGGCTCAACTGCTGCTGTTCTTGCTGCTGCTGGTCCTGCTGCTGTTCGGTCACGTCCACACCACCGATTCGTCGCCGGTCTGCCAGTTGCGGCCGGGTTCGGCCAACCGTGACGCTACAGACGGTAATCAAATGATCGCAATGAGCCAGTGCCCGCACCTCTCCTTTGCCGCACCGCCACACAAGTCGCACCCGCCCGCGATAGCACGGCGATCACCACTGAATATGCCGAGCAATTCATATGAACCGACGGTTATTCTGGGGTCCATGTCGCCCGCGCCGTCCGCGTTCGCCGTGCTCGCCGAGCCGGCCCGCCGCCGCATTCTCGACCTGCTGCTGGAGCGGCCCCGGCCGGTCGGCGAGCTCGTCGAGCGGCTCGGGCTCACGCAGCCGGGGACGTCCAAGCATCTGCGGGTCCTGCGCGACGCCGGGCTCGTCCGGGCCCGGCAGGACGCGCAGCGCCGCGTGTACGAGGTGCGCCTCGAACCGCTCGCCGAGGTCGACGCCTGGCTGACCCCGTACCGGCGCGCGTGGGCCGCCCGCCTGGACGCCCTCGAACAGCACCTCGACGCCGGGGATCACGGACCTGGGGACGGGTGAGGCGAATCACCCGGCCGGGCGGGGCGGGTCAGGAAAAATCGACCTCATCCTGGTGTTGGGAGTAATGAGCATCGGGCCTGGTCAAAGGAAGGGCCCGGCGGATCCGGAGGGAGGCTCCCAGTGACCCTGGTTTGGACAGCACTGGCGATCGAGACCGGCGCCGCACTGGTCGTCGCGGGATCATTGGCGGCCTGGTCCCGCCGGCACTTCGCCCGCGACACCGGCCCCGCCGACTAGGAGCTGGCCCCGGCTCCGGAGCCCGCGGGCTCCGGGGCCGGCTTTTCTCCGGCCTTATCGATCGGCACCCCGGCCGTCTCCCGGATCTTCATGATCGGAATGAGCGCGACCAGCCCGGCGAGCATCAGGTAGTAGGCCGGGATGTAGTTGGAGCCCGTCACGTCGATCAGCGACCCGACGAGGACGGCGGCCGTCCCGCCGAAGATGGACGTCGAGATGTTGTAGCCGATCGCGAACGCCCCGTACCGCACCTTGGTCGGGAACATCGCCGGGAACGTCGCGGCGATCACCGCCAGGATCAGCACCAGCAGCCCCCCGACGATCGCGTACCCGAGCGCGACGCCGATCGCGTTGTCGGTCTGCATCAGCGCGAACGCGGGCCACGACAGCAGGATGTAGCCGATCGCCGCCGTCATCAGCAGCGGCTTGCGGCCGATGCGGTCCGACAGCGCGCCGAGCGGCACGATCACCGTGATCATGACCGCCTCCACGCCGATGGTGATCAGCTGCGCCGTGGTCTCGTTCATCTCCAGGAAGTCGACGAGGTACGACGGCATGAACGTCAGCAGCGTGTAGTCGGCGACGTTCAGCAGGAACACGATCCCGATCAGCATCAGGATGACGCGCCAGTAGTGCTCCAGCGTCTCCTTCAGCGGCGACTGAGCCTTCTTGCCCGCCTCCTCCATGCGCTGGAACGTCGGGGTGTCCTCGATGCGCGTCCGGACGTAGAGGCCGACGAGGCCGAGCGGCAGCGACAGCAGGAACGGGATCCGCCAGCCCCAGCCGTGCATCGCCTCGGTGGTGAGCGCCAGGTCCATCAGCAGGACGAGGCCCGCGCCGAGGATGTAGCCGGTCAGCGTGCCCAGTTCCAGGAAGCTGCCGAAGAACCCCCGGCGGCGCGTCGGCGCGTACTCGGCGATCATCGTCGCGGCGCCGCCGTACTCGCCGCCCGTCGAGAAGCCCTGCACCAGCCGGACGAGGAGCAGCAGCAGCGGCGCGGCGACGCCGATCGTGTTGTAGCCGGGCAGGATCCCGATCATGAACGTGGAGCCCGACATCAGCAGGATCGTGGTGGCGAGCACCCGCTTGCGGCCCAGCTTGTCGCCCATCGGGCCGAAGAACATCCCGCCGAAGGGGCGGGCCAGGAACGCCGCCGCGATCAGCGCGAACGAGCGCAGCGACGCGCTTCCCGTCGCGCCCTCCGGGAAGAACACCGTGCCGATGATCGCCGTCATCACCCCGGCGCTGAACACGCCGAAGTCGAACCATTCGACGCAGTTCCCGATCGAGGAGGCGATGACGGCCTTGTGGACGGCCTTGGGGTCGCTCTCGTCCTTGGACAGGTCTACGGCACCCTTGGACAGGTCTGCGGCACCGGGGCCTCCGCGTTCCGGTTCGCTGCCGGGGCCTGCGTTCTTCGGCGGTTCCACGGGCCTTGATCTGCCCCAAGATCGGCGAAGCTAACGCCGGGCGCGGCGCCCCGATGACTCAGCGTGACCGGCGGGATGTCCTCCGGGAGTTGCGCGGCGCGTCCGCCCGGTCGGCGAGGCCGTCCGGGATCGTGGGGAGGACGGTGGTGCGCTGGGGATCGTCCACCCTGGCCTCCTCTTCTTCGGTTTCCTCCGCCTCGGGGAGCTCGTCCTCGGGGAGCTCGTCGGTGGTCTGCGGGTCGGGGGCCGGGTCCGCGTCGTCGTCCAGGAGCTCGTCGAGGGTGGCGATGGCGTGCGTGGCGTCGGGGTCGTGATCGTCGTCGTCGGTCAGCGGCAGGTCGTCCTCGGGGATGGACATCAGCGCCTGGGTCTCCTGCGCCTCCCGGGTGATCACGCCGCTGGCGAGGACGGTGTTGCGGTGCCGCAGCGCGCCGTTCTCGCGCAGCAGGTTGTCGACGTCCGCGCGGACGCGGGCGACGCGGCGGCTGGCCCGGACGTGCACGAGGAAGCCGCCGCTCGCGAGGCCCAGGATGAACGCGGCGACCGGGATGCCGACGGACGCCGGCGCGAGGGTCGCCACCAGCGCGACCGCGATCAGCGCGACGACCACTCCAAGCGCGAGATAGTGCTCCTCGATCCAGTCGAGGACGGTGTTGACGCGCTTGGGAATTCGCACTCGTCTTCTCCTCCACTCGGCCTGAAACGTGGACAACGACCGGGTCGCGGCGCCGTGTTCCATGCGCGCCTCCGGCGCGATGTTCCATGCGCCGCCCGCAGGGACGGTCCTCGTTCTCGGCACGGGCTGCTTGGCGGGTACCGCCGGGCTCACCGGCCGGGGCGGTGTGTGGGCCGGCGCCGCTCGGGCGCCGCCTCGCCCCCCGCGGTTCGTTCACGGCAGGGGGCCGATCGAAACACTAACAGGACGCACCGCCCGCTCCGGCGACCGGCGCCCCCCGGCGGCGTCCGGAGCCCGATGTCCCAGGTCCGGCGCGTCCCGACCGGCGCGTCGCGGTTCGCGCGCCGCGGCCGGGGCCACGCGACCGGGGTCACGCCGGGCCGGGATGCGAGCACCGTCGCAGGGCGAATATCGTCCATGGATATGAGCGAACACTTTGACGTCGTGGTCCTGGGCGCGGGCCCGGGTGGATATGTCGCCGCGATCCGGTCGGCGCAGCTCGGGCTGAAGACGGCGATCATCGAGGAGAAGTACTGGGGCGGCGTCTGCCTCAACGTCGGCTGCATCCCCTCGAAGGCGCTGCTGCGCAACGCCGAGCTGGCGCACATCTTCACCCAGGAGCAGGAGACCTTCGGGATCAACGTCGAGGGGCGGGTCTCGTTCGACTACGGCGTCGCGTTCCAGCGCAGCCGGCAGGTGTCGGACAAGCTCGTCAAGGGCGTCCAGTTCCTGATGAAGAAGAACAAGATCACGTCCTATGACGGGCGCGGGACGTTCACCGACCCGAACACCCTCCAGGTCGCCAAGGCAGACGGGTCGGCGGAGACGGTGACGTTCGGCAGCTGCATCATCGCGGCCGGGGCGCACACGAAGCTGCTGCCGGGGACGTCGCTGTCCGAGCGCGTCGTCACCTACGAGGAGCAGATCCTCAGCTCCGAGCTGCCGGAGAGCATCGTCATCGCGGGCGCGGGGGCGATCGGCGTCGAGTTCGCGTACGTGCTGCACAACTACGGCGTGAAGGTGACGATCGTCGAGTTCCTCGACCGGATGGTCCCGAACGAGGACGCCGACGTGTCCAAGGAGCTGGCGAAGCGGTACCGCAAGCTCGGCGTGGACGTGCTGACCTCCACCCGCGTGGACGCCATCGACGACTCCGGCGACAAGGTGAAGGTCACGGTCACCGGCAAGGACGGCGCGCAGCAGGTCCTGGAGGCCGACAAGGTGCTGCAGGCGATCGGGTTCCAGCCGAACGTGGAGGGCTACGGGCTGGAGAAGACCGGCGTCGCGCTGACCGAGCGGGGCGCGATCGACGTGGACGGCCGCTGCCGCACGTCCGTCCCGCACATCTACGCCATCGGCGACGTGACCGCCAAGCTGATGCTCGCGCACGCGGCGGAGGCGATGGGCATCGTCGCCGCCGAGACCATCGCGGACGCCGAGACGATGGAGCTCGACTACGTGATGATCCCGCGCGCGACGTACTGCCAGCCGCAGGTCGCCTCGTTCGGCTGGACGGAGGCGCAGGCGAAGGAGCAGGGCTTCGACGTCAAGACGGCCAAGTTCCCGTTCAGCGCGAACGGCAAGGCGCTCGGCCTCGGCGAGGGCGAGGGCTTCGTCAAGGTGATCAGCGACGCGAAGTACGGCGAGATCCTCGGCGCGCACATGATCGGCCCGGAGGTCACGGAGCTGCTGCCGGAGCTGACGCTGGCGCAGCAGTGGGACCTGACCGTCCACGAGGTGTCCCGGAACGTGCACGCGCACCCGTCGCTGGGCGAGGCGATGAAGGAGGCCGTGCACGGCCTCGCGGGCCACATGATCAACCTCTGACCGCCCTCCGGGGCGGCCGTCGCGGCGCCGTCGGGGCGCCGGGCCGGACGACCGCCGTCCCGGCACCGGCACCCCGGCCCCCGCGCCCGGACCGTCAGCGGATCAGGCTCACGGCGTGTGCCACCGGTTGAGGGCGGCGTAGGCGGGCCGCCACTCGTTCTCGAACGCGGCACGGGCGGGCTCCGGCAGCGGGGCGAGCGTCGCCGCGTAGGTCCGCTCGTCGGCGCCGTCCACGAGCCATGGCAGGATGCGCGACGCGTCGGGGCCGATCCCGGCCGCGTGCGCCTGCCCGAACGCCACGAGCTGCTCGGGCGTCACGGCCTCGTCCATCAGGGGCAGCGCCTCGTCCTCCTCGTGCCGCAGGTGGTCGGTGAGACCGGCGGTGAGGATCTCGACCAGGTCGGCGAGCGGCTCCGAGCCCTCGTCGATCGCCTCGATGACCGGGTCGATGCGGGCGTGCTCGGCCTCCATCGCGTCGAGGAGGGCGAGGTCGTCGGGGCGTCCGGCCAGGGCCTCCCGCATCACCGGCCACAGCGCCTCGTCCTCGGCGGTGTGGTGGGCGTGCAGCGCCTTCTTGAACAGCTCCCAGCCCGGGGCGCCCGCCAGGATACGGCGCGGGTCGTCGTCCTCCCGGGCGGCGAGCTTCGCCAGGTGCTCCAGCTCCCGCCTGAGAGCGTTGTGCATGGCGTACATAAGTGGTCATGTGTTCCCAGGTAGTTTGCACGGTGGAACGGCAAGCCATCCGAGGGGATCAAGCCCATGAGCCTCGCAGCAGCGTTCGTTAGAGTGAGCACAGGCAGCCAAGATGAAACATCCCAGGTCAAAGCCATCAACAGAGCCGCACGAGAGCGCGGAATCACAATCGTCAAGACGTTCCGGCTCAAGGGCTACAGCGCGTCCAAGGGGACTCAAGAGCCAGCACTACGAGAAGCGATAGCGGACATTCAACGCGGCGAATACGAAACGCTGATCGTCACGGAATCCTCCCGGCTTGACCGACGCGAGGACTTGGACGCGCAAGCCGAGATACTGCTTGTAATCCGCTCTGCGGGGGGCGATGTCGTCTCACTCACTGAGCCGAACTTCGGGAAGACCGACTTCGCAGGACGCATCATTACCCTAGTCGCCCAACACGCGAATGCCGAAAAGTCCAAGACGGTCAAGAGCACGTCGTACCGAGGTATGACCATGGTCCGCGACAACAAGGCGCTTCACGGAAAATTGCCAACATATTGGAAGACCAAGGGTAAGCGCTACGCGAAGCAAGCGTACTGTGCCGACCCGCAAGCCGTGAATGACGTCTACGTTCGCATCGCTAGAGGTGAGTCTGTCGCCTCTGTCGGACGGGCACACGATCTGTACAACCAGAGCATAAGAAACTTGATCCGGTTTGAAGCGCATCACACAGGCGTTATCGAATGCTCGTACACCTACGAGGGCGTAACGGAAAAGTGGATACATGAAGTTACGCCCGTGGTCGATTCGGCTCTATGGTGGAGCGCGAACAAAGTGCTGGATGCCAATAAGACAAGCGCCCGCGTCAACAAGGGCGGCCGTCCGATCAGGTCGCCCGCCACCTGGCTTTCGGGCATTCTCCCCTGCCCCGGGTGTGGCGGAAAGCTCTACATCAACGCCAGTCTCACCCCAGCCGGAAACCCGCGCACCCCAAAGCTCTACTGTGCAGGAACTCCAAAGAAGCGTCTTTCGTGTAAGCGTTTCAATCCCTGCGACGCATTGCCCGTGATCGAACTAGTTGAAGAAATGTTCGGGGGAGACACGACGGAGATTCTTGCTTTCCAAAGGGTCGCGGGCAACGCGCACGAACTGGGCGAACTCAAAGCCTCACTTCGTAAGATCCAAGCCCGCCTTTCCGCCACCGAAGACGATGACAAACTCGATGCACTGATCACGGAGCGCAAGGCCATCAAAGCGCGCATAGAAGAATTTGTAGTAGTGCCGGACAACTACGACTACGCGCCGACCGGCCAGACCGTAGCCGAGAGGTGGATCAGCGGGGATGAGAGCGTTAAGCGCAAAATGCTCCGCGCTGTGCGGGAGTCTTTGGGAATGATCCTCGCTCTCCACGATGGACAACCGCGAATCGTGATCGGGACAGACCCGCAGGGCGCGACGGCAGAAGCGGACGGAATCGTTGATCTCGGTGACGGGTTGTGCTTCCGTCGGCATACCTCGCAGGCGGCATAGCCGCTTACCGCAGAACGACAGAGGCTCACTCGGTGCGGGTATCGAGTGAGCCTCTTTCTTGCCGTTCGGTCGTCTACTCCGGGGGCTGGGGTGCGGGGACAACGATCACGATGCGTCCGGCTTCGATGTGGGCGAGGACTTCGGGAAGCCTGACGTCATGGGCCAGGTAGACCACGCCGTGAGCGTGCGGGATGTCTGAGGGTCCCTCACGGGCACCTCTGAGCGTCCGAGCGCGCCAGCGGCGTTCGTCATCGGTCAGGGGCTCCAGCTCGGCGACGGCACGGCTAATCCATTCCCACAGTTCCGGTGTCAGCCCAGCGGGGTGCCGGTCCTGAGAGCGTCCCTGAGCGTCGTTTGCGGCAGCGTCGGTCATGAGGATGGCTCCGAGATTGCCGGGGGCGTAGGGGCCTGCTGGGACGCGTCCGCTGTGCCTGCGATTAGCAGAGCAGCAGCTATGAAGGCGACGAGGAGGACAACTTTCAGGACGACCGCCACGAACTGAATGAACTTGCCATCGGGACCGAAGAACATCAGGTCACCTTTCGATCGCCTTTTCGTCCGATGGTGGTTTGGTGGGCTGGGCGTAGTGGTTGATGTGGTGGTGAATGGACAGGATTGCTAGACCGGTTTCAATGGCCATGCGGACGCCGAGGGATACGACCAGCCATGCCGGAAAGACCAGGACGATCCCGAGAACGCAAAGGGTCAGCCCGATATGCGGCTCTGCGATGACGAATGCCGTAACGGCGAATCCGCCCAGGGTGGCCGTGAAGAACTGCACGATTGCGTGCAGCTCATTCGCGAACGCGGGGGACGCGATTCGGTCAAGTGGCGCGTCCAGATGCTCCATGAGAGTTCGCCAGCGGGTCACACGTCCCCCCACTTCTCACGCGCGTAGCTTTCCGCAGCGCGCCACTTTTCGCAGTAACGCGCCATCCATTCACGGGTGATGGCGGTAGCGGTATAGGTGACGGGACCGAAATTTCGGGTTACCGCGTAATGGTGTCCCTCCCATTCTTCGCTTGGAATTTCCCCCAGGATTCGACCGATGCGGTCTACTTCGGCCCGTTCGGCTTCGTCGTTCTGTCCGATGACCGGGTAAGTGATTTCCACGCGTGGCGGAACGGGAAGGTCGATATTCCTTTCGAGAGCCGAGGCGAGTTCGCGAAGTCCGGCCGCAACTTTGATCCGGCGTAGAGCGTCTTTGCCATTGGTCACGGTTTACTCCCTCTCCTGAGATGCGCTTGATTCTGCGAAGGCCGCTAGTACGGACGTGGCCACGTCGAAACGGCTGACATGGATGAGCTGCGCCGCCCGGTCGCCCATTCGGCTGACGATGCGTCTGAGTGCCGCTGAACGGGTGTCGTCTGCCACTGTCACGAGGATTCGGGGAACGGTGCCGTCAGGCCCGGCGATATTCCGGCCCGCGAAGTCCATGTACCTGTCAAACTTGCGGCGGACCGTGGGCGTGCTTTCGGTGCCCAAATCAACTTCGATCCACCAATGTTGACGGCGGTTCGTTCCGGGTACCGCGACTTTGATATAGGCGTCCGGTCGGAGGTATCCGCCTTGCCCGTCCTCCTGCCAACAGGCCGGTTCCGCAGCGAAATCGGCTAGCTGGAGATGGCCTTTCCGAGCGGATTCCACGCATTGCACGTACAGTTCCGTAATGACAAGTGCGTGTCGGTGCGACCATCGTCCGGGTTTGATATCCGACAGTTCTCTGGGGTTCTTGCGTCCTTCCGCTAGACGCATGAGGCGATGTGCCGAAGGGTCTAGGGAATAAACTGTCTGTCCAGAGCCGCTGAGTATTCCGCCCATTCTCCTTTCTGTCGCTGAGACTGCGTGCCAGTCCACGAGTCGCCGCATGACGTATTGGCAGCTGCGTATCGTGAGGCCGTCGAAATGCAGCCGATGAATTTGCCCGATGGTCGCGGAATTCAGCTGGTAAAGAGTGGTGA
>NZ_SMJX01000307.1 GCF_004348535.1 Actinomadura sp. KC216
TGTGTATAAGAGACAGGCCCCCACCGCTCTGGGGCGACCCCGGCCACGTCCAGAACCTGCTGGGCGACCGGGTCACCAACATCACCATCGAGCGCCGTACGCTCCGGGTCGACGCGTTCGGCAAACCCGAAGACTTCCGCGACTACTTCAAGGCCTACTACGGCCCCACCATCGCCACGTACCGCCACATAGCCGAAGACCCGGAGAAGGTGGCCGCCCTGGACCAGGCCCTGACGGCCTTGGCCGAAGACCACGCCCAAACCACCTCCCCCTTCACCCTGAACTGGGAGTACCTCCTCCTGACGGCCCACCGAACCCTGAAGTGACCCCGGCCCACGTCAGCCGGAGCTGGTGGTGGCGGGGATGTCGTTGGTCTCCGGGAGCCGGTCGCGGTATTCGGCGATCTTGGTGTTCAGCTTGGTGAGGTTGCGGCTGTAGTCGCGGGCCGCCAGCCAGAACTTGTAGATGATGATGAGCTCGAAGGTGAGGAGGCCGGCGGCGCTGACGGCGACCACCGGGATGATGGCGCCGGAGACGATCGCGGCGGCGATGGGGGCGACGATGAAGACGCCCATCTGGAACTCGATGCCGCTGAACAGGTGCGGACGGATGCGCCCGGCCATCAGGACGTTGCGGATGCGGATGTACCAGGGGAAGCGGCGGTAGAAGCCGCTCTGCAGGGCGGCGTTGGCGGGGTCGTCGCCGACGACGCGGTCCTGCATGTCGGCTTCGGGGTCGTCGGCGAGGGCGCCCTCGGCGGAGCGGAGGTCCTCGTCGACCTGGCCGTTGGCGCGCTGGGCCGCGGCCTCCAGGGACAGCGCCTCCTCGCGGGCCGCGGTGAGGGTGTCGCGCATCTGGGAGCGGACCTTGTAGATCTCCAGCGCGTCCATGTAGCGGAGCATGTCGAGGAACACGACGGCGAGGGCCGTCCAGATGTAGGCCTCGTTACCGGTGGCGTGGTACTGGCCGCCCATCAGGGCGATCGCGCAGGCGAGGACGCGGACGCGGTCGAAGATGTAGTCGAGCCAGGCGCCGAACACCGAGCCGGTGCCCTTCAGGCGGGCGATCTTGCCGTCCATGCAGTCGAGCGTGAACGACAGGTGGTACAGCACGGCGCCCGCGAGCAGCCAGGGCCAGGAGGCCATCGCGAAGCAGGCGCCGGCGGCGAGGCCGAGGACGAGGGCTCCGACGGTGAGCTGGTTCGGGGTCACGCGGGTCCGGTTGGCGGTCAGCTTGACCAGCCTGGACGCGAGCGGGTCGACCAGGAGGACCGTCCACCAGGCGTCACGCGCCTTGTACGTCCGTTGCCGAACGTCGTCGAGCGTGAAGTTCGCCATTGGGAGTGCCCTTTCGTCGTCGGAAGCCGTCCGATGCTATCGGCTGTCCGGTTGTGGTCCCCGGCATTGTCTCCGAGTCGTGATTGTGCGTGCGGATGATCACCGTGACCGTGGGTAGCTTCTGGTGATGCTTGCCCGGCCTGCCCTGTTTCATCTGCCTTTCGCCTGCGTGCTGGTGGTGGCGATCGCCGTCCGGGTCGTCGCCGTGCTGGGGTATCCGTCGCCGATGTGGTTCGGTGACTCGCCCGGATACCTGACGGCGGCGGTGGAGCTGACGCCCAGCAAGACGCGGCCGTCGGGGTACTCGCTGCTGCTCTGGGCGATCAAGCCGTTCCACAGCTTCACGTTGATGGTGGCGGTGCAGCACGCCATCGGGGTGCTGGTCGGGGTGCTCGTTTATGTGTTGGTTTGGCGGGCCGGGCGGGCGGCCTGGCCGGACGGCAATGGCCGGGGTGTGGGGATTTTTGGGGCTTTGCTGACGGTTCCAGTGCTTTTGCCGGTGCATCAGGTTGCTCTTGAGCACATGCTCATGTCGGACTCGTTCTTCGCGTTCCTGCTGCTCGCGGCGGTGGCGGCGGTGCTGTGGCAGCGCCGGACGACATGGTGGCTCGGTGCGCTGGCCGGGCTGTTCGCGGGCTCCGCGGCGATCACCAGGACGGCGGGGCTGCCGCTGATCGCGGTGATCCTCGTCGCGATGGCGCTGCGGCGGGCGGGGTGGCGTGCCTGCGGCGCGGTCGTGGCGGCGTTCGCGGTCCCGGTCGTCGGGTACACGGTCTGGTTCCATTCGGTGTACGGCGAGTACAAGATGGCCAAGGCCGAGCAGGTCTGGCTGTACGGGCGGACCGCGACGTTCGCCGACTGCGACGTCATCAAGCCGCGTCCCGAGCTGCGGATCATGTGCCCGGAGCGCAGCAATCCGCGGATCTCGCGGCCGTTCGCCGCCCTGTGGACGGCCGACTCCCCCTTCCGCGACATCCCCGGCTGGATCTACGGGGAGCGGGGCAACAGGCTCGCGGGCGAGTTCTCGCGGGAGGCCATCAAGGCGCAGCCCGCCGACTACGCGAAGGTCGTCGTCCACGACACGCTCCGGGCGTTCGAGTGGGAGCGGCGGCCGTATCCGACGCCGTGGACGTGGCGGCAGTACGAGTTCCCCGAGGGCGAGGCGTGGGCCGACGAGCAGGCGGAGATCGCCGTGAAGTACGACCCGGGGGGCGGCGGCAGGACGCGGGTCGTCGAGCCGTGGGCCGAGTGGATGCTGAAATATCAGGACAATGTGGTGCTGCCCGGCACGGTGCTGGGTGTCTTGTTGCTGGGCTCGCTGGGTGGGGGGCTGCTGTACGCGCGAGCTGGCGGGCGGTGGCGTCCGCGGCGTGCCGCCTGGCACTGGGGGACGGGTGCGCTGCTCCCCTGGGGGACGAGCCTGGCGCTGCTCGTGATCCCGGCGGCGACGGCCGACTTCGACTACCGGTACGTGCTGCCCGCCGTCCCGTTCGCCTGCATCGCGTTCGCGCTGGCGGTGCTCCCACCGCCTCAGCCGGACGCGCCGAACACGCGGTCGACGGTCCTGGACGCGGCCTTGCCGTCGTCCAGCGGGCAGAAGCGGGCGACGAAGTCCCGGTAGCGGTCCCGATGCCCGGCCGTGGCCGACTCGACGTCCCGGATCGCGTCGATCAGGTCGTCGGACGTCTCCACCAGCGGCCCGGGGGCCTCGGCCTCGAAGTCGAAGTAGAAGCCGCGGAGCCGGTCCCGGTAGTCGGCCAGGTCGTAGGTGAAGAACAGCATGGGACGGCCCGTGTTGGCGTAGTCGAACATCACCGACGAGTAGTCGCTGATCATCACGTCGGAGATCAGGTACAGCTCGGTGATGTCGGGGTACAGGGACACGTCCCGGACGAAACCGTGCTCGTCTTCGGCGACGCCGTCCACCACGTTGGTGTGCAGCCGGACGAGCAGGACGTGGTCATCGCCGAGCGCCGCCCGCGCCCGCTCCAGATCGAGGCGCATGTCGAACTTGTACCGGCCGCGGCTGTAGTACTGGTCGTCGCGCCACGTCGGCGCGTACAGCACGACGCGCTTGCCCTCCGGGATGGCGAGACGTGCCCTGACCTGCGCGGCGACCGTGCCGGCGGCGGGGCTGTGCAACAGGTCGTTGCGCGGGTACCCGACCTCCAGCATCTCGCCCTTGAACGAGAACGCGCGCCGGAAGATCTCCGTGCTGAACGGGTTCGGCGACAGCAGGTGGCTCCACTCGGGAACGGCGGGGCCCGCCGACTTCGACTGCAACGCCTTCTTCATCCCCGGCGTGTACGCGAAGTGCACCTCCTTGATGTCCTTGCCGATCTTCTTCAGCGGGGTGCCGTGCCACGTCTGCAGGACGATCTGGTCCGGATGCCGCCGGAACGCGTCGCCGAGCCGGTGGTTCGTCACGATGTAGCGGGACGTGGCGAGCGCCTCATGCCACTCCCTGCCGTTCAGCCGCACGCCCCGCAGGCTGCTCGGCAGCTCCACCTGCGCGTCGTTGACCACCCACAGCTGCTCCAGGCCGCTGCCGCGCCGCAGCAGTTCCTGGTGGACGGCCTTCGGGCTGTCGGAATACTGCCGCCCGCCGAAGCAGGAGAACACGACGGCGTCGCGCAGGCCGTCCCGGTCGACGCGGCGGCGGGCCTCCTCGCGGTACCGCGCGCCCTCGCTCTTCTCCTCCGGGGACACGTCGCCGGTCACCGACACGGCGAGCCGCCCGTCGCTGCCCTCCAGCTCGTAGCCGCGCCGCGCCACCTCCAGCGGCTCCGGCAGGTTCTTCTGCGCGGGCCCGGACAGCCGGACGGTCAGCGCCCGGCCGCCGGGCGGGCGGAACAGCACGTCCCAGCGCCCTGGGCGGAGCGGCAGGACGCCCGCGACGCTCGGCACCCCCGCCACCGGGACCTCCGCGCGCAGCACGCCCGACGACGGGTCGGCGACGAGGCCGAACGCGTGCTCCTTGCGGCGGCCCCGGCCGCGCAGCACGATCTGGCCGCCGCCGTCGTGGACGGTGTGCGCCGCCGTGATGGTCAGCGTGCCGTCCGGGCGCCAGGTGCAGTCGTCCACGACGAGGCGGGTGGTGGTGCGGCGGATGCGCAGGTAGCCGCTCGGGCCGCGGCCCGCGCCGATCTCCAGCGTGCCGAACGTCCGCTCGACGTCCTCGACGCCCTCGGCGAGGACCAGCGGGCGGCCGCCGGTGGAGACCGTCCAGTCGCGGGTGTCGTCGATCCGGTCGGGCGGGATCGGGGAGCCGTCGAGGACGGCGGTGTCCACGCGGGCGGTGAGCCTCCCGCCGGACGCGGTGACCGGCACGGGGACGCGGTCGTCGCCGAGCGTCAGCTCCAGCTCGCGCGGCTCCTCCCCGGCGGCCGCCAGCTCGATGACCAGGGCGTCGCCGTCCCAGCGCAGCGCGGTCGCCTTCACGCGGACCTTCTCGACCTTGATGACGAGGCGGCCGTCCTCGATCAGCGGGACGACGCGGACGTCGTCGGCGACGTAGCGGTACGGCGGGTGCGCGCCGCTGCCGGAGCTGCCGCCGCGCAGCGGGCCGCGCCGGAACACGCCCGCGTTGAACACCGACGCCTCGACGTCCCAGTCGCCCTCGACCCACCGGCCGTGGTCGCGGAGCCGTCCGGCGTCGAACCCGACCTCGAACCCGGAGTACCCGGACCTCTTCCCCGGCTTCGGGATCTGCCGGGCGTGCAGCACGATCTTCCGCTTGCCGGACCGCAGCGTCATCGTCTTCACCGATGTCCAGCGGCGCCGGTTGCTGACGGAGTTGATGTACGCCTCGCCGGTGACGGTGAGCCGGTCGCCCTCCCAGGCCACCGCGTGGACGCGGCCCCGCATCCGGACCTCGTCGCGGGCCCGGTAGACGTCGCGGGGGACGCCGAGCTTGGCGTCCTTCCAGTACGGGTACACGACGTACCGGCGCAGCGGGTCGCGGACGATCGACGGCGACGCCTTCCCCCGCTCGTACCGGACGACCTTCACCAGCTCCGTCGTGTGCGCGGTCGTCGCGAGGTGCCACTTCAGCCGGGTCAGCGCGGGCGCGCCCGCGAGCACCTTCGCCGGGACCCCGGACGCGTACGCGGCGGCCTGCGCGACGACCTGGTCGCGTTCGGCGGCGGGCACGTCGGGCAGCGCGTCGAGGAACACGCGGAGGTCCTCGTCGACGGCGAGGAGCTGGAACCGCTGCCGCGACCTGGCGTGCCCGTTCTCCTCCAGCCAGGTAGTGGCGAGGGTGACGGCGCCGAAGCCGTCCGCGATCTCCTGCGCCTCCGTCGTCGGCGCGAACCGGTCGGTGTGGCGGTGCAGGACGACGTCCGGCAGCACGTCGATCGCCGCGGCCAGATGCAGGGCCTGGACCGTGGTGGGCAGGTCGTCGTAGCGGCCGATGTCGGGGAAGGCGAGCTTGTGCGCCGTCCAGAGGGAGCGCCGGAACAGCTTCCCGAAGACCGTCCGGTCGCGGATCAGGTCCGGGCTGCGGCGCAGGTCCGTGCCGGTGACCGGCTCGATGACCGGGTCGCGGGGCTGCCACTGCGACACCTGGCCCGTCCACGTGCGGACGGCGTCCCGGCCCACCGCGACATCGGACCCGGATCGCTCCAGCGCCGCCGCCAGCGCCGCGACGGCGTCCGCCGGGAGCTCGTCGCCGCCGTCGACGAAGAGAAGGAACTCGCCGTCGCTCTCCTCGACGCCCAGATTGCGGGCGGCGCCCCGGCTCGGCGCGCCCCGCCGGACGATGCGGAACCGGTCGTCGGGGACGGCCGTCTCGGCGGTGGCGCCAGCGCCGTCGTCCATGACGAGCACGTCGAGCCCGGTGTGCGACTGGGCCGCGAGGGACTCCAGCGTCGCGTCCAGGGAGTCCCCGGCTCCGTGGGAGAGCACGATCACGCTGATCCTGCTGGCGGGCAAGGCGGCCCACTCCTTCGATCACTCGGCCGGACCGGCGACGCTGCCGGGCCGGAAGACGACGGGTTCACGCGGCGGGTCCGCGCGGCAGGCGCGGCACGTCACCGCACGTCACTGCGGCGGGTTCGGGACTTTCTCGCCGAGGAACATCCGCCGGACGGCGCGCTCGGCCGCGTGCCCGTCGTCCCACGGGCAGAACCGGGCCTTGAAGTCGGCGCGGTCCTTGGCGGCGGCGTCGCTCCACGCGGCCCGGGACACGAACGCGTCGACCAGCTCGTCCTCCGTCGTGGCGACGACGCCGGGCGGGGTCTCCGTCAGGTCGAAGTTGACGCCCCGGGTGAGCCGGTAGGTCTCCCAGTCGTTGGCGTAGATCACGATCGGCCGGTCGAGGTTCGCGTAGTCGAACATGACGGACGAGTAGTCGGTGAGCAGCACGTCCGAGGCGAGCATCAGGTCTTCGACGGACGGGTGCCGGGACACGTCGATGACACGGTCCTCCGGCCAGCCCATGTCCGCCGCCATGTTCTTGATCTTGTAGTAGTAGTGCGCCCGCAGCAGCAGCACGTGATCGTCGCCGAGCTGCTCCATGACCCGGCCGATGTCGAACATCGGGCTGTAGCGGCGCTGGTAGTCGCGGTGGGTCGGCGCGTACAGGATCGCGGTCGCGCCGTGGGGGACGGCGAGCTCGTCGCGCAGCCGGGCCCGCTGCTCCACGTCGTCGCGGTCGGTCACCAGCCGGTCGTTGCGCGGGTAGCCGATCTCCAGCATCTCGTAGCCGCACGGGAAACCGCGCTGCCACGCCTCCGTCGACAGCGGGTTGGACGAGATGAGGAAGTCCCACCGGTCGGACCGCGTGATCAGGGCCTTGAAGTCCATGTCGTTCGCGCCGACCGGATACTCCATCTGGTCGAGGCCCATCTTCTTCAGCGGCGTGCCGTGCTGGGTCATCATGTGGACCTGCTCGGGCCGCTTCACGTAGAAGTCGGGGAAGTTGACGTTGTTGACGAAGTACTTCGCGCGGGCGAGCGTCCGGTAGTAGTCGACCGACCCGGTCACGACGTACTCGACGCCGTCCGGCATGGTCGAGCGCGCGCCCGGCTTCACCAGCCAGACGGGGGTGATGTGCGGGGCCAGCTCGCGGACCTTCTCGTAGATCGCCGCCGGGTTGCACGCGTACCCGCGGTACCAGTACGCGGCGAACACCGCGAGGTTCTCGTCGATCGGCAGCTTGCGCTGCATCTGGTAGTAGCGGTCCTTCGCGAGGTCCTTCGAGGCGCGCACGCCGCGCTTGCCGAGGCGGCCGACCTTGCGGGTCCGCCGCTTGGCCGTCTTCACCCTGGACTCGGCCGCCCGGACGCGCTCGAACGCCTTGTAGTCGTTCGCCTTGATCGCCCGGTGCTTGTCGGCGAGGTGCGGTTTGTCCTCGGGGTCGGGCGGGACGTGCCCCTCCGGCTCGTGCCGGTGGTAGATGGCCGACATCTCGGCGAAGAACCGCGGCTTCTCCGACTCGTGGACGCGGTCCTCGCGCTCGATGATGACGAGCAGGTGCCAGATCGTCCGGTCGAACATCAGGTTCCGGAACGGGTCGGCGGCGGCGCCCATCCCGTCCATGAACTCGAAGATGCGGTCGTACTGCGCGAACGCGTCGAAGTGCTTGGCGCCGGTGGTCTTGGTGATCGCGCCGTGGCGGCGCTGCCGGTAGATGTAGCAGACCCGGTCGAGCAGGCTGAGCCGCTCGGCCGCCATCAGGATCGGGTAGGTGACGTTGACGTCCTCGTAGTAGCCGCCGCTGAACCGCAGCCCGAGGTCGAGCAGGAACTCCCGGCGGATCGCCTTGTTCCACGCCGTCATCATCATCTCGAGGACGCTCGGGCGCTCTTCGAGGGTGAACACGTCCGGCGCGGGCGGCTCGCGGAACAGGTGGTTGATGATGCTGCGCTTGATCTTGCCGTTCCAGTACGAGCGGGCGTAGTCGAAGACCAGCACGTCGGGACGGGTCTCGGCGAGCCGGTCGTAGATCGCGCGGACGGCGCCCTCGGTGGCGTGGTCGTCGCTGTCGAAGAACCAGACGTAGTCGCCGGTGGCCATGTCGAGGCCGATGTTGCGGGCGTGGCCGAGCCCGACGTTCTCCTCCAGATGCCGCACCCGGACGCGCGGGTCGCGCTCGGCGAACTCGTCGAGAATCTCCCCGCAGCCGTCCGGCGAATGATCATCGACCGCTATGACCTCTAGGTTCGGAATGTCCGGGTCGAGGATGGAATCGAGGCACTGCCGGATGTACCCCTGCACTTTGTGCACGGGCACGATGACGCTCAAGGAGATGGTCTGGTCACTGCTCACGCGTTGGCCAATCGACTACTCGGTGAATCTGGACTATACCCGCAAGTGTAGGCAAAAACTTATGTCGTGCCTTGTGATGGCTTCAGAAGCCATCGGCCTTGGGGCTCAATGGCCCATCGGGTCAGGCGCACCACAGGGGGCGTGGCGAGGACCACGCCGAGCGCGAGTGCGCCCGCGGTGACGAGGACGAGCCCGGCCGGGCTCCGGAAGAAGCGGTCGTCGAGGACGCCGCCGTAGTCCAGCGACTTCACCACGAGGCCGTGCAGCAGGTAGACGTACATCGTCCGCGTCCCGAGCCGCGTGTACCAGGCCCGCCCGCGCGGGACCGCCGCGAGGAACGCGACGCCGAGGACGAGGGCGAACACCATGGCCAGCAGCCGGTAGGAGATGCCTTCCTGCAGGCTGAAGCCCATGTGCTCGTAGCCGCGGTTCCACAGCCGGACGCCGTGCTCGATCTTCGGGACGATGGTCCCGCGCTCCCAGACGTAGGCGACCGGCAGCGCGGCCAGCAGCACGGACATGCCCGCCCAGCGTGTCCAGCCGCGGCTCCGCAGGGCCTCCACGGGCCCCGGCCGGCCGTCTCCCCGGCCGTCTCCCTGGCCGCCTTCCCGGTCGCCTCCGGTGCGGATGGTCAGGCCCAGGACGAAGAACGGCAGCAGCCCGGCCGCCCGGCACAGCGTCGGGTCGGAATTGAAACTCCAGGTTCCGGCGATCAGGCTCAGGACGACCGCCGTGCCGACCGGATACCGCAAATGCGACCACAGCGGCGCGCTCAGCCGCCACAGCACGAGCGCGACGAGAAACCACATCAGGTACTGCGGGCGGAAAGCGCCCATCAGCTGAAAATCGTCGACGTTGAAATAGGTCAGCAGCCGGTACAGGGCGTTGAAAATGGCGAACGGCACGACCAGCGTCGGGAAAATGCCGCGGAATTTGCTCGTCGAGCGCATGAAGCCGCGGGAGAAATAGCCGGCGACGAACACGAACACCGGCATGTGGAACGCGTACACGACGGTGTAGGCCGCGTTCGCCGCGCCGCTGTCCTTCCGGAACACCTCCCAGAAGTGGCCGAGCACCACCAGCATGATCAAGAAGAACTTGACGTTGTCGAAGTACGCGTCGCGCTGCCGGGCGGCGGGGGCGGAGG
>NZ_SMJX01000308.1 GCF_004348535.1 Actinomadura sp. KC216
TCCCATCCCTCGAACCCTGCCGTCCCACCCCCCATGACCAGGAGCAGTCATGCGCGATCACACACCTCGTCCGTCCCGCAGAGGGGTACTGCTCGGCGGCGCCGTCGTCGCGGCCGGGACCCTCGCCGCGGCCTGCACCGGCAACAGCGAGGACGACCCGGCGCCCGCCGCGCAGGCCGGCACGCTCGGCGGCGACAACGACAAGCCCGGCACGCCGGTGACGCTCGGGTTCTCCGCGCCCGCCGCCGACCACGGCTGGATCGCGGCGATCGCCAAGAACGCCGAGGCGCAGGCCAAGAAGTACCCGGACGTCACGTTCAAGCCGGTCGAGCCGACCAACGACATCAACCAGCAGATATCCGCGGTCGAGTCGCTGATCCGCGCGAAGGTCGGCGCGCTGGTGATCCTGCCGAACGACGGCGAGCAGCTGAACCAGGTCGCGCGCAAGGCGATGGACGCGGGCATCCCGGTCGTCAACCTCGACCGCGTCTTCCCCGACAAGCTGTCGTACCGGACGTGGATCGGCGGCGACAACTACGGCATGGGCGTCTCCGCGGGCCACTACGTCGGCAAGAAGCTGAAGGACAAGGGCGTCTCGGACCCGGTGATCGTGGAGATCCAGGGCATCGCGACGCTGCCGCTGACGCAGGACCGCAGCAAGGGCTTCGCGGACGCGCTGAAGTCCTACGGCTTCTCGGTCACCGCGAAGCAGGACGCGAAGTTCACCGTCGAGTCCGGCAACCAGGTCGCCTCCAACCTGCTGCGCGCCCACAAGAAGATCGACGCGCTGTGGAACCACGACGACGACCAGGGCGTCGGCGTGCTCGCCGCGATCAAGCAGTCGGGCCGCAAGGAGTTCTTCATGGTCGGCGGCGCGGGCTCGGCCAACGCGATGCGGGAGATCAAGGCCGGCGGGGTGCTGGAGGCGACCGTCACCTACTCGCCGACGATGGCCGCGTCCGCGATCAAGCTGGGCCGGCTGATCGCGCAGGGCAAGGGCATGGCGGACCTGGTCGAGCGGCAGGCGCCGCAGTCGATCACGCTCGCCTCCGAGACGATCACGAAGGACAACGTCGACCGCTACATGCCGCTCGGCTTCGAGTCCTGAGCCGCGGGGGCGCCGGCGCGCCCGCCGGGTGGGGGGCGGGCGCGCCGGCCGGGAACGCCGCGCCGTCGAACACTAGGGGAGCAGACATATGACGACGACCGTCGGTGTCGGGATGGTCGGGCACGCGTTCATGGGGCGCGCCCACTCGCAGGCGTGGCGCAGCGTCGGGCCGTTCTTCGGGCCGCCGCTGACACCCGTCATGACCGCCCTCGCCGGACGTTCCGCCGAGCGAGCCGGGGCCGCCGCCGCGTCGCTCGGCTGGGCGTCGGTGGAGACCGACTGGAAGGAACTGCTCCGCCGCGACGACGTCCAGATCGTCGACATCTGCACGCCCGGCGACACCCACGCCGAGATCGCCGTCGCCGCGCTCGACGCGGGCAAGCACGTGCTGTGCGAGAAGCCGCTCGGCAACACGGTCGCGGAGGCGGAGGCGATGGCCGCGGCGGCGGAGCGGGCGCGGGCGCGCGGCGTCCGGTCGATGATCGGGTTCAACTACCGGCGCGTCCCGGCGGTCACGCTCGCGCGCACGCTGGTGGACGAGGGCCGCATCGGGACCGTCCGGCACATCCGCGCGCAGTACCTCCAGGACTGGCTGGCCGACCCGCGGGCCCCGTTCACCTGGCGGCTGGACCGTGACAGGGCCGGGTCGGGCGCGCTCGGCGACATCGCCTCGCACATCGTCGACACCGCGCAGTTCATCACCGGGCAGTCGCTCGTCGGGGTGTCGGCGCTGCTGGACACGTTCGTCTTGGAACGTCCGCTACCGGGCGGCGGCGGCACGGCCCGCGTCACCGTGGACGACGCCGCCCTGTTCATCGCCCGCACCGACGGCGGCGCGCTCGCGACGTTCGAGGCCACCCGGTTCGCCACCGGGCGCAAGAACGCGCTGCGCATCGAGGTCAGCGGCTCGTCCGGCGCGCTGGCGTTCGACCTGGAGTCGCTGAACGAGCTGTGGTTCCACGACGCGCGCGACGGCGCGGCGGAGTCCGGGTTCCGGCGGATCATCGTGACCGAGCCCGTCCATCCGTACGCCGGACGGTGGTGGCCGCCCGGACACATCCTCGGGTACGAGCACACGTTCACCCACCAGATCGCCGACCTGCTCGCCGCGATCGCGGGCGGCACCGACCCGAGCCCCTCGTTCGCCGACGGGCTCCAGGTGCAGCGCGTCCTCGCCGCGGTCGCCGCCAGCGCCGCCGCGAAGCGCTGGGTGGACGTCGAAGGGAGCGAATGACCATGGCACGACCGATCACGCTGTTCACCGGCCAGTGGGCGGACCTGCCGTTCGAGGAGGTCTGCCGGCTCGCGTCCGGCTGGGGCTACGAGGGCCTGGAGATCGCCTGCTGGGGCGACCACTTCGAGGTCGACAGGGCGCTCGCCGACGACGCCTACATCCCGCGCAGGCTGGAGATCCTCGCCAAGCACGACCTGAAGGTGTGGGCGGTCTCCAACCATCTCGTCGGGCAGGCCGTCTGCGACATCCCGGACGAGCGGCACCAGGCGATCCTGCCGCCGCGCCTCTGGGGGGACGGCGAGCCCGAAGGCGTCCGGCGGCGCGCGGCCGCCGAGATGAAGGACACGGCGCGTGCCGCAGCCGCGCTGGGCGTCGACACCGTCGTCGGGTTCACCGGGTCCTCGATCTGGCACACGGTCGCGATGTTCCCGCCCGTCCCCGACGCGATGGTCGAGCGCGGCTACGCCGACTTCGCCGCCCGCTGGAACCCGATCCTGGACGTGTTCGACGAGGTCGGCGTCCGGTTCGCGCACGAGGTGCACCCGAGCGAGATCGCCTACGACTACTGGACGACCGTCCGGACCCTGGAGGCGATCGGGCGCCGTCCCGCGTTCGGGCTGAACTTCGACCCGTCCCACTTCGTCTGGCAGGACCTCGACCCGGTCGGCTTCCTGTTCGACTTCCGCGACCGGATCTACCACGTCGACTGCAAGGACACGAAGGTCCGCACCGGCGACGGCCGCCGCGGGCGGCTCTCGTCCCACCTGCCGTGGGCGGACCTGCGGCGCGGCTGGGACTTCATCTCCACCGGCCGCGGCGACGTCCCCTGGGAGGACGTGTTCCGCGCCCTCAACTCCATCGGCTACGGCGGCCCGATCTCGATCGAGTGGGAGGACGCCGGAATGGACCGCCTGCAAGGCGCGCCCGAGGCCCTGGAGTTCGTCCGGGCGCTCAACGCGATGGAGCCGCCGGCGGCCGCGTTCGACGCCGCGTTCTCCTCCGACTGACCTGCGGCGTGCCGCTCCCGTGAGGCCACGCACGGGAGCGGCACGCCGCCTCCCTCATCCGGCCGGGTGATCGAACTTCATGTCGGCGAAGTCGAAACCCGGCGACACGATGCAGCTGACCAGCACTTCCTCCGGTCCGGCCGGGCGCGCGGCCTGCCAGACGCCAGGCGGCACGACGGCCTGCGGCACCTGACGCCCGTCCATGACGTCCGGGCCCAGCGTGATCCGCTCCGGCGCCTCGGACGGACGTTCCCCGTCGCCGCCGAGCAGCAGCGACAGCGGGCCTCCGCGATGCCACAGCCACACCTCGGCGGACCGGACGGCGTGCCAGACCGACTTCTCGCCCGGCGGGAGCAGGAAGTAGATGCCGGTGGCGGAGGACCGCTCGCCCGGGTAGCCGTCCGGCGTGAAGGACGCGTCCGACCGCCACGTCTCCCGGTACCAGCCGCCCTCCGGATGCGGCAGCAGGTCCAGCGCCTCGGCGGTCGCGGGCCGGTCGAGGAGCGCCGCGTGCCGCCCGTCCGGGCCGCGCCGCGCGTACCGGACGCGGGACGCCGCCGTCCGGTCGACCACCCCGCGCGGCGGCGACGCGCCGGGCTCCGGGTCGAGCGTGACGGCGACGACCTGCCCGTCCGCGAACACGTCGTCGGCGACGGCGAGCGCCCCGGCGTCGTCGTCCGGCGCCCACACCGCGCCGGCGTCGGACAGCACGAACCGCGGCCCGGGCTGGGCGCGCCAGCCGTCGAGCGTCATCAGCAGCAGCACATGATCAAGCCTAGGCGGTTCAGCCGAGCGGAGCTCGTCCGTTGAATGGTGGTGGGTGGGGAATGCCGCGGGGGCGGTCACGCCGTCCGGTCAGTCCATTTCGGAGAGTCGTGCCGGGTCGAAGGCCATGGGGTAGGGCCGGTCCAGCGCGATTGTCTCGCCGGAGCGGGCCTTGCCGGTCAGCTCGTAGCGGCCGTCCACGAGTTCCAGGAAGGTGATGGCGGGACGCGGCTCCAGGTCGACGAGCCAGTAGTGCGGGATGCCGGTCGCGGCGTACTCGTCCACCTTGCGGACGCGGTCGATCTGCTCGTTCACCGTGCGCGGCGTCACCACCTCGGCGACCAGGAGGAGGTCGGGGCCGTAGTAGGTGCGGGTCTGGCGCTCCAGGGCGGCGCGGGCGGTGTCGCGGGTCACGGCGAAGACGTCGGGCTTGCGGACGCCGGCCGGGGTGGTCACGTCCTGCGGGGCCCCGGCGATGTGGACGTCGGCGTCCGCGTGCCGGGCCGCCTCCTTCAGGATCGCCTTCAGCTGGTCGGCGGCGTGGTCGTGCCACAGGTCGCCGGGCAGCTCGTTCAGCCAGCCGTCGGCGAGCTCGTAGCGGCGGCCGTCCTCGGGGAGCGCGTCCAGGTCGTACAGCGTGTACGGACCGTGCGTGCGGCCGAGCGTCCCGCCCATCGATCGTCCCCCCTTGGTGGCGGCCCCTTCCGAATCTAGCGGACGGAGGTCCGGCGGAGCCGCAGGCAAGATCGCGCGTCGGGATGCGGTCAATGTCTCGAAAACCGAGGGGCGGCGAGTTACGATACATCTCGTCTTGAGGGGAGAGATGCGATGAGCGCCGAGCAGCAGGAGGCCCAGGCCGTTCGCGCCTCGGACGGCGACCGCGACGAGATGCTCGTCCGGCTGCACACGGCCTTCGCGGTGGGACGGCTGAGCGAGGCGGAACTCGACGAGCGCATCGACCGCGTGCTCGCGGCGCGCACCCACGGGCAGCTCTGGGCCGTGGCCGCCGACCTGCCGTCCGAGGACGCCCGGGTCGCTCCGGCGGGCTCCACGCTGGCACCGGCCGGACGCCTCCAGGTCGCCTACAAGGGTTCGCTCAAGCGGGCCGGGCGCTGGCGGCTGCCGGAGCGGTGCACGGTCGTGGTGTACAAGGGCACCGGGCTCATCGACCTGCGCGGCGCCGAGCTGGACGCGCAGGTCACCGAGCTGCGGGTGATCGCCTACAAGTCGACGGTCGAGATCGTCGTCCCGCCGGGCGTGCGCGTGGAGGCGGGCGGCATGGGCGTCTGCGCCGAGGTGCACGGCACCCCGTCCGCGGGCGCGCCGGTCGTCAATATCCGGGGTTTTGCCTACAAGGGGGCGATTGAAGTGAAAGATCGTATACGCCGGGCGTGAAGTGATAGAACGCTCCCGCGGCCCCATCGGCCGCCGTTCACGCGGATGTCCGTACATGGACGTGCGTGGCGCGATTTGATGGTGGTCCGACAGGACCGTGAAGGAGCGCGTGTGACGGCGAGGACCCCGGAGCAGGACGAGGCCCGGCGGACGGCCGAGGAGGAGCCCGCCGGCTCCCGCCAGGTCCGGCGGCGCCTGACGTTCGGCGTCGCCGGCGATCTCGCCGACCTGCCCGCGACGCTGTCGCCCTGGCAGCGCGCGTACGAGGCATGGCGCGCCGCCGGCCTGCGCTGGGGCCACGGCGCCCCGCCCCGCGACCGCGCCGAGCCGGTCGCCGAGGCCCCCGAGGAGCCGCCCGCCGACCCGCCGGACGTCCCGAAGCCCGCGGCTCCGAAACCCGCGGCGCGAAAGCCCGCCGCTCCGAAGCCCGCGTCCCGCAAGCCCGCGGGCGGCCGGGCGTTGCCCGATCCTCATGACGTGCTCGTGGCGGGTCCGCCGAAGCCGGCGGCCGATGGGCCCGGAGTCGGGGCCGGGCTGCGGTCGCGGGTGGCGGTCGCGGTGGGGCTCGTCGTTGTCGCGGGCGGTGTGATCGTCGGCGCGTCCCGGGGCGAGGAGTCCGGGCGGGCTTCGGCGGGAGTCCCGGGTGCGGTGGCGGCGGACGCGCTGTTCGCCCCCGACCCCGCCGCCGCGACCGACGGGCTCGTCCAGGAGCTCACCGCCGTCTCCGCCGCGGGCGGGACGGTCGTCGCCGCGGGCACCGAGGGCGACGGCGTTCCCGGCGGGGAGCGGGCCCGGTTCCTCGTGTCCTCTGACGGCGGGCGCACCTGGTCGGTCGCCGGTGTCGCCGCGGCGGGCGGCGGGGCGCTCCCGCGCGGTGACCGCCCGCGCCACGTCGCCGGAACGGCGGGCGACTGGCTGGCGCTCGGCGAATCGTCCGGCGGCGCCCCGGTGGCGTGGGCGAGCGACACCGCGAACACCTGGACGAGGCTTCCGCTCGGCGCGCCGTTCACGCCGTCCGACACGGTGAACGCCCTGACCGGCACCGGCGCGGGGTTCGTCGCGGTCGGCACGGCCGCGGGCCGCGCCGCCGTCTGGACGTCGGACGACCGCCGGACCTGGCGGCGCACCGCCGGCCCCGCGGGGGTCACGAGCCTCGACCGCGTGGCCGCGCGCGGGAACGTCTTGGTCGTGCACGGGACGTACGTCAAGAAGATCACCGCGAGGAAGGCCGGGAAGAAGGTCACCCGCAAGGTGCGGGCCGACGGCCTCTGGCGGTCCGCGGACGGCGGGCGCACCTGGACGGTCGCGCCCGTCCCGCAGGCCCAGGGCTCGTACGGCCCGACGAAGGGCCTGGCGGCCGGGCCGGGCTGGTTCGCGACCGTCCGTGAGGGACGGCAGGCGGTCGGCAAGAAGAAGCGACGCCGCATACAGCGCTTCGGTGTCATGTTCACCTCGGTCGACGGCCTGAAATGGCAGGCCGCGAGCCGGTTCGGCGGCTACGGCATCGAGCGATTCGCCGGGAACGGCGGGAACGGCGGCTTGGCCGTGCTGGTGCAGGGCGCGAAGGGCGCGCGCACCGTCCTGCGGAGCGATGACGGCCGCACCTGGCGGCCGGGAGGCACCGTCCCGGCGCCTGTGCAGAGCAGTGCCCTGGCGGTCGCCGGTCCCGGGCTCGTGGTCTCGGGACGGCAGGGCAACGACGCCTACCTGTCCGGCGCCGATCTGCGGAGGGTGCCGGGCGCCGTCCACCCGGAACGGACGATCCGAGCGCTCGCCGCAGGCCCGGGGCGTTCCGTCGCCGCAGGCAGCAGCAACGGCGGCGCGGCGATCTGGAGCGCCCCCGACGGGCGCGCGTGGACGCGGGCCCGGTTCCCCGGTACCGGCGGATGGGTCTCGGACGTCGTCCACGGAGGCAAGGGCTGGCTCGCCGTGGGACGCACGTCCGGCGCGCGGCCCGGCCCTCTCGCCCTGACCTCGCAGGACGGGCTGGCCTGGCAGAAGTCGCCGTTCCCCGGCGGCCCGCCGCCCGTGGCGGTCACGTCCGGCCCGGCCGGTTATGTTGCGGTCGGGGCGGGTGCGGCATGGCGCTCGTCCGATCTCCGGGGATGGCGGCGCACCGCCCTGACCGGCTCCGCCGCCGACGTCATCGCGACGGCGGGCGCATACGTGGCGGTCGGCGGCCGGGACCGGGCGCCCGCCGTGTGGACGTCCCCGGACGGCCTGCGGTGGACCGCCGCCAAGCTCCCGTCCGGCCTCGCCACCGGCCCGCTCACGGAAGTGGCCGCCAAGGGCAGGACTCTGGTGGCGATCGGCGCCGGTGCCGCGCCGCTGGTCTCCGTCGACGGCGGGACGACCTGGGCCCAGCGGGTCCTCGGCACGGACGTCACCGCGACCGCCGTCACCGCGACGCCGAACGGGTTCGTCGTGGCGGCGAGCACCTCGAAGGGGGACGGCGCCGTCCTCACGTCGGCGGACGGCGTCTCCTGGAGCCGTCTCCAGGTCCCGGGCCTGTCGGGGCCCGGCGATCAGCGGCTCACCGCGCTGGCCGCCATGGGGCCGGCCGTCCTGGGCGCCGGCACCACGTCCGGCGCGCTCGCGGAGAGCCCGCTGCTCTGGCACGCGCCCGTCCCGAGGTAGGGCGGGGCGTTCTCAGCCGTTGCAGCCGCAGGAGCATCCCTTCGGGCACGAGCAGCCGCCGCCATGTCCGCAACTACAGTCCTTTTTCGTCATGTGCGGAAAGTAACCTTCGCCGCACTCAGTGGTCTATGACCGTGACGCGATGAGGGGCTGTCGTCGCGGACACGGGCCGTCCTGTGGCGGGGAACGGACGGCCCGTGTCCGGGTCCGGCGGCTAGGCGCGGATGTGGAGGTCCACGCCCAGCAGGATCAGGAACCAGAGGAACACGGCCAGCAGCGCGCTGCCGACCCGCCGGATCAGGTCGCCGGTGATGTAGCCGCGGTCCCAGGCGATGAACAGGCCGATGAGGAGATAGATGAGGCCGGCCAGGCTGATGTGCGGCCGGTACCGGGTCGCCATAGGGTCGGTCTCCTCCCGTGGGGGTGTGGCGACCGGTCGGTGCCCCCCGCAATCGGGAGAAAACGGCCACCTTGGTTCGGGACGGGCCGTGATGATGGTTCCGGGCCGTCCCAAAATGGGAGGCTGGGGGAGCGGGACGGTACCGGTTCTACTCGTCCAGCGACAGCGCGGCCTTCGGGCACGACCGCACCGCGTGCCGGACGCGGTCCTGCTCCCCCGCCGGGACGTCCGGCGTGAGGATCTGGAGTTCGTCCTCGTCGTCGAGGTCGAAGACCTCGGGCGCCAGGCCGACGCACACGGCGTTCGCCTCGCACACCAGCGGGTCGACTCGTACTCTCATCGTTCCTCCGTTTCATTGTCGGCATTCGTCAGCACGAAAGTAGAACACGTTCTAGTCTCGATGGGCAAGGCGGTCGTCTCGCGGTCATATGTCTCGTATATGGTGCCCGGACGGAGGGAGACCGATGACCGACACCGAGGCGTCCGCCGGTTCCGCGATGCCCGTGGACCTGTTGCGCGCGGCGCGCCATGCCAAGGGTTTCATGCCGGACGACGAGGGACTCGCCCTGTACGAGACCGCTCTGGAGTACGGGACGCGCCTGGCCGGCGCCGGGCCGCTCCTTGAGGTCGGCACCTACTGCGGCAAGTCCGCCGTCTACCTGGGGGCCGCCGCCAGGACGGCCGGGACGATCGTCGTCACGGTCGACCATCACCACGGGTCGGAGGAGAACCAGGCGGGCTGGGAGCACCACGACCCGTCCCTCGTCGACCCGCGCACGGGGCGGTTGGACACGCTGCCCACGTTCCGCAAGACGATCGCCGCCGCCGGGCTGGAGGACGAGGTCGTCGCCGTCGTCGGCCAGTCCCGCACGGTCTCGGCCTTCTGGCGGACGCCGCTCGCCCTGCTGTTCATCGACGGCGGCCATGGCGAAGAGCACGCGCAGGCCGACTACGAGGGCTGGGCGCCGCACGTCGCCGTCGGCGGGGCCCTCGCGATTCACGACGTCTTCCCCGACCCCCGCGACGGTGGTCAGCCGCCGTACCACATCTACCTCCGGGCGCTGGAGAGCGGCGCTTTCGAGGAGCGCCGCGTGGTCGGTTCGCTCCGCGTCCTGGAGCGGGTCGGTGACACCGATCCCCTCACACGCGGCCCCGCCTGAACCGGCCCCGCCTGAACCGGCCCCGCCTGAACCGGCCCCGGCTAAACC
>NZ_SMJX01000309.1 GCF_004348535.1 Actinomadura sp. KC216
GGACGGGGTGGCTTACCCGGCGGTCGATTCCGAGGGGGACGCCGGGGGATGCGCGGGCGCCCCGTCCGGCTGCGTCGCGTTCCCGTACCTGTCGCTCGGCAGCGAGGTCGTCGTCCACAACGAGTGCGGCGGGCGGGCCGCGCGGATGCCGGTCGTGGAGTGCGGGTGCATGGCGGCCCGCTTCTGCGACCGCTGCGTGGACTGCGGCGCATCACCGCGCGGGCGGATCGTGGAGCTGACGCCCGCCGCGTTCGCAGGGCTCGGCGGCGACCTGGAGACGGGCTGCTTCACCGCCGCCGTCCGCCCCGGCGCTCCGTCCGCGATGCCGGGGAGGACGGCGTCATGGTGACCGCGTTCCAGAACACGCAGGTCCTGCTGCTGGCGACCGTGCTGCTGGCGGCGTGCCTGGCGAAGCTGACGGTCCGGGAGCCGGCGGGGCACGCGTCCCACCATGTCCACGGCGTGCCGGTGCCGGCCGGGCTCGCGCGGCTGACGGCGCTGCGCGGCAGCCGGGGGATGGCGGTCGGGCTCGGGCTCGGCGAGGGCGTGCTCGGGCTGGCGCTGCTCGTGTCGTCGCATTTCGGAGTGCGGCTGGCGACGACGGTGGCGTTCGCCGCCGCGACCTGGGTGGTCGGCGAGCTGCGGGTCCGCCGCCCGGACGCCGGTTGCGGCTGCTTCGGCGGGCTGAGCGCCAGGAAGGTGGAGCGGCGGACCGTGCTGCGGGCGGCGCTGTTCACCGGCGCCGCGGTCGCCGCACTCGGCGCCCCGCTGCCCGGGCTGTACGTATTGCTGGACGTCCAGGCGCAGGTCGGGCTGGTGCTCGCGGTGGAGCTGGCGCTGTTCGCCGCGCTGTCCCCAGAACTGTCGGCGCTGGTGGAGCGGCGCGGGCTGCCGCACGGCACGGGCCGCGCGGCGATGCCGTGCGAGCGGCGGCGCAGCCCGATCGAGGAGACGTACGCGACGCTCTACGACAGTCCCGCGTGGGTGGAGCACGAGAACGTCGTCGCGAGCGCGGTGCCGCTGGACGTGTGGCGCGAGGGCTGCTGGCGGTTCGTGGTCTTCCCGGCCCGCGTCCATGAGCGGGACGTCGAGATCGTGTTCGCCGTCTCCACCGCCGAACGCGACAGGACCGTCCGCTCAGCCCTGGTCCCACCGGACCTGCCCCCGGACGGGGACGAGGACGCGGAGAGGGACGGGGACGGGAGGGCGGACGTCGACTGCTTCGCGGGACCGCCGGATCACCAGGTGGCTTCGGTGTCGTCGTCGGGTGGGGCGTCCTCGTAGGTTCCGAACTCGTCCTCCTGACGCTCGGGCATCTCGTCGTCGTCGGGGGCGCGGGAGCGCATGCCGCCGCCCATGTCGTCCGGGTACTCGTCCGGCCCGTAGATGTAGCCGTCGTCCTGGACGGGTGGCCGCCCGCCCTGGTCCTGCTGCATGGACATCTCGTCGTCGCGGGCGAACTCGTTGTCCGGGTCCTGGCCGCGGAACCGGTCGCCGTGTCCCATGTTTCCCCCAACATCAGGTCCTGTCCGGATGCATGGCATGCACGGTCCTACCCAGCCGGCCGCGCGCATGCTTCGCCGCGGCCACTCTTCCCTTCTCTAGAGCTTTCTACGAAAAATCTTAGATATTAATAGAAAGAACGAGAGGACATGCGAGCAGAATCTACGGCTTTCTACGGCGGCCGCTAGAAAGCTGAATATTCACCGGACGACACGACCCCATGCCATTTTCTATCGCTCTCTAGCCTTTTCGCTAGAGAGCTGTATGCAGCCGAAGCGTCCGGTCGGATCAGACGGGTGTCAGGCGGGTTGGGAACGGAGGAACTGGCCGAAGTGCGGCACGGTGAACGCGACCATGCCGCGTTCGGCGCTGTAGATGAGGCCCTTCTTGATGAGCCCGTCGCGGGCGGGCGACAGGCTGGACGGCTTGCGGCCGAGCTCGTCCGCGACCGAGGCCGTGGACACCGGGTCGTCGCCGAGCATCGCCATGGCGCGCATGTAGTCGCGCTCGGCCGGGGTGGCGCGCTCGTAGCGGCTGCCGAAGAAGCCGACCGCGAGCTCGCTCTCCGCCTCCGGCGCGGCGACCTTGATGTCGTCGGCGGTGATCGGGGTGTCGGGCGCGACGTCCCAGACGACCTTCGCGTACGCCTGGACGAAGTACGGGTAGCCGTCGGCGGCGCCGTACAGCGCGTCAAGCGCGTCCTTGGTGAACGTGACCTCCTCCCGTTCGGCGGGGGCCAGCAGGGCGTGGTCGGCGGACTCGCGGTCGAGCCGGTCGATGCGGGCGTAGCGGAACAGCCGCTCGGAGTAGGACTTGCTGGCGGACAGGACGGCGGGCAGGTGCGGCAGCCCGGCGCCGACCACGATCAGCGGGCCGCCCACCTGCGACAGCTCGTGGCACGCGGCGCACAGGGCGGACACGTCGTCGGCGGGGATGTCCTGCATCTCGTCCACGAACAGGGCGATCCCGGCGCCGACGTCGGTCGCGACGGACGCGGCGTCGACGAACAGCTCGGTGAGGTCGATCTCCAGGTCACCGGAGTCGGCGCGGCCGCGCGTGGCGGGCACGTCGATGCCGGGCTGCCAGCGGTGCGCCCGCGCCTTGCTCTTGCCGGACGGCTCGGGCTCCGACTGCGCGAACGCCTTCAGCACGCCGAGGAAGTCTTCGATGCGGTCGGGCGCGCGGTGCCGCGGCGCCAGCTCCCGGACGGCCCGGTGCAGCGCGGACGCGACCGGACGCCGGATCGACTGGTCGGGCCGCGCCTCGATCTTCCCGGTCCCCCACAGGCGCTGGATCGCCATCGACCGGAACGCGTTGAGCAGCACGGTCTTGCCCACCCCGCGCAGCCCGGTGACGATCATGCTGCGCTCGGGCCGGCCGCGGGCGACCCGTTCGAGCACCACCTCGAACTGCTTGAGCTCACGGTCGCGGCCGGCCAGCTCCGGGGGGCGCTGCCCGGCGCCGGGGGCATAGGGATTGCGCACGGGGTCCACGCTCTCGGACTCTATGAGGCGATATAGCTGCGGCCGTAGATTTGCGTAGAAACCGCTACGGCGTGTCGCGCGCTCCGCCCGGCGCCGCGCCCCGCAACGCGGCTCCGGAGTCCCGTCCCGTTCGGCGCCACAGGCCGCGGGCGCTCCCGAGGCGGGACCCGCGTGCAGGTCCTGCCTCGGGGCAACGGTCGCCGCCATGACGCCTCCCGGGCGAGCGCGTATTCAAACGATCACGTCGAACCTCTGTTCGACTATTCGAACACACTAGCGCATGCGCACTCCCTCGTCACCCGAACCCCTGGAACTCCAGCGACGGATTTCGGGCGACCAGGCCACGGCCCGCAACGTCGCAGGTCAGGCTAGGGGTTCGTCGGCGGACGACCGGTGCGGCACCTTCTCGGCCGGGACGGTGCCCATGCGTCCGGCCTGGAAGTCCTCGAACGCCTGGATGATCTCCTCGCGGGTGTTCATCACGAACGGCCCGTACCGCGCGATCGGCTCCCGGATCGGGAGGCCGCCGAGGACGAGGATCTCCCACCCGTTCGCGCTGCCCGCGGGCTGGACGTCGGCGGCGCGGACGACGAGCCCGTCCCCCGTGCCCTTGTGGTGCGAGCCCGCGAAGACCGCGAGCTGCCCCTCGTCCAGCGCGGCCTCTTCGACGCCGGCCGTCCCGCGTCCGGACAGGACGTACACCAGCGCGTTGAAGTCGCGCGGCCACGGAAGCGCCAGCCGCGCGCCCGGCGCGACCGTCGCGTGCAGGTAGTTGATCGGCGTGTAGGTGACGCCGGGGCCGTCGTGCCCGGCGAGCGACCCGGCGATGACGCGGACGAGGGACGAGCCGTCGTCGGCGGCGAGCAGCTTCACGTCCCGCGCCTCGATGTCCTGGTAGCGCGGCGGGACCCATTTCTGGGCGCGCGGCAGGTTGACCCAGAGCTGGATGCCGTGGAACAGCCCGCCCTTCGCGACGAGTTCAGGCGGCGGCTGCTCGATGTGCTGGATCCCGGACGCGGCGGTCATCCACTGCGTGGCGCCGTCCGCGATGAGGCCACCGCCGCCGGTGGTGTCCTGGTGCTGGAAGGCGCCGTCGATGATGTAGGTGACGGTCTCGAAACCGCGATGCGGATGCCACGGCGTGCCCACCGCCTCGCCGGGCGCGTACTCGACGGCGCCCATGTGGTCGAGGAGCAGGAACGGGTCGGCCAGGGACAGGTCGATGCCCGGGAACGGGCGCCTGACCTGGAAGCCCTCGCCCTCCAGATGGCGCGCGGCGGTCACGGTCTTCGCGACGCGGCGCCAGCCGGTCTCGGCCTCCGGCAGGAGCGGCAGGCGGGGCAGGGTCAGCGGGTCGGCCGTGACGGCGGGCATGGGGTCCTCCGATCGTTCGGGTGCCCGTCCGCGGTCGGGCGGCGCACATCCGCCGGAACCTAGTTGATGCTTCAACTATTCCCCTGGGCGGATACCCGGGCCTCCTGCTAACGTGAAGACAGTGCACATTAGTTGAAGCTTCAACATGTGTTCTATACTCGCGATTATGAGCGAACCACGCTGGCTCGACGCCGCCCAGCAGCGCGATTGGCGGGCATTCGTGGACGGCAGCGTCCGGCTCACCGAGATCATGGACCGCGATCTGAAGTCCCGGCACGGCCTGTCGGTGTCGGAGTACGAGATCCTCGTCCGGCTGTCCGAGGCACCGGAGCGGCAGCTGCGCATGGCGGAGCTGGCCGAGAACGCCAGCCAGTCCCGCAGCCGGCTCTCGCACACCTGCTCCCGGCTGGAGTCGAAGGGCCTGGTCAAGCGGGACAGCTGCCCCAACGACAAGCGCGGTGTCTACGCGCAGCTGACCGAGAAGGGCTTCGCCGCGCTGGAACGCGCCGCCCGCGACCACGTCGAGACCGTCCGGACCTACTTCATCGACGTGATCGAGCCCCAGGACCTCGAAGCCATCGGACGCGCCTTCGCCATGGTCCTCAAGCGCATCGGCCCCACGTCCTGACCACCCCGCGCCACACCTGACCTGCCCTGCCCTCCCGCGCCCCGGGCTCTACAGCGGGACGGTGACGCCGGTGAGGAAGCCCACCGAGACCAAGGTCAGGAACACCCAGGCGAGCATCATGCCGTGGCCGAACGTCCGCCACCGCCCGCCGACCTTCCACACCAGCAGGCCGCCGAGCCCGAACGCCAGCACGAGCAGCGTGATGAACTGCGGCAGCAGGCTCGGGCGGCGGCTCGTCATCAGCGGCGCGTACATCATCACGGCGTCGACGAGCAGGAACGCGCCGAACCCCGACGCCAGCGCCTTCACGTCGCGGCGCAGGAAGGCGCGGGCGCGCTCCGCGAGAAGCTGGGCCCGGTCCGGCGCCAGCCGTGCGGGCACCGCCTGCTCGACCTCCACGTCGTGCGCCACACCGAAGAGCTCGTCTTCGAGGCTTGGGAGGTCCCTCTCCTGAGGTTCCGCCATCCCGGCTCCCCTGGGGCCGGACACCGCCGGACGACATGCCCGGCGGACGATTGAGAATCGCGGCCCGTCCGTCCCGGCCCCTTTCCGGCGGGCGTGCCGTCAAACGCACCGTAGCGAACCCGGGGTGGCACGCGCAGGCCACGCGGACGTGCAATGCTGGAAAGATGCCAGGTAGAGGGCCTATTCAGGCCGCCGCTTTCCTCACCGCGCTGCTCACGGCGGCGTCCGCAGCGGCCGGTTGTGGCCGCGACTCCGGCGGCTCGGACGAGACGTCCCCGCCCACGACGCGGCCCACCGTGTCGGGCACGGCGCCATCGCGGCCGGCCGGGTTCCAGGCGAAGATCGGCAAGGTCACCGCCGCGGACCTGAAGCACTCGTGGCGCAGGGGCTGCCCCGTGCCGCCGTCCGGGCTGCGGATGATCGAGATGACCTACTGGGGCATGGACGACAAGCCGCACACCGGCGGGCGGCTCGTCGTCAACGCCGGGGAGGCCGAGGACCTGGTCGGCGTGTTCGAGAAGCTGTACGACATGCGCTACCCGATCGAGCGCATGGAGCCGGTCGACAAGTACAAGGGCAGCGACTTCCAGTCGATCGAGGCCAACAACACCTCGGCGTTCAACTGCCGCGCGGCGACCGGGTCCAGCTCGTTCTCCCAGCACGCGTACGGCCTCGCCATCGACATCAACCCGTGCCAGAACCCGTACGTCTACGCGGACGGGCACATCGCCCACCCCGACTGCGAGAAGTACAAGAACCGCCGGAACGACGACCCCGGCGTCATCCACGCCGGCGACAAGGTCGTCGATGCCTTCGACTCGATCGGCTGGGGCTGGGGCGGCGAATGGAGCGGCGCCAAGGACTACCAGCACTTCTCCAAGTCCGGCCGCTGAGGTCAGGTTCTGGCGGCGGGCGTCAGCCCATCGTCAGGACGGCGACCACGATGATCGCGAGGATCGCCACCACGGCGACGATGCCGCCGATCAGCGCGAGGTTCGGGCCGGACTTGGGAGCCGGTGCCTGGTTGGCGAAGTTCTGAAACTGGTGGGTGGTTCCTGCCGGATCTTGGGGCGCTTCAGACATGCCGACGAGGGTAACGGATGATATACGACCGAGCCGGACGCTCCCCGGCGTGTTCCCCATTCCGGGCTTCCAGGCGGAGAGTGTGGGATTCGAACCCACGAGGACTGTCCCCAGCCCTGGGCGCTTTCAAGGCGCCTGCACTAGTCCACTATGCGAACTCTCCAGATGACCAACGCCCACGATAGCGGGCACGGGCCCCTGACCTCGACCGCATAAGGCGGGTTCACCCCAGTACGACGTCGGCGTAGGAGTAGTCGCACCCGCAGGGACCCTTCTCGGCGACGAACGTCATGGTCGCCGCGCCCTCCCGCTGCCCTTGCCTGGACGACGCCGTCACCCGCACGGGCTGGTCGGCGACCGTCCGCGCCGTCCGCTGCGGGAGCGTGACCTGCAGCGCGCCGGTCTCGAGCAGAGAACACGCGACCGAGCCGCACGAGGAGGAGTTCATCCCCGGAAGGCGCGTGACACGGAAGTCGGCGCACGGCTGCCCGCCGACGCAGACCTGCATGCGCACGCCCTCCACCGTCAGCCGATCGAGACCCGAGACGGTGACCATCACGGGCGGGCGGCACGGCCCGCAGACCACGTCCCCACCGGACGAGGACGACGAGCAGCCCACGCACAGCGCCATCACCGCGGCGGCGAGCGGCAGCCGCCTTCCACCGATCATGGACGCTGGGACGCGTCCCGCGCGCTCACGGTTCCGCGTCGCCGCCGTCGCTCGCGCCGTTCGTGCCGTCCGCGCCGTCTGGGGGCCGGACGGCGTAACCGGGGATGGAGGGCCAGCGGACGGTCATCACCACCGACTCCTCCTCGGCGCACCACGAGTGGTCGACGCCGCGTCCCCACACCACGTAGTCGCCCTGCTCGGCCAGGACGACGTCGCCCTCGGGGAACTCCAGCCGGAACCGGCCGCTGATCAGCACGAGCAGGGCGGTGCGCTTCTCACCGCTCGTCCACCGGGCGCGCCGCTCGCCCTTCGGATGGACGCCCCACTTGATCTCGACGTCGTCGCTGCGGCGCAGATCGCCCGGCGGTTTGAAATGGCCGAGCAGCCAGCCGCTGTCGCCGGCGGCGTCCGGGCCCGCCTTTCCCACGTACACGCCGTCCACAGATCGCGACCCTAGCGTCCGGTCTCCGCGGGCGGGAACGGGCGGCGCGGGAGCGCACCGCCGGTCAAGGCTGGGCGGGACGCTGATAGGCGAAACCGTCGCCGACCACCGCCGCGAGGGTCAGGTACGCCTCGCGGGTCGCGGGGGCGAGCTGCTCCAGCTCGACCTCCGCGCCCTCCTCAAGGTGGTCGTCGTAGGGGATCCGGACGACGGCGCGGCAGCGGCTCTCGAAATGCGCCTGGAGCTTGTCCAGGTCGACCTGGCTGCGGGTCCGGTTGCGGACCATCGACAGCACGACGACGCCGTTGCGGACGAGATGCCCGTGGTCGTGCGCCTCCAGCCAGTCCAGCGTCGCGCTGGCGGAACGGGCGCCGTCCACCGACGGGGAGCTGACCAGGACGAGCTGGTCGGCGAGGCTCAGCACGCCCGCCATCGCGGAGTGCAGCAGCCCGGTCCCGCAGTCGGTGATGCAGATCGAGTAGTACTGCTCCAGGACGACGGCCACGGCGGCGTAGTCGTCGGCGCTGAACGCCTCGCTGACCGCGGGGTCGCGGTCGGACGCCAGCACCTCGAGCCGCGCGTTGTTCTGCGAGGTGAACGCCCGGACGTCGGCGTACCGGTGGATCCGGTCCCGGTTGTTGAGAAGGTCGCGGACGGTCGCGGCCGTCTCAAGGCGGACCTTGTCCGACAGCGTCCCGCGGTCGGGGTTGGCGTCCACCGCGATCACGGTGTCGCCGCGCAGCGACCCGAGCATCGAGCCGAGCCCGGTCGTGGTGGTCGTCTTGCCGACGCCGCCCTTCAGCGACATGACGGCGACCCGGTGATGCCCGCCCGCCACCAGGGTGCGCGCCCGCGCGATGAGGTCCTTGCGCCGCAGATCGCCCTGTGACTCCCCCGGATGGATGTTGCCCGCGGTCGCCTTGTAGACGGCCCGCCGCCAGCCGGACGACGGCGCGATGCGGCGCTCGCCGAGGAGGTTCTCGGAGCTGAGGCTGTCGGCGTTCTGCGGCTGCTGCGGCATCTGCTGCTGCGGCCCTTGCTGCGGCTGCTGCGGGTACGCGTACCCCTGCAGCGGTTGCCCGGTGTTCGGGTCGACCTGTTGGTACGCCTGCCCCGTGTTCGGGTCGACCGCCTGGTACTGCTGGTACGGCTGCCCCGTGTTGGGGTCGAACTGCTGGCCGTACGGCTGACCCGTGTTCGGGTCGACCTGCTGCTGGTAGGGCTGCCCGGTGTTCGGATCGACCTGCTGGTACGGCTGCCCGGTGTTCGGATCGACCTGCTGCTGGTAGGGCTGCCCGGTGTTGGGGTCGATCTGCTGGCCGTACGGCTGGCCCGTGTTGGGGTCGACCGGCGGGTACTGCTGACCGGCCGCGTTCGGATCCTGCGCGTAAGGCTGGCCCGTGTTCGGATCGAACTGGGCGTAGGGCTGGCCCGTGTTCGGATCGAACTGCTGATAGGGCTGGCCGGTGTTCGGGTCGAACTGAGGGGCGTACGGCTGCCCGGTGTTCGGATCGACCTGCTGGTACGGCTGCCCGGTGTTCGGATCGACCTGCTGGTACGGCTGCCCGGTGTTCGGATCGACCTGCTGGTACGGCTGCCCGGTGTTGGGATCGACCTGCTGGTACGGCTGGCCGGTGTTCGGGTCGACCTGCTGGGCGTAGGGCTGGCGGGTGTTGGGGTCCAGCGCCTGGCCGGTCTGGGGGTCGAACGGGACGTACGGCTGGCCGGAGCCGTCGGTGTCCTGCGGGTAGGGCTGGCCGGTCGCGGGGTCGATCGGCTGGTAGGTCGCCGCGGGGTCCTGCTGGGTGAACTGGTCGGACGGGTACGGCGGCAGCTGTTCGAGGGGAGGCGCGGAGTTGCCGTTTGCGTCGTACTGCGGCTGCTGCGGCGGGTACGGCGCCTCTTGGGCGCCCTGCGGGGGCTGGGGCTGGTCGTAGCCCTGGTAGCCGCCCTGAGTGGCGGGGTACGGCGGCGGCAGCATTCCTCCGTCGAACGGCTGCTGCGCCTGGCCGCCGTCGTAGGGCGGGGGCTGCGGCGGGCCGAAGTTCTCCGGCGGGTAGGGCTCGGGGGGCTGCTGGAACGTGG